>NZ_AP022570.1:4510128-4810804 GCF_010728325.1 Mycolicibacterium poriferae
ATCTCACCGCGCGGCCGATCACCACGCCGTTCGGGCTCTACGACTGCGACGTGCCCTGTGATGGCGCTGTCGCGGTCGTCGTGTCCGCGGTGGATGCCGCCCGCGATCTTCCGAAGCCGCCGGTGTACTTCGAAGCGGTCGGGACCCAGATCATCGAACGCACCGACTGGGACCAGACCACGCTGACGCACGAACCTCAAGTGCTCGGCCAGGCTGCGCACCTGTGGACGCGAACATCGTTGCGGCCCGGCGACGTCGACGTAGCCGAACTCTACGACGGATTCACGTTCAACTGTCTCTCGTGGCTGGAGGCGCTCGGGTTCTGCGGGATCGGTGAGGCCAAGGACTTCCTCGACGGAGGGACGGCCATCGCGCGCGACGGCGTGATCCCGCTGAACACGCACGGCGGCCAGTTGTCTCACGGCCGCACCCACGGCATGGGTCTGATCCACGAGGCGGTCGCCCAGTTGCGGGGTGAAGCCGGACCACGCCAGGTCGACGATGCCCAAGTGGCGGTGGTCAGCAGCGGCGGCCTGACACCGAGCGGTGTGATGCTGCTACGGACGGAGGCCTGAGCCCACGTGACTGGACCTGCCCCGCGTCCCCGCGTCGTTGTCGTCGACGGCATTCCGATGTCGGGGCTCGACGCGGCCGCGCCGGAGCCGCGGGCGGTCATCGTCGCCGCGCATGGCGGCGCGACGTCCTCGGCGTACTTCGACTGCCCGGGCAACCCGACGCTTTCGCTGCTGCGCGCGGCGGCGGCAGAGGGTTTCACCGCTATCGCCCTGGACCGACCGGGCTACGGTTCTTCTGCGGTGTACGCCGGCGAGTTCGCCGACCCGGAACGCCGGGTGAGTGCTGCGCTGGCCGCGGCCGAGAAGATGCTGGGCCCGGGAAGCCGTGGCGCGGGGTTCTTCCTGCTCGGCCACTCGGCCGGTTGCGAATTGGCGCTGCGGATGGCGGCCGCCGCGGACGACGTGGTCGGCGTGGAGTTGTCCGGCACTGGTCTGCGTTATACCGACGAGGCCAAAGCAATCATCAGCGAGGCCACGGTCACCTCCCGACCGGCGGGGTTACGCGATCTGCTCTGGCAGCCGACCGATCTCTACCCCGCCGAGGTCCTCACCGGTGGCCTCTCGGCACCCGGGGTGGCCTACGAGTCCAAGGTGACCGCTCACTGGGCGCGCCGGGATTTTCCGGCGATTGCCGCGAGAGTGACTGTGCCGGTGCAGTTCAGCGTCGCCGATCACGAGAGAGTATGGGAAACGACGCCGGAGTCGCTGAGCGCGATCACGGATCTGTTCGCGGGTCCTGTCCGGCTGAACCACATGGCAAACAGCGGACACAACTTGAGCGTCGGCAGAACCGCAGACCGGTACCACCGGAACGTGCTGTCGTTCCTCGAAGAATGCATCGCAGGCAGCGGCCGCGACCGAGAGCAAGTGGAGGCGAGTTGATGCGCGTCGGATTCATCGGACTGGGCAGCCAGGGCGGGCCCATGGCGCGGCGGATCGCCGAGGGGGGCTTCGAGACCACGCTGTGGGCGCGCCGACCGGCCAGCCTGGAGCCCTACGCGCACACTCCGGCGAAGACGGCTGCGACACCGGCCGAGTTGGCTGCCGCCAGCGACCTGGTGTGCCTGTGTGTCGTCGGTGACGACGACGTCCGCGAGGTACTCAACGGAGACAACGGCGTATTGGCCGGGCTCGCCGAAGGCGGCATCGTCGCAATCCACAGCACCGTTCATCCCGACACGTGCCGTGACATCGCCGAAATGGCTGGCGCACAGGGCGTCTCGGTCATCGATGCACCGGTTTCCGGCGGCGGCCCCGCAGTCGAGGAGGGCACGCTGTTGGTCATGGTCGGCGGCGACGAGGAGGTCGTCGAACGGTGCCGGCCGGTGTTCGCCACCTACGCCGACCCGATCGTGCACCTCGGCCCGCTCGGTGCCGGGCAGAGCACCAAGATCTTGAACAACCTGCTGTTCAGCGCGAATCTGGGCAGCGCGGTGAGCACGCTGGAGTTGGGTGAATCGCTCAGCATCGCGCGGGACAAGCTGGTCGAGGTGCTCAACCGGGGGTCGGCGACCAGCAAGGCGGTCGGCAGTATCTCGATGTTCGGCGGAACGCTGGAGGGTCTGGCCCCGATCGCCGGGGCATTGCTGCAGAAGGACGTCCGGCACGCTGCCAGCCTCGCGTCCGCCGCGTCGGCCCCGGAGGGGGCGGTGTTCACCGCGGCGGACGCGGCGCTGGCGGCCATGGAGTACGGCCGATGAGCGCTTGCGCGAAGAGCAGAGCAGCACGATGAGCGCTTGCGCGAAGAGCAGAGCAGCACGATGAGCGCTTGCGCGAAGAGCAGAGCAGCACGATGAGCGCTTGCGCGAAGAGCAGAGCAACCCGATGACCCGTGTCGGTTTCGTCGGTGCGGGCCGCATGGGCACCCCGATGGTGACCCGCCTCGTCGGCGCCGGCCACGAGGTCCGGGTGCTGGCGCGCGCCGGCGAGAAGGCCGCTGCGCTGGCTGAACAGGGAGCCGAGCCGGTCACCGACCTGGCTGCGGTGGCCACCGGCGCCGACGTCGTCGTGGTGTGTGTATTCAGCGACGACCAGGTCAAGGAGCTGTGTCTGGACGGCGATCTGGTCGCCGGATCCGCCCCAGGCTCTGTCCTGATCCTGCACACCACCGGCAGCCCGAAGACCGCGCAGTCGATCGCGACGAAGCATCACCACGTGGCGGTCATCGACGCGCCGGTCAGCGGCGGGCCGCACGACATCGCCGCGGGGTCAGTGACGTTGTTCGTCGGCGGTGACGACGAGGCACTGGAACGGGCCCGCCCTGTACTGAGCAGCTACGGCGATCCCATCCTGCACACCGGTCCCACCGGGACAGGCCAGGCCGTCAAGCTCGTCAACAACACCCTGTTCGCCGCCCAGATCGGACTGGTCACCGAAGCAGTCCGGCTCGCCTCCCGGCTCGGCGTCGGCGAGACGCCGCTGCTCAACGCGCTGACGCACGGAAGCGCGGAGAGCCGAGTGCTCTCGATGATCGCCAGGACCGGCTCGGCCGAGGCGTTTCTCGCCGCCGTCAGCGAGTTCATCGGCAAAGACATCGCGGTGGTGCGGGACACGGTCGACGACCTCAACGATGACCTCGGTGAGTTCGACGAAATTCTGAAGACGGTGACCCCATGATCGCGCGCGCCGCCGTTGCCCAATCAGCTGACTTTCGAGACCACGTGTCCCATACTGGAACCATTACAGTGAAACAGCCTTCCGTAACGTTTCCGGCTCTGCATACCGCGCCGAGGAGGACATGATGACAAAGCCCACTTTGGTGTTCAACCCGGTCGCCCAGGAGTACTTCGACAATCCCTATGAGATCTATCGGCGAATGCGCGACGAGGCGCCGATTTACTACGACGAAGAGCAGGATTTCTACGCGCTGACCCGCCATGCCGACGTCGCCGCAGCGTTCAAGGATCATGACGGGTTCTCGTCGGCGCGCGGCTGCGATCTCGGCATGGTCCGCTCAGGCGACGTGCCGCAGAAGTCCATCATCTTCATGGATCCTCCCGATCACCGCCACATGCGCAGCCTGCTGAACAAGGCGTTCACACCTCGGGCGATCCAGTCGCAGCGCGACACCGTCGTCGAGCTCGTCGAGCAGTACTTGAGTAAGGCCGACCCGGACAATTTCGACGTCGTTCAGGATTTCTCCGGACCGTTCCCGGTGGAGGTCATCACCCGGATGGCCGGGGTACCCGAGGAATTCCGTCAGCAGGTCCGGCACTGGATCGACACCAGCTTGCATCGCAAGCCCGGTCAGATCGAGATGGACGACGAGAACATGCAGGCCAACATCGATTCGGGGATGTATTACTACGGCCTGGTCCAGGAGCGTCGCAAAAATCCCCAGGACGACATGATCAGCAGGCTGATCGCCGCGCAGATTCCCGGCGAGAACGGGGAGATGCGCCAGCTCGACGATATCGAGATCACCGGCTTCACCACGCTACTCGGCGGTGCCGGTGCCGAGACGGTCACGAAATTGGTCGGCAGCGCGGTGGTCGAGTTCGCCCGACACCCCGAGCAGTGGCAGAAGCTGCTCGACGATCGCAGCAAGATTCCCGCGGCCGTCGAAGAATTGCTGCGCTACGTCGGGCCGGTGCAGTACAACGTCCGCTACAGCCTCAAGGACGTAGAGTTGCCCAGCGGCAGGATTCCGGCGAACAAGCCGGTGTTCCTGATGGGCGCCGCCGCCAATCGCGATCCTCGGGCTTTCGACGACGGCGAGACATTCGACATCGACCGGGACCGCACCCAGGCGCAGAACCTCGGTTTGGGCTACGGCATCCACAGTTGCCTGGGCGCGGCACTGGCCCGCATGGAAACCGCGATCGCGCTGGATCATCTGCTCGACTTCATGCCGCGGTTCGACGTCGCATTCGACCGTCTCGAGCGGGTCAACATGCAGAATGTCGCCGGCTACCACCATGTTCCCGTGAAGGTGTTGAACTGATGACACAGAAAATCGACGTCGACTTCGGGCTCTGCGAAAGCAACGGCGTATGCATGGGCATCATCCCAGAGGTCTTCGATCTGGACGATGAGGACTATCTGCACGTGCTGCAGGACGAGGTGACGCCCGAGAACGAGCAGCAGGTGAAAGAGGCCGTGCGGCAGTGCCCGCGGCAGGCCATCGCGATCCGTGACGAATGACGGCGACTGAGCTCGTCTTCGATCCGTTCTCAGAAGAATTCTTCAACGGCCCCTGGGAGATCTATCGGCGACTGCGTGAGGAAGCTCCGGTTTACTACAACGCCGAGCACGACTTCTACGCGCTGTCGCGCCACGCCGACGTAGCCGCGGCCTTCAAGGACCACGAGACGTTCTCGTCGGCCTACGGGCTGGACTTGGCGATGGTGAAGTCGGGCGAGCCGGTGCCGATGAAGATGATCATCCTGATGGACCCGCCGGAGCACCGCAAGATGCGCAGCCTGGTCAACAAGGTCTTCACCCCTCGCCAGATCGCCAACTTGAAGCCCATGGTCGTCGGCACCATCGACCGGTGTTTCACCGCGGCCGACCCTCAACGCTTCGATGTGGTACAGGAATTCGCGGCATTCTTTCCGGTCGAGGTGATCACCCAGATGCTGGGCGTACCTGCCGAACGTCGTCAGCAGGTGCGCCAGTGGGTGGACACCTCGCTGCATCGCGAACCCGGCCAGATCGAGATGTCGGCGGAGGGACAGCAGGCCATCGCCGAAGCGATGGCGCTCTACTACGAGTTGATACAGCAGCGGCGAGCTGAGCCGCAGGATGACATGTTCACCCGCCTGGTACAGGCGGAGATCGAACGGGAAGACGGGCAGAAGGAGAGCCTCGATGACTTCGAGATCGCCGGCTTCGCAACGCTTCTCGGTGGCGCTGGCGCCGAAACCGTCACCAAGCTGATCGGCAATGCAGCCGTGACATTCGCCCAGAACCCAGACCAGTGGCAAAAGCTGCTCGACGACCGCGACAAGATCCCCGCCGCGGTCGAGGAGCTGTTGCGATACGAGGCGCCGGCCCAGTACAACGTGCGCCGGTCGATGAAAGAGGTGACGCTGCACGGAGTCACCATTCCCGCCGGCAAGCCGGTCTTTCTGCTCGGCGGGTCAGCCAACCGCGACCCTGAGGCATTCACCGACGCCGACAAGTTCGACATCGACCGGGACCGCACGGAGGCTCAGAACCTCGGCTTCGGCTATGGCGTGCACAGCTGCCTCGGTGCCGCGCTGGCCCGGATGGAGAGCGCCATCGCGCTGGAGCGGCTGCTGGATTTCATGCCGCGCCACGAAGTGCTCTGGGACGGGTGCCGGCGAGTCGCGATGCAGAATGTCGCCGGCTGGTCCCATGTTCCAGTGCGTGTCCTGAGATAGCTGGCCGTACCAGCTCCAGCGACCGCGATCGCGCGTTTGCACGGCGACGCACCGCCGTTCTTGGCATTCCGGGATCATTCGTGCGGCGAAACCGCGCCTCCGGCACCCTCAGAAGCCGGAGACGATCACCCCATTGCAGTCGGCCGCAGCCTGGCGCAGCTTCACCGCTTCCTGATAGGCGTCCGAGTAGTACCACTCTTTGGCGGCATCGACGGATTCGAACTCCAGCAGCACGGTCTGGGTTGCCGGCCAGTCACCTTCGATGACCGTGGGGTTGTGTCCGATCGACAGAACCGTCGCCCCGGCCATGGTCTTCGACGCCAGTTTGCCGTATTCGGCCATGCCCGCTGGATCCTTGATTTCCTCGGTGATGATTACATATCCCTTGGCCACGTTGGTTCGTCTTCCAATCAGTCGATTTCGCGGATAGCCCGCTCGGGGCAGTTCTGTACGGCTTCCCTCGCTGCGTCTTCCAGCCCAGGCGGAACGTCACCGGGATCGGCCACGGCCCAGCCGTCTTCGGTCATCTCGAACACCTCGGGACACAACGTCAGACACATTCCGTGCCCGGCGCAGCGGTCCTCGTCGACAGCGACTCTCATTTGCAGACCTTCACTCGCACACGCTCACGCGAGGTCGAATTCGAGGTGCAGCTCGGTGAGCCCGCGCAGGATGTACGTCGGGATGTACTGGTAATTCCGGCTTTCAGCGGGACCGTGTTTGCTCTCCGAGATGCGGATATCGGTGGTGCGGTCGAGCAGCCGCTCCAACCCGACGCGGGTCTCGGCCCGTGCCAGCGGCGCCCCCGGGCAACTGTGGATGCCACGACCGAAGGCCAGGTGCTGGCGGGCATTCTTGCGCTCCGGATCGAAGTCGTCGGGGTCCTCGAAACGGCGCGGGTCCCGGTTGGCTGCACCGTTGATGACCATCACGGTGCAACCCGCGCCGAGGGATTGGTCTCCGACGGTGGTGGGCACCCGAGACAGCCGGAAGTCTCCTTTGACCGGGCTTTCGATCCGCAGGCATTCCTCGATGAAGTTCGGCAGTAGGCTGCGGTCGGCGCGCAACTTCTGCTGGATGTCAGGCCGGTCGCCGAGCACCTTGAGCGCGGTGGACAGCAGCCGCACCGTGGTCTCCTGACCGGCGGAGAACACGTTGGTGGCCACCCGCACGACGTCGCCGACCTCAGGCATCGTTCCGTCGGGGAAGCTGGCCGTGGCCAGTCCGGTGAGAACGTCGTCACGGGGCTCGGCGCGCCGGTCCTCGACGTAGGTGGCGAACACGTCGTAGAGGTACTCCAGCGGCGTCTTGGTCAGTGTCTTGTCCGCGTTGCCCAGCCCACTGCCGTGGGTGCCACGCGCGAGCCGCTCGAGCAGTTCCGGACGGTCCGCCTCGGGCACCCCGAGCAGATCGGCGATGACCCGCAAGGTGAACGGTCCGGCGAAACCCTTGATGAACTCGCCTTCCCCCGGAGCGAGGAAGTCATCGAGGATGTCGTCGGCGAGCTGCCACATCGCGTCCTCGTTTTCCTTCAGACGCTTGGGCGTGATCAATCGCATGAGCAGCGCGCGATGATTGGTGTGGGTCGGCGGGTCGAGCGTCGGCAGCTGATCGCTGAACGGGATCTCGTCACGGTGCTGCTCGATCAGTGCGGTGACGTCTCCGTCCTCCATGCCCTCCAGGGACACCGGGAAACCGGGGAACGGCCCTGTCACCGAGATGCACGACGAGAACGTCTCGGCGTCGTTGTAGACGTCCACCGCCTCCTGCCAGCCGGTCACCATGGTGACGCCGTAGTGCTCCTCTTTGGCGACGGGACACTTCTCGCGCAGGGCTTCGTAGAACGTGTACGGGTCGTCGGTCAATCGGCTGTCCCGAAAGAAGTCGACCTTCGTGAGGTCCTCCGCCATGTCACTCCATTCGACAATCTCATCGAGCGAGAATGCTATTCTCATCTTTGCGTATCAGGTTTTCATACCGGTCGGCCGCCGTCAACGACGGCTCCACTCAGGCCCCGGTGGCGCGACAGGAGGATCACTGCCAACTGCGGAAACCCGATAGCTCCGCTGAGTACAAGCAGTTGATGACCGGCAGCAACGGAGGTTGCAGCATGCCCGATAATGTGACGACGCTCGAGAACGAGCCAGATTTCGCGCAGCCATGGGCGCCCCACCGACTGCGGATCTACACCGGCGTCGCGATCTTCACTGTCGCCATGTTTGTTCTGCTGACCGTCGGCGTGAGCGTCGGAATCGTTCCACCGAGCTTCACGGTGGACGTCATCGCGAACCTCATGTTCGGAATCCCCGTGATACTTCTTCCCTTCGTGCTGTTGTGGGATGCGCCCGGGGAGAAACGAACCCGAATCGACAAGGCTGCCGAGCTGACGTTGTTCTATCTCCCCTACACCGCCTGCAGCCAGATCGGCTACGAACTCGTCTTCCTGATCGGTCACCCGCTGGGCTTCTGGACCCCGACCGACGATCCGGGTTGGAAATGGCTGTGGTGGCAGTACGCACTGGCCGACACCCGTTACGTCAGCGGAAACCCCTGGATCTTCGCCTTGGAGATCGTCGGCGTCTGCACCGGTGCGACCGTTTTCGTGATGTGGCTACGGCTCGTCCGGCCGACGCTGCCCACCGAGTCACGCATCCGTTGCCTGTGGGTGGCATTCGCCGGTTGCGCGGTGCTCATGAGCAGCACCGCCGTCTATTTCCTCGCCGAGGTCGGCGCCGGGTTCGCGAACATCGGGCAGGGCGCCTACGGATTGGGGTTCAAGTTCATCGCGGAGAACATCCCCTTCATCGTGCTGCCCCCGTTGGTGTTGTACGCCATTCATCTTCAGATCGACTACCTGACCCGGCGAGCCGGGGTCCAGCACGCCCACCTCCCAGGACAGAAAGATCCGACGTCAGCTGCGCAGTGATGTCGGGCCCTGTTCTCTGACGTTCCCGGCTTTCCGGAGTGCGGAATTAGTTGGACTCAGGTCAGCTATTGTTCGCTCTCTTTCAGTCCGGTAATTTGCGGATATGGCGGCAGCCCGAGCGAACCCCGATGCTGACCGTGGTCAGCGTCGCGCGTCGTTTCAGCGGGCGAAGTCGCGCGAGACCAAGCGGGCACTGGTGCAGGCTGCGATGGCGCTGTGGCGCACCCAGGGGTATGCGCCGACCACCGTCGCCGACATCTGCACCGCCGCGGGCGTCTCCAAAGCGCTGTTCTACTTCTACTTCCCCCGCAAGGAGGATGTGCTGTTCGAAGTGGGCGTGCTGTCTACCCAGTCGGCCCACCGCACGATCCACGACCTGCTCGACAAGCCCTACGAAATCGAACCGGTGCTCTGCGCAGCCCTCACCGCCTTCGAACGGTCCATGGCGCGCAACCCCCGCGATCTGATCATCGAGACCATCCTCGAGGGGTATCGCCAGGAGCACCGCATCCTCGCCGAGGGAACAGCCGCAGACGCCGAGACCGACATGTTCACAGAATTCCTGACTCGCGCGCACGCCGACGGGAAACTCGCCGGCACGGCAACCGACGACGACATCGCCCACCTCGCCTATCTGTCTCAGACGCTCGTGAGCGAAGGCGCCCGGCACTGGGCCGCAGGCGCTTTCGGCGAACGGTCGTTCGCCGCGGTCGTCACCGCCGACATCATGGCCGTGATCGACGGCTTCGCGCGCCGCACCATCCGTTGACGGCAAGGAGGCCGCATGTGGGATTTCGAGACCGACCCGGAGTACCAGAAGGTGCTCGACTGGGCCGACGAGTTCGTGCGCGACGAGATCGAACCGCTCGACCTCGCCTTCCCCCACCAGCAGTTCATGCCGCTGGAGGGCAAGCGGCGCGAGGTGATCGACCCGCTGAAGCAGGAGGTGCGCCGGCGCGGGCTGTGGGCCACCCACCTGGGCGCCGAACTGGGCGGTCAGGGCTACGGACAGCTCAAACTCGCTCTGCTCAACGAGATCCTGGGCCGCTCGCAGTGGGCGCCGATCATCTTCGGTTGCCAGGCGCCCGACACCGGCAACGCGGAGATCATCGCCCACTACGGCACCGAGGAACAGAAGCAACGCTATCTGATGCCCCTGCTGAACGGCGAACTGTTCTCCTGCTATTCGATGACCGAACCGCACGCGGGCGCCGACCCCACCATGTTCACCACGTCGGCGGTCCGCGACGGTGACGACTGGGTCATCAACGGCTGGAAGTTCTTCTCCTCCAACGCCGCGACGTCGTCGTTTCTGATCGTGATGGTGGTGACCAACCCCGAGGTGAGCGCCTATCAGGGGATGTCGATGTTCCTGGTGCCCACCGACACTCCCGGGGTGAAGATCGAACGCAACATCGGCCTCTACGGGGAACAGTCCGGACAGGGCAGCCACGCTCTGATCCATTACGACAACGTCCGCGTTCCCGCCGATTCGCTACTCGGCGGTGAGGGACAAGCCTTCGTGATAGCCCAGACCCGGCTGGGCGGCGGCCGGATCCACCACGCCATGCGCACCATCGGACTTTCCCGCAAGGCTCTGGACATGATGTGCGAACGCGCACTGAGCCGCCAGACACAAGGCAGCCGGCTGTCGGACAAGCAGTTCGTCCAGGGGTACATAGCCGACTCCTACGCCCAGCTGCTGCAGTTCCGGCTCATGGTGCTCTACACCGCCTGGGAGATCGACAAATACAACGACTACAAGAAGGTCCGCAAGGACATCGCCGCGGTGAAGGTCGTCATGCCCACCGTGCTGCACGACATCGCCTGGCGCGCCATGCAGGTCCATGGCGCGCTCGGCGTCACCAACGAGGTCCCGTTCCTCGGAATGGTCACCGGCGCCGCGGTGATGGGATTGGCCGACGGCCCGACCGAGGTTCACAAGGCGACAGTGGCCAAACAGGTGCTGCGCGACTACACCCCCGCCGACGGCACCTGGCCGAGCGAATGGATCCCGGCCAAACGAGAAGCAGCCCAAGCCAAATTCGCCGACTACCTCGAACACGAGGTGGGCAATCTGTGACCGAGCCGCTCGACACCCGCCGGCTGGCGGCATGGATGGACGACGCGGCGCTGCCCGGCACGGGAGAGCCGCTCAACTCCCGATTTCTGTCCGGCGGTACCCAGAACGTCATCTACGAGATCACCCGCGGTGACACCCGCTGCGTGCTGCGGATGCCACCGCCCGGCGCACCCCCGGACCGCGACAAGGGCATCCTGCGGGAGTGGCGCATCATCGAAGCCCTCGACGGCACCGACGTCCCCCACACGGAGGCGGTCGCTGTCTGCGCCGATCCCGAGATCCTCGGGCGCCCTTTCTATCTGATGGGCTTCATCGACGGCTGGTCGCCGATGGACATCCACGGCCGGTGGCCGGAACCGTTCGACAGTGACCCGTCCACCCGCCCAGGATTGAGCTATCAGCTCGCCGAGGGCATCGCACTGCTGTCGAAGGTCGACTGGCGCGCCAGGGGTCTGACGGATCTGGGCAGGCCAGAGGGCTTTCACGAACGGCAGGTGGACCGGTGGACCGGTTTCCTGGACCGCATCAAGCGCCGGGAGCTGCCGGGGTTGCAGGTCGCCACCGACTGGCTGCGTGCCCACAGGCCACTGGATTTCATCCCCGGCCTGATGCACGGTGACTACCAGTTCGCCAATGTGATGTACCGCCACGGTGCGCCCGCCCGGCTGGCGGCGGTCGTGGACTGGGAGATGGGCACGGTGGGTGACCCGAAACTGGATCTGGCGTGGATGGTGCAGTCCTGGCCGGTGGACACGGCAAATCCAGCATCATCGGAGATGGGCTATGTCGACATGCGTGGCATGCCGTCGCGCGACGACGTGGTCACGCACTATGCCGACGTGTCGGGACGTCAGGTCGACGACCTGGACTACTACCTGGTGCTCGCCAAGTGGAAGTTGGCCATCGTCCTGGAGCAGGGTTTCCAGCGTGCCGGTGACGACCCGAAGTTGCTGGCGTTCGGGCCGGTCGTCACCGAGCTGATGACGTCGGCCGCCGACCTCGCCGAGTCCACGGACTACCGGGGGTAGCGCCGTGGTGCGTGCTGCGATCTGCCGCGAACACGGGCCGCCGGAGAGGATCCGCGTGGAGGACCACGCCGTCCCGCCGGCGGGACCGGGGCAGGTCGGGGTACGCGTGTCGACGGCGGCGGTCAACTTTCCCGACGTCCTGCTGGTCGCCGACGACTACCAGGTCAGTATCGACACGCCGTTCGTGCCCGGCAGCGAGTTCGCCGGCGTGGTGGACGAAATCGGCTCCCCCGGCACCGGGTTCACTGTCGGGGACCGGGTGACGGGAACCGGGATGCACGGTGCGTTCGCGCAACGCGTCGTTGTGAATGCCTCGAGCTTGTCCCCCATTCCCGACGGCATCGACGACGTCACCGCGGCGGCAGCGGGCGTCGCACACCGCACTGCTTATCACAGCCTGCGCTCGGTGGGACGGGTGCAGTCCGGGGACGAGGTCGTCGTGCTCGGGGCGGGCGGAGGTGTCGGGTTGGCTGCGGTACAGATCGCGGTGGCGCTCCGCGCGGTGGTGACGGCGGTGGCGTCCTCTACCGAGAAGCTCGATGCCGCAGCCTGTTACGGCGCGACGCGGCTGATCGACCACACGGCCGGCGACCTGCGCGTGGCGCTGCGCGAGCGCTTACCGGAGGGGGCCGACGTGGTCCTCGACCCGGTCGGTGGCACCCTCAGCGAGCCGGCTCTTCGGTCGCTGCGCCGCCGGGGCCGATTCGTCACCATAGGTTTCGCGTCGGGCGTGATACCCCGGATCCCGTTGAACCTCGTCCTGCTGAAAGGTGTTCAGCTGATGGGGTTCCAGTTCCAGGACGTACCGGTCGACGACTACGCTCGCAACGAGCGCGAGTTGCGCGAGCTTCTCACTTCAGGTCGCGTGAAACCTCATGTCGGGGCGGTGTTTCCGCTGGACGACATCGTCGCGGCCCTTCGCCATGTGAGCGATGGGTGCGCGATCGGCAAGGTGCTGATCGATCTCCGGTGATCAGCTGGCTGGAACGAGATCCGCGGCGACCGAGGCCATCATGCCGCAGCTGAACGTCTCGACCGGCGCGACGCCTCGGTCGGGGACCCCGCAGGCGCCCAGCGCCTGGGCCTTGAAGGCACGGGCGGCGGCGCTGAGCCGATGCACGACGGAGTCGACGCTGCTGTCCAGCTCCGCTGGAAGCGGCTCCCCCCAGAGCGTGACCTCGGTGGCACCCTGATCCAGTGCCCCGACCACGCCTCGGCGTACCCGCTCATCACGGCTGAACAGATCCGCGGACACGGCGACGGTCTGCGGATGGGGACGCTCGGCCCACGACTCCAGCACCGATTCCAGGTCCCGGGGAACTGCTCCCAGGATCTCCAGCGGGCGGACGTCAGCGTTGTCGGCAATCAGCACGGTCACATCCCAGCCGGCCATCACGCGGTCGAAGATCCAACCGCCGGCGAACTGGACCGCATCGAGCACGGTCGGGGCGACGACATCGAGCCGATATCTCATGTCGGCGTGGTCTGCGGTCTTGTCGCGGTCAGATCCCGCCTCAGCGAGTCCGCGTACCCCGTGAACACCTCGGTCAGCGGGATTGATGGATCGAGCAACCATAAGGTCTCCATTCCGTTGATGAAGGCGAGAATCTCCACAGCCTTGGTGGCAGCGTCGAAATCGGTGCGGTAATCGCCGTCGCGCTGACCGCGTTCGATGATCGTCGTGATGATGTCGGCGGCGTCGCGGTAGCGCTTGTGCAGACGGTCGTGCAGCGGTGCGTCGGGGGCGATGTTCTCAGCGAGTAGGACGGTGAACGTTCCGGCCAGTTCGGGCTCGCGCTGGAATCGCTCCGGGACACGGCTGATCTCGGTGATGAGGTCGCCGGATCGGTAGTCCGCGTGGGTCGCATCGTCGGCGTCGCGGGCGTCCAGCACGGCGTTGAGCAGCTGCTCTTTGGACTCGAAATGGTGCAGCAGGCCGGCAGGGGTGACCCCGGCCTCCCTGGCGATCTGAGCCAGGGAGGTGTTCCGCCACCCGTTGCGGGCCAGCAGCCGCTCCGCCACGCCGAGGATGCGCTGCCGACGATCCTCGCCTTTGGCGAGAAGGGCCGCGTAAGGCCGCCTCGGCGTCTGCAGGGCGGTGGCGGGCTCGGGGGCTGACACATGACTCCTTCGGCACGATCCAACCTAGTGAACACACAGTAGGTAGGTTCGGGCGCTGTGACAAGGGTCTCACTTAACGAATTTCTTGACACGTGTAACGTCGCAGGTCAACGCCGTCGCGCCGGCGGCGCCGAGCCTCCGACGAGGCGTCCAGGTGAGAGACGACGAGGCGGCCGGGCCGGAACGACAGCTTCGAGCGGGAGCGGTGATACCGACCCAGCGCCGGCTACAGCCCCAACGATTTGGCGATGATCACCTTCATCACCTCGCTGGTGCCCGCATAGATCCGGGCGACGCGGGCATCGGTGTACAGCCGGGCGATCGGATACTCCATCATGTAGCCGTAGCCGCCGAACAGCTGCAGGCAGCGGTCGACGACCCGCTGTTGCATCTCGGTGCAGAACAGCTTCACCCGGGCGGCGTCAGGCCCGGACAGCTCCCCCTCCACGTGCAGCGCCACCGCACGGTCGAGCATCGCCTGGGCGGCCTCCACCTCCGTCGAGCAGGCCGCGAGCTCGAACTTGGTGTTTTGAAAAGATGAGACCGACGCTCCGAATACTTTGCGATTCTGGGTGTAGTCGATGGCCGCGGCGATGGCCGAGCGCGCCTGGGCCACCGAGCCGACCGCTACCGTCAACCGCTCCTGCGGCAGGTTGTGCCCGAGATAGCCGAACGCCTCGTCCACCTGCCCCAGCACGTTGGCCGCGGGCACCCGAACGTCGACGAACGACAGTTCGGCGGTGTCCTGGACCTTGCAGCCCATCTTCTCGAGTTCCCGTCCCCGGGTGAAACCGTCCATTCCGTCCTCCACGACCAGCAGAGTCAGGCCTCGGCGTCGGTTGTCCGGGTCCGTCGACGTGCGGGCGACGACCACCACCAGGTCGGCCTGCATACCGCCGGTGATGAATGTCTTGGCACCGTTGACGACGAAATGGTCCCCGTCTCTTACCGCGGTGGTGCGCATGCCGGCCAGATCCGAGCCGGTACCGGGCTCGGTCATCGCGATCGCGGTGAGCAGCGTGCCCGCCGCCAGTCCGGGGAACCACCGCTCCCGCTGTTCGGCGTTGGCGTAGTGCAGGAAGTAGGGCAGGATCACCTCCAGCTGGGTGCGCACGGTCGACAAGGTCACCAGCGCCCGGGCGGCTTCTTCCTGCAGCACCACGTTGTAGCGGTAGTCGGGTTCGCCGCCGCCGCCGTACTCCTCGGGGATCGCCATTCCGAGCATGCCGAGCGAACCCATCTTCTGGAAGACCTCGCGCGGCATCCGGCCGCCCTTCTCCCACAACGGATAGTCGGGCACGACCTCTTTCTCGACGAAGTCGCGCGCCAACTCGCGGAACGCCTCGTGGTCCTCGGTGAACAGGTCTCTGCGCACGTGTTTCTCCCGGTGTCCGGTCAGGCGATCAGCTCGACCAGCGTGGCGTTGGCGGTGCCGCCACCTTCACACATGGTCTGCAGCCCGTAACGAATGTTGTTGTCCCGCATGTGGTTGATCATGCGTGTCATCAGCACAGCGCCCGATGCACCGAGCGGGTGGCCCAGCGCGATCGCCCCGCCGAGCGGGTTGAGCCGCGCTTCGTCGGCGCCGGTCTCGGCCAGCCACGCCAGCGGCACCGGGGCGAAGGCTTCGTTGACCTCGTACACCCCGACCTCGTCCAAGCTCACGCCCGACTTGTGCAGAACCTTCTCGGTGGCCGGGATCGGACCGGTCAGCATGAGCACAGGATCCGCACCGGTGACCGCCCCGGCGCGGTAGCGTGCAATCGGGGTAAGGCCCAGCGACAGCGCGTTGTCCTCGGCCATGACGAGCAGCGCGGCGGCACCGTCGGAGATCTGCGACGAGTTGCCGGCGTGGATCACACCGTCCTCCTTGAACGCCGGCTTGAGCCCGGACAGCTTCTCGGCGGTCGTGCCGCGGCGAATGCCTTCGTCGGCCGACACCGGGCCGGCGTCGGTCAACACCGGGTGGATCTGGGCGTCGAACGCACCGGCGTCCTGGGCCGCGGCGGCGAGTTCGTGAGAGCGGGCTGAGTACTCGTCGAGCCGGGTGCGCGAGAAGCCCCATTTCTGCGCGATGAGTTCCGCCGAGATGCCCTGGTTGAACGAGAAATCCCCGTAGCGGGCAAGCACTCTGGGCCCGTAGGGCATTCCGGTGGAGCGTGCCGCGCCGAGCGGGACCCGGCTCATCACCTCGACTCCTCCGGCGACCACGACATCCTGCTGTCCCGACATCACCGAGGCCGCCGCGAAGTCCAGGGCCTGCTGGCTGGACCCGCAGGCCCGGTTGACGGTGGTTCCGGGTATGTGCTCGGGCCAGCCTGCCGCCAGCACCGAGTACCGGCCGATGTTGCTGGATTGGTCGCCGACCTGTGAGACGCACCCCCACACCACGTCGTCGACGATCTCGGGGTCGATCCCGGCCCGTTCCATCAGCGCGTTGAGCACGACGGCGGACAGGTCGGCGGCGTGCATGTCCGACAGTCCGCCGTTGCGCTTTCCGACGGGGGTGCGTACCGCCTCGACGATCACGGTGTCGCGCATGTCTACTCCTTCGTCTTCAGGTGCGGCGACCAGTCGCCGGTGAACACCGGTTCGCGTTTCTCGGCGAAGGCCGCGTAGGCCTCGGCGGAGTCCGCGGTCGCGAAGTTACCCGGTTGGGCCCGGGCCTCGTTGGCCAGCGCGTCCCGCAGCGTGGTGTTGGCGCCATCGTTGAGCAGCGCCTTGCTCTGGGCCAGCGCGAAGGCCGGGCCCTGGGCAAGGCGCCGGGCCAGCTCGGCGACGAAATCGTCGATCTCGTCGGCGTTCTTGACCCAGGTGACCAGTCCCATGGAATGCGCTTCGGCGGCGTCGATCGTGTCGGCCAGCAGTACCAGCCGTTTGGCCTGTTGCAGACCGACCAGCTTGGGCAGCAGCCACGATCCGCCCAGATCGACTGACAGCCCGCGTTTGGCGAAGATCTGGCAGAACCGCGATTCGGGTGTGGCGACAACGAGATCGCAGCCCAGCGCGAGGTTCCAGCCGGCACCGACGGCCACGCCGGTCACCTTGGCGATGGTCGGCACCGCCAGTTCGTGCAGCGCCAGGGCGACTTCGCTGAGCCGTCGCAGCTTGTGCCGCGGATGGATGGTTTCCCCGGTGCCGACATCGGCGCCCGAACAGAAGGCCCCGCCGGCGCCGGTGATCACCAACGCACGCAGGTCGTCGCGGGCCGCAGCGCGCAATGCGTCGGCGAGTTCCTCCCACAACTGTGCGTCGATCGCGTTGCGGCGATGCGGCCGGTTGAGCGTGAGCGTGCGCACGCCGCCCTCGTCGCGGCACAGCAGCACGGGCTCCGACGTGGTCATCGTGGCGTCCCGATCGCACCGCGTTCCCGCAGCGATTCGAGTTCTTCGGGCGCAACGCCGAATTCCGTCAGCACGGAGTCGGTGTGCTGGCCGAGGGCCGGCACCGCACCCATCGGCGATTCGTAGCCGTCGATCACCGCCGGCGGCAGCAACGCCTGGATCGGTCCCCGCTCGGTCTGCACCTCACGCCACCGGTTGCGAGCCGCGAGGTGCGGATGGGCCACGACCTCGCTGGGAACGTTGTACCGGGAGTTGCCGATCCCGGCGTCGTCGGCGGTCTTCTGGATGTCTGCGAGATCGTGCCGGGCACACCACGCGCCGATGGCCTCATCGAGGACTGCCCGGTTACGCACCCGCTGCCCGTTGGTGGCGAACCGCTCGTCGTCAGCCAAGTCGTTGCGGCGCAGTATCTCTCGGGCCAGGCGCTGCCATTCTCGGTCGTTGGTGGTGCCCAGCACCACCGTCTGGCCGTCGGCCGTGTCATAGGAGCCGTAGGGCGCCACCGCCGGTGAGCTCATGCCCAGCGGCTGTTGGTCGATTCCGGAGTGCTGGGTGTAGGTGAGCTGGTAGCCCATCACGTCCATCATGGTGTCGAAGAGGCTGACCGCTACTCCCCCACCGCCGGCACGACGTCCGGTGTCACGGGCGTACAGCATGGCCATGATCGACAACGCCGAGTACAGGCCAGAGCTGACATCGGCCACCGGCGGGCCGGGCTTGGCCGGCGCGCCGGCCTGCCCCGTCACCGCACAGGTTCCGGACTCGGCCTGGATCAGCAGGTCATACGCCCGCTTGTGGGACAACGGTCCGCCGGGTCCGTAGCCGTCGATCTCGACGGCGATCACCCCGGGATGCCGTTCGGCCATGTCGGCCGCGGTGATGCCCAGCCGTCCGGTCGATCCCGGCGCGAGGTTCGACACGAGCACGTCGGCCTCGTCGAGGAGTCGGTGCAGCAGCTCGAGCCCCTTGTCGGACTTCAGGTCGAGCGCCACCGACTCCTTGTTGCGGTTGCACCAGACGAAGTGCGCGGCCAGGCCTCCGGGGCCGAGTACGACGTCGTCGTAGTGCCGGGCGAAGTCACCGCCCTTGGGGTTTTCCACCTTGATCACCCGCGCCCCGAAATCCGACAGCACGCGAGTGCACATCGGTGCCGACACGGCCTGCTCCAGGGTCACCACCGTGATCCCGGCCAGCGGGCCGGCCGGCCGATCAGCTGAACTCATGAACGATCACATAACCATGCCGCTGTCGAGGGGCGCCTGACCGGGGACGGAGGACGCCGTGTCGGAGGCCACGTAACCCACTTCAGTAGCTCCGGGGCAGCCCGAGCACGTGCTCGCCGAGGAAGTTCAGGATCATCTCCTGGCTCACCGGGGCGATCTTCATCAGCCGCGATTCCCGGAAGTACCGCGACACGTGGTACTCCTCGGAGTAGCCCATGCCGCCGTGCAGTTGCAGCGCGCGGTCGGCAGCACCGAAACCTGCATCGGCACAGAGGTATTTGGCGGTGTTGGCCTCGCGGCCACACGGTTTGCCGTTGTCGTAGAGCCAGGTGGCTTTGCGCAGCACGAGCTCGGCGGCGTCGAGTCTGGCCAGCGAGTCGGCCAGCGGGAACTGCAGGCCTTGGTTCATCCCGATGGGGCGGTTGAACACGTGCCGCTCGTTGCCGTACTTGACGGCCTTCTCCAGGGCGACGCGGCCGATACCCAGCGCCTCGGCGGCGATCAGCATCCGTTCCGGGTTCAACCCGTCCAGGATGTACTTGAAGCCTTGCCCCTCCTCGCCGACCCGGTCCTCGACGGGCACCATCAGGTCGTCGATGAAGACCTCGTTGGAACTGACCGCGTTGCGGCCCATCTTGTTGATGGGGCGGACGTCGACGTGATCGCGGTCGATGTCGGTCAGGAACAGCGTCATGCCATCGGTCTTCTTCATGACCTGGTCATACGGTGTGGTCCGGGTGAGCAGGAGGATCTTCTCCGATTCGACCGCTTTGGAGATCCAGACCTTGCGGCCGTTGACGCGGTAGCGATCCCCTTCCCGCTTGGCCGAGGTGGTGATGCGGCTGGTGTCCAAGCCGGCGCCCGGTTCGGTGACACCGAAGCACACGTGCAGGTCGCCGTCGACGATGCGGGGCAGCGTACGGGCCTTGAGCTCGTCGGATCCGTGCTTGACCACCGGTTGCATACCGAAGATCGACAGATGGATCGCGCTCGCGGCGTTCATCGCACCACCCGAGCGGGCGACCTCCTCGAGCAACAGCGTGGCTTCGGTGATGCCAAGCCCGTGACCGCCGTACTCCTCCGGAATCGTCATGCCGAGCCAACCGCCACCGGCGATGGCGTCGTAGAACTCCTGCGGGAATTCGTGGGCCTGGTCCTTCTGCATCCAGTAGTGGTCGTCGAACTTGCTCGCCAACTCCGCCACGGACTTGCGGATCAGCTCCTGATCCTCGGTCAACTCGAAACTCATGCCGCCCGGCATCGTCGTCACTCCTCGCTCGGTGTGCGTCTGCCGCACTCAGTCTTTGTTGCCGGTCAGTTCTTTGGCGCTGGCCGCGAAGTCGGCGAACGAGGCGCCGGTCTTCTCCCTGTGGGACAGGGCCTGGATGGACACATCGTGCCCCTCGGCCGCCTTGCGCAGCGCGCCGACGGTGGCCTGGGCCCGGCTCATGTGGCTGAACGGGTCGAAGTGGTACCAGCGCATCGCGTTCTCGAACGTCATCTTGTTGATCTCGTCATCGGGAACGTCGTTGGTCCTGAAGACCTCGTCGAGCTGCTCGGGGGCTCCCGGCCACATCGAGTCGCTGTGCGGATAGTCGGCCTCCCAGCAGATGTTGTCGATACCGATGGAATGTCTGGTGGACACGCCGACCGGATCGGCGATGAAGCAGGTCAGGAAGTGATCCCGGAACACCTCGCTGGGCAGCTTGCCGCCGAAGTCCTGACCCGTCCACGTCGAGTGCATCTCGTAGGTGCGGTCGACCCGCTCCAGGAAGTACGGGATCCACCCGGTGCCGCCCTCACTCAGGGCGATCTTCAGGTCGGGGTACTCCTTGATGGGCTTGGACCACAGCAGGTCGGCGGCGGCCTGGACGATGTTCATCGGCTGCAGCGTGATCATCACGTCCATCGGCGCATCCGGGGCGGTGATCGCCAACCGGCCAGAGGACCCGATGTGCACGTTGAGCACGGTGTCGGTGTCCACCAACGCATCCCACATCGGCTTCCAGTAGTCGAAGTCGTGGAAGCTGGGATAACCCATGGCCGAGGGGTTTTCCGAGAAGGTCAGTGAATGCACACCCCGCGCGGCGTTGCGCCGGATCTCGGCTGCACACGCGACCGGATCCCAGATCACCGGCAGCGTCATCGGGATGAACCGCGCGGGGTACGCGCCGCACCACTCCTCGACATGCCAGTCGTTGTAGGCCTGCACCAGCGCCAGGCTGAACTCCGGATCCTCGGTGGCGAACAACCGTCCCGCGAAACCGGGGAACGACGGGAAGCACATCGAGCCGAGGATGCCACCGGCGTTCATGTCCTTGACCCGCTCGTCGACCTTCCAGCAGCCCGGCCGGATCTCGTCGAGACCCTGGGGCTCCAGCCCGTATTCCTCCTTGGGCCGGCCCGCCACGGCGTTGAGCGCCACGTTGGGGATCACCACGTCGCGGAACTGCCAGGTGTCGGAGCCGTCCTCGTTGTGCACCAGCCGCGGCGCCTCATCCAGGTATTTCTTGGGCAGGTGGTTCTTGAACATGTCCGGCGGTTCGACGATGTGATCGTCAACGCTGATCAGAATCATGTCGTCCATGTGCATGACAAAGCTCCTCCCATCTGCGCGACCCGGGGCGCAGACTGTCGACCGCGCTGTTCTCCTACAAAGGAAACTAGCTTATCCAGAAGCGAGAATCAACGTCCGATGGCGGACGCGCAGCCGCCTGGCAGGCACATCACGCTCACCGACAGCGATGCCGTGAGCGCCGCCGACGGGTGGCGCCGTTGACGTTCCGCCGGAAAAATGGAAACCTGTTGGCCGAATATGAGAATCTGATTCTCATGAGCGAGAGGAGTGCGGCGGTGCGAGTGGCTCCATTGCCCGCGGACCAGTGGGACGACACCGTTGACCAGGCACTGTCCGGCCTGATGCCCGCTGAGCGCCGCAACCCCGAGGCGACCGGGAATCTGGTCGCCACGCTGATGCGTCACCCCAAGCTGGCGCGCGGCTTCCTGCGGTTCAACTTCCACCTGCTGTACGGCTCGACACTGCCCGAACGGCTGCGCGAGCTGGCAGTCCTGCGCGTCGCACACGTGACCAACTGCGAGTACGAGTGGCGCCACCACGTCGGCATGGGCCGCGAAGCCGGACTCTCCGACGACGTGATCGCCGGAATCGAGCGCGGCGAGGCGGCGGACGAGCTCGACGCCGCCATCATCGCGGCCGTCGACGAACTGCAGCGAGACGCCAACGTCTCCGACACAACCTGGACGACGCTGTCCGCTCATCTCGACGAACGCCAGCTCATGGATCTGGTCTTCACAATCGGCTGCTATGGCTCGCTGGCCATGGCGATCAACACCTTCGGCGTAGAGCCCGATCAGGAGAGGTAGACACCCGTGGCATTTTTCAAGAAGCCGGACGTCGGCAGCTGGACCGAGAACTGGCCCGAGCTCGGCACAGGTCCGGTCAACTACGAGGACTCCATCGACCCGGAACAGTGGAAGCTGGAGCAGCAGGCCATCTTCCGTAAGACCTGGTTGCAGATGGGCCGGGTGGAGCTGATCCCCAAGAAGGGCCGGTACATCACCCGCGAGCTGCCGTCGGTCGGCCCAGGCACGTCGATCATCATCGTCAACGACGGCGAGCAGATCCGCGCCTTCTACAACCTGTGCCGCCATCGGGGCAACAAGCTGGTGTGGAACGACTACCCCGGAGAAGAGGTTTCCGGGAGCTGCCGCCAGTTCGTGTGCAAATACCACGCCTGGCGTTACGACCTGCAGGGCAACCTGACGTTCATCCAGCAGGAGCAGGAGTTCTTCGACGTCGACAAGGCCGACTACCCGCTCAAGCCGGTGCGGTGCGAGGTGTGGGAGGGCTTCATCTTCGTCAACTTCGATGACGACGCAATCTCGCTCGAGGAGTATCTCGGCGAGTTCGGCCAGGGCCTGAAGGGCTATCCCTTCCACGAGATGACCGAGCACTACAGCTATCGCGCCGAGGTCAAATCGAACTGGAAGCTGTTCATCGACGCGTTCGTCGAGTTCTACCACGCGCCGATCCTGCACATGAAGCAGGCCGAGAAGGCCGAAGCCGAGAAGTTGGCCAAATTCGGCTTCGAGGCACTGCATTACGACATCAAGGGTGACCACTCGATGATCTCGTCGTGGGGTGGCATGAGCCCGCCCAAGGATCTGAACATGGTCAAGCCCATCGAGCGGATCCTGCACAGCGGCCTGTTCGGGCCGTGGGACCGGCCCGCCATCAAGGGCATCCTGCCCGACGAGTTGCCGCCGGCGATCAACCCGGGCCGTCACAAGACCTGGGGACAGGACTCGTTCGAGTTCTTCCCGAACTTCACGCTGTTGTTCTGGGTGCCGGGCTGGTACCTGACGTACAACTACTGGCCCACCGGGGTGGACACCCACATCTTCGAGGCCAACCTGTATTTCGTGCCGCCGAAGAACCTGCGTGAACGCCTCTCCCAGGAACTCGCCGCGGTGACGTTCAAGGAGTACGCGTTCCAGGACGCCAACACGTTGGAGGCCACCCAGACCCAGATCGGCACCCGCGCCGTTCTCGACTTCCCGCTCTGCGACCAGGAAGTCCTGCTCCGCCACCTGCACCACACCGCGCACAAGTACGTGGACCGGTACAAGGCCAGCCTCAACGGCAACGGTTCGTCCGCCGATCACGCCGCCGCCGGCCACGAAGCCCCGACGAAGGATGAGGTCAATGCCTAAGCTGCCCGAGGAATTCGCCGATCTCGAGAAGTTCAGTGACTGGTGCCTGCCCACCGAGGAGGAGCGCTACACCAAGCGCCTGAACTCCACGATGGAAGAAATGCAGGAACTCTATGACGCCGGCATGGCTCGCCTCGAGGACATCATGGTCTACGTCGACGCGCGCTTCCCGCTCAAGGGCATGCCCGACGACGCGAAGGCGCTGGTTCATCTGGGACAATCCATTGTGATGGTGAGCTTTCCGGTCGAGGTGTGGAAGCAGCCGCGGGTGCTCGACAGCGGCGCGGCATACATCGAGCTGATCAAGGAGCCGGTGGTCTAGTGCGGTTGACCCTCAAGGCCGCGGGTCTGCTCGACGTCGACGCCGGCGAGATCATCCGGCCCGGCGTCATCACCGTCGACGACGGCCGCATCGTCGGCATCGGCAGCACAGCTCAGGCTGGTCCTGTCGGCTCCGCCGACGACGGCGATGTCGTCGATCTGGGTGACTCGATTCTGTTGCCCGGACTGATGGACATGGAGGTCAACCTGCTGATGGGCGGCCGGGGAGAAAACCCCGGTTTGTCCCAGGTCCAGGACGATCCGGCCACCAGGGTGCTGCGTGCGGTCGGCAACGCACGGCGCACCCTGCGTGCGGGATTCACCACGGTGCGAAATCTCGGCTTGTTCGTCAAGACCGGTGGATACCTGCTGGACGTCGCGCTGAGCAGAGCGATCGACGCGGGCTGGATCGACGGCCCGCGGGTGATTCCGGCCGGGCACGCGATCACGCCGACGGGCGGGCATCTCGACCCGACGATGTTCGCGGCGTTCATGCCGGGCGTGCTCGAGTTGACCATCGAAGAAGGCATCGCCAACGGCGTCGACGAGATCCGCAAGGCGGTGCGCTACCAGATCAAGCACGGCGCGCAGCTGATCAAGGTGTGTTGCTCGGGCGGGGTGATGTCGCTGACCGGCGAGGCCGGCGCCCAGCACTATTCGGACGAAGAGCTGCGGGTGATCGTCGACGAGGCGCACCGCCGCGGGCTCAAGGTGGCGGCGCACACCCACGGAGCCGAAGCGGTCAAACATGCGGTGGCATGCGGCATCGACTGCATCGAACACGGATTCCTGATGGACGACGAGGCGATCCAGATGCTGGTCGACCACGACCGCTTCCTGGTGACGACCAGACGCCTGGCGCAGGCCATGGATGTCTCCAAAGCGCCGAAAGTTCTGCAGGACAAGGCCGCCGAGATGTTCCCGAAGGCCGAGACGTCGATCAAGGCGGCCTATGAGGCCGGGGTCAAGATCGCCGTGGGCACCGACGCGCCGGCCATCCCGCACGGCAAGAACGCCGACGAGCTCGTCACCCTCGTCGAGTGGGGCATGCCGCCTGCGGCGGTGTTGCGCGCAGCGACCGTCGTGGCTGCCGACCTGATCGACAAGCCCGAACTCGGCCGTCTCGCCGAGGGATGCCTGGCCGACATCATCGCGGTCCCCGGCGACCCGCTGTCGGACATCACCGTTACACGGGATGTCAATTTTGTAATGAAGGGCGGTAAGGTCTTCAAGAATGACTGCGCCAACTGAATCCTCCCGCACCGCGGACCTGGTCGAGATCCAGCAGCTCCTCGCCAAGTACGCGGTCACGATCACCCAGGGTGACACCGACGGGCTGATGTCGGTGTTCACGCCGGACGGCACGTACAGCGCCTTCGGGTCGACCTACACGCTGGCGCGCTTCCCGGAGCTGGTCGAAGCCGCGCCCAAGGGGTTGTTCATGACCGGCACGTCGCTGGTCAATCTCGACCCCGCGGACCCGGACAATGCGACCGGCACCCAGCCACTGTGTTTCATCGAGCACTCCCAACACGACATGCGCATCGGCTATTACAACGACACCTACGTCCGCACCGATGACGGCTGGCGGTTGAAGACCCGCGCGATGACGTTCATCCGCCGCAGCGGCGACCACGACTCGGGTCGCCCACACGCCATCGGAAGGCCCGAAGCAGGATGACGGACCTGCTCGACCCCGCCGCATTCCGGGCCGCACTGCAGGCCTGGCTCGGTGACAATGACCTCACTCCCCCCGACGACCACAGCCTCGAAGGCCACCTCCGGCAGTTCGCCCGGGTGCAACGCGCGCTCTACGACGGCGGATGGAGCCGCTACGGCTGGCCGGAGCATGCGGGAGGACTCGGGGGGCCGGCGGTGTTGCGCGCCATCGTGGGTGAGGAGGTCGTCGGCCGACGCCTGACCGAGCCGGGACCGTATTCGATGCTCGAGGTGTTGGCCCCGACGATGATCGACTACGCCTCACCTCAGCTGGCCGCGGAGATGGTGCCGCGCCTGCTGCGGGGCGACGAACAGTGGTGCCAAGGCTTTTCCGAGCCGGGGTCGGGTAGCGACCTGGCCTCGTTGACCACCCGGGCCGTCGAGAAGGACGGCAGATGGGTCATCAACGGGCAGAAGGTCTGGACGAGCTTCGCCCAGTACTCCCATCGGTGCATCCTGCTCACCCGCACCGGCGACGCGGGCACACCCGATCATCAGGCGATCACGGCCTTCTTCGTCGACCTCGACACCCCGGGCATCACGGTGCGCCCGCTACGCACCATGCACGGCGTCGACGAATTCTGCGAGGTCTACTTCGACGACGTCGTCGTCGACGCGAACAGGATGCTGGGCAATCCGGGAGACGGCTGGCGGCTCGCCATGGATCTGCTGCCCTACGAGCGCTCGACATGCTTCTGGCAGCGCATCGCCTATCTCTATTCGCGATTCGACGCGCTGATCGAGGACGTCAAGGGTCAGGGTCAGAGTGTCGACGCCGAGCTCGGCGAGGTCTACCTGGCGCTGCACACATTGCGGTGCCGCTCACTGGTCACCCAGCAGCGACTGGCCGACGGCATGAAGCTGGGGCCCGACACCTCGGTCGACAAGGTGTTGCTGGCCGGTGCCGAGCAACTGCTCTACGACACCGTGCGCGACCTACGGCCGGGCACCATCGAACTCGACGACGACGAATGGCGCACCGAGTTCCTGTATTCGCGGGCGGCCACCATCTACGGCGGCACCGCCGAAGTGCAGCGCAACATCATCGCGCGCCGGCTACTCGACCTCGGGAAGGAATGACGATGACCGACCGAGACGCCGAGACTCCCGAACTCGACCTGCTCGAAGACGCCTTGCGCAAGACGATGCTGAGCCATTCGGGCGCCGAACTGGATGCCGCACTGGCCGAGCTGGGCTGGGCCGAGATGCTGGCCGACGTACCCGACCAGGCGATACCGCTCGTGTTCCGCCTCCTCGGCGAAACAGGTTCGCACGCATCGATTCTCAACGATGTCATCCTCGAGACCATCGGCGGTGTCCCCGGCGGTACCCCGCCCATGCCCTATGCCGGCGGGGACTGGGTGGTGTGGAGCCGTTCGGCGGTCGAGGACCCGACACTGGGTGGGCTGCCGATCCATCGGGTGCCCGACGGGCAGACGATGCGATTGGGCGAGGCGCGCCGGGCGGCCGGTTGGTGGCTGGTCGGATCGGCACGGGCCATGCTCGCCCTGGCGCGTCAGCACGCGCTGGACCGGACGCAGTTCGGCAAGCCGATCGCCGGTTTCCAGGCCATCCGACACCGGTTGGCCGAAACCTTGGTCGCCATCAAAGGCGCCGAGGCGACCCTGCGTCTACCCGGTATCGAGAGCCCCGACCTCACCGCGATGCTGGCCAAGGCCGCTGCGGGGAAGGCGGCGCTGACCGCCGCCAAGCACTGCCAGCAGGTGCTCGGCGGTATCGGCTTCACCGAGGAACATGCGATGCAGCATCACGTCAAACGCGCGCTGGTCCTCGACGGGTTGCTCGGCAGCTCACGGGAACTGGCCCGCAGGGCCGGTGCCGGCCTGCGGGCGCGCGGTTCGGCGCCGCGCCTGGCCGTCCTCTGACTCCGCCCGCGAGTCCAGCCCGGTGACGACACGCTGCCGGGTAGGAGCCCGACCCTACGCACGACCGCCCGGCTAGGGGCTGTTGGCGGCCTTCATCTGCTCCAGGTCGACCAGGACCGGCCAGCCGCCGACGGACAACGCGTTGCCGTGCCCTGTCTGGTGCACGTCGAAGACCGACTGGATGGCAGCGTAGAAGCCTTGCACATCCAGCGTCTGGTTGACCGCCCGCTTGGCCTGCCGCAGCGCGAACGGCGGCATCGTGGCGATCTGTTCGGCCAACGCCCGAGTCTCGGTGTCGAGTCGGTCCCGCGGCACCACCCGGTTGACCATTCCGGTGCTCAGCACCTCGTCGGCAGTCATGGCCCGGCCGGTGAACAGGATCTCCTTGGCCTTTCGGGGCCCCAGTTCCCAGGTGTGCCCGTGGTATTCGACGCCGCCGATGCCCATCAACACCACGGGGTCGGAGAACTGTGCGTCGTCCGCGGCGATGATCAGATCGCACGGCCAGCACAACAACAGCCCGCCGGAGATGCACCGGCCCTGCACGGCGGCGATCGACGGCTTGGGAACATTGCGCCATCTCAGCGTGTACTCGAGATAGCGTTTCGCCTCGTGCTCGATGATGAACTCGAGCGTGATCTTGTCCGGGACCGGTCCCCCGCCTTTGAGGTCGTGCCCGGCGGAGAAGTGTTTGCCGTTGGCCCGCAGGACGATCACCGAAACCTCGCTGTCCGCGGCCGCGCGGGTCCACGCCGCATCGAGTTCGTCGAGCAACTCGGGGTTCTGGGCGTTGGCCGCCTCGGGACGATTGAGCGTGATGGTCGCGATCCTGTCGGCGACGTCGTAGTCGATGTACACGGGGTGCGTCCTCCAGACGGGGTTACGGATGGCATGAGCGGGTACTACGGATGGCGCAACGGACCGGATGGGAATGCCGACGCGAGCACAACGGTTGAGTTGAACCGTGTCACGTCCGACTATCCGCAAGGGCCTTCTGTTATCTCGAAAATGAGAATACTATTCTCGGGATGAGGAAGTTACAATCTCTGACACGTGGGCTGAGAGGGGGTCGAGGACCGCTATGGCAAGGCGTTCTCCGGTACAGTCAGTTCATGTTCTCCCCAGTCGGCCTGCAGTCGAGTCGCCGGTGACCAGTCCCAGCGAAGAGCCCGCCTGGAAGCAACGGGCGGTCGAGCGCTCCATCAAAACCGCCAAATTGCGGGCAGCTCAGCGCGTGCAGCGCTTCCTCGACGCTGCGCAGGCGATCATCATCGAGAAGGGCAGCACCGACTTCACGGTCCAGGAAGTCGTCGACCGGTCCCGCCAGTCGCTGCGCAGCTTCTACCTGCAGTTCGACGGTAAGCACGAGCTCCTGCTCGCCCTGTTCGAGGACGCCCTGAGTCGGTCCGCGGACCAGATCCGGGCCGCCACTTCGAGTCAGGCCGACCCACTCGAACGCCTCGAAGTGGCCGTCAAGCTGCTGTTCGAGTCGTCGCGCCCCGACCCGTCGGCCAAGCGCCCGCTGTTCACCGATTTCGCCCCACGACTACTGGTGTCTCACCCGTCCGAGGTCAAGGTGGCCCACGCTCCGCTGCTCGCGCTGCTCACCGAGCTGATGGAAGAGGCCAGCGCCGCCGGCCAGCTGCGCGAAAGCATCAATCCCAAGCGGATGGCCGCCATGACGATGCAGACGGTGATGTTCGTCGCGCAGTCCAGCAGCGACGGTGAAGACGGGGCAGCCCATCCGATCACGGCCGACGAGGTGTGGGACTTCTGCTCACACGGTTTCGCCGCCGAATAGCCGAGAATCTCACTCTCCACTCAACAGAGTTCTGTTCACGCCGACGCGCACCCACCGAGTGCTGCGCCGCGTGCTACCGCGTCACTTCCGTTATCGAGAAGCTCATTCTTCTCAATGCAGAGCCATCCTCGCAGAATAAGAGTCGGGCATTGACACGCGCTGGCGGCGATGCCAGAGTTGTGAGACAAATCGTAGCCTGATGTCTTACGTCAAGACTGGTCCAGCGAGAGGACACCCGTGACGATCAGCGCCGAGAACTCCGACCGACCGGGCGCCTCAGCGGTCGACGAGCTGTACTACGACCCCTACAACGTCGAACTGAACATGAACCCCTACCCGGTGTTCGCCCGGATGCGTGAAGAAGCGCCGCTGTACTACAACGACAAGCACGACTTCTACGCCTTGAGCCGATTCGATGACGTCAACAAGGCCGTCATCGATCACGACACCTTCATTTCCGGCCGTGGGGCGCTCCTGGAGATCATCAAGTCCGGCATGGAGATCCCGCCCGGCACCTTGATCTTCGAGGATCCGCCGATCCACAACATCCACCGTAATCTGCTGTCCCGCATGTTCACCCCGCGCAAGGTGCTGGCGCTGGAACCCCAGATCCGCGAGTTCACCGCACGCTGCCTGGATCCCCTCGTGGGGTCCGGGCGTTTCGACTTCGTCAACGACCTCGGTGAGCAGATGCCGATGCGCGTGATCGGCATGCTGCTCGGCATTCCCGAGGAGCATCAGCGCCGCGTCGCCGATCACGGCGAGGCGACGTTGATGAACGAGCAGGTCGATCTGCTGGCGACCGGTGAGGTGTTCGCCGAGTTCATCGACTACCGCGCCGAGCATCCCTCCGACGACATCATGACCGACCTGCTGACCGCCGAGTTCACCGACGAGACCGGGACGGTGCGGCGTTTGCGCCGTGATGAGTTGCTGATGTATCTGACGGTGGTCGCCACCGCGGGCGCCGAGACCACCACCCGCCTGATCGGGTGGGCCGGCAAGACGTTGGCCGACTACCCCGACCAGCGGCGCGAGCTCGCCGAGAACCCCGGTCTCATCCCCCAGGCGATCGAGGAGATCCTGCGGTGGGAGCCGCCGGCACTGCAGATCGCGCGCTACGTCAGCCGAGACGTCTCCTACTACGGACAGACGGTGCCCGAAGGTTCGGCCATGTTGATGTTGGTCGGCGCGGCGAATCGGGACCACCGCCGTTTCCCACCAGATGGCGACGTGTTCGACATCCACCGGGAACAGCGCTCGCACATGACGTTCGGTGCCGGCACCCATTTCTGCATGGGCAATGCACTGGCCCGGCTCGAAGGCCGCATCGCGCTCGAGGAAATCCTCAAGCGGTTCCCGGAGTGGGATGTCGACTGGGCCAACGCTGCGCCGTCGCAGACCACCGCAGTGCGGGGCTGGGAAGCCATGCCCACCTTCGTTTCCTGACGTCAACCATCACATCGATCAGAAGGACCACACACCATGGCAGGACGGGTAGAAGGCAAGGTCGCGTTCATCACCGGCGCGGCGCGCGGCCAGGGACGGGCGCATGCCGTGCGCATGGCCCAGGAGGGCGCGGACATCATCGCCGTCGATATCTGCAAGCAGATCGACAGCGTGTTGATCCCCTTGTCCTCACCGGAGGATCTGGCCGAGACCGCGGATATGGTCAAGAACGCCGGGGGCCGCATCCACACCGCGGAAGTCGACGTCCGTGACTACGACGCGCTCAAGGCTGCCGTCGATGCCGGTGTCGAGGAGTTCGGCAAGCTGGACATCATCGTCGCCAACGCCGGTATCGGTAACGGCGGTCAGACCCTCGACAAGACCGGTGAACCCGACTGGGATGACATGATCGGAGTGAACCTGTCCGGGGTGTGGAAGACGGTGAAAGCCGGTGTGCCGCACATCCTTGCCGGGGGTAACGGCGGATCGATCATCTTGACCAGCTCGGTCGGCGGCCTGAAGGCCTACCCGCACACCGGGCACTACGTTGCCGCCAAGCACGGCGTGGTCGGGTTGATGCGCACGTTCGCCGTCGAGCTCGGGGCACAGAACATCCGGGTGAACTCGGTGCACCCGACCAACGTGAACACCCCGCTGTTCATGAACGAACCGACGATGAAACTGTTCCGTCCCGATCTGGAGAACCCGGGTCCGGAAGACATGAAGGTGGTCGGCCAGCTCATGCATACGCTGCCGATCGGCTGGGTGGAGCCGGAGGACATCGCCAACGCGGTACTCTTCCTCGCCTCCGACGAGGCACGCTTCATCACGGGTGTGACATTGCCGGTGGACGGCGGCAGCTGCCTGAAGTGACGACGTCGGCGTAGCCCTCCTCGCAGCACTGGGCGTAGCGCTACGCAGCAGCGTTCGTCGACGTGGCGACACCGGACGCGTTGAACATCCTCTGCGGCTGACGCATTCCGCCGAATTCGCAGTGATCATGACGTTCCGGTGGTTGCATTCTGGGCATGAAGCGGCTCAACGGCATGGACGCCATGCTGTTGTACAGCGAGACCCCGAACCTGCACACCCACACGTTGAAGGTCGCGATACTCGATGCGTCGGGGTACGCCGGCGAGGACGGAGCCCCGTACGGCTTCGAGGCCTTCCGCCGGACGGTCGCGCGCCGGCTGCATCTGCTGGACCCGTTGCGCTACCGGCTGGTCGACATACCATGGCACCTGCATCACCCGATGTGGCTGCAGGACTGTCCGGTGGACCTGGACTATCACCTGCGTCGCGTCCGGGTCCCCGGCCCCGGCGGGCGCCGCGAACTCGACCGGGTGATCGGCGAGATCGCCAGCACGCCGCTGGACCGCAGTAAGCCGTTGTGGGAATTCCACTTCGCCGAGGGCATGGCCGATCAGCGGTTCGCTCTGATCGGGAAGGTGCACCACACCCTCGCCGACGGGGTGGCGTCGGCCAATCTGCTTGCCCGGCTGATAAGTCTGTCCGGCGACGAGCAGGACGAACGTGATGATCCTCCGGCCGGCTGTGAGGCACCGTCCGACGGCCAGTTGCTCAGAGAAGCCCAGCTGGACCACTTTCAGAACATCGCCGAGCTGCCGGGACTGGTCGCCGATACCGTGCGGGGACTGTCCCGGTTGCGGCGGCGGTCCCGCCAGCGTCGCGCTCACCCCGACCTGGCCAAACCCTTCAATGCCCCACCCACGTTCCTCAACCACGTCGTTTCGCCGGTCCGCACATTCGCGACGGCGTCGCTGTCGCTGGCCGAGGTCAAGGAGACCGCCAAGCACCTGGGGGTGACGTTCAACGACGTCGTACTGGCCGTGGCCGCCGGTGGCCTGCGCGAGTTGTTGCTGCGTTATGACGGGCGGGCCGACCGCCCAATCCTGGCGACGGTGCCCGTCGCCATCGACAGATCCGCGGAGCGGGTCACCGGAAACGAAATCGGCGGAATGATGGTCTCGCTGCCGGTGCACATCGACGACGCCAGGCAACGGGTGACGCTGACGTCGCTGGCGACCGCACGCGCCAAGGAGGACAACGAGCTGCTCGGGCCGGCGCTGCAGGGCCGGATGCTCGAATACCTCCCCCCGCCGTTTGCTCCGACGCTGTTCCGCCTGCAGGCCAAGCGCGCGGATCACAACCGGCTGATGAACGTCGCGGTGTCCAATGTGCCCGGTCCGCGGAAGCGGGGTCACATCGGTGGAGCGCCGGTCACCGAGATCTATTCGGTGGGTGTGCTTTCGGCGGGCAGTGCATTCAACATGACGGTGTGGAGCTATGTCGATCAGGTCGACATCGCGGTGTTGTCCGACGATGCCACCTTCGACGATCCGCACGAGGCCACCGACGCGATGGTGAGCGCGTTCGGGGAGTTACGTCGCGTCTGCGGTCTGCCGATCCCCGGCGTCGTGGACTCGGCGATGGCTCCGGCACCGGCCGAGAGCTAACCTGGCCGGTTGCGCAGCTCGTTGCGGAGGATCTTGCCGGTGCTGCCGCGCGGCAACGCGGGCAGCAGTGTGATGTCGCGGGGCACCTTGTAATTGGCGAGGTTGTCACGGACGTCCTGTTTGAGATCGTCCACTTCGACGGACGCCCCCTTGTCGAGTACCACGAACGCGGCGAGCCGCTGGCCGTACTGCTCGTCGTCCACACCGAGCACCGCCGCTTCGGCCACGCCCGGATGGGCGGCGAGGGTCTTCTCCACCTCGATGGGATAGACGTTCTCCCCGCCGGAGACGATCATCTCGTCGTCGCGACCGACCACGAACAGCCTGCCGGCCGCGTCGAGGTATCCCATGTCCCCCGAGGCCATGAAGCCGTCGTGGAAGTCCTTGGTGGCACCCGAGGTGTATCCGTCGAACAGCGTCGAGCTGCGCACGAAAATCTGGCCGACCTCTCCGTCGGCCACCTCGCGGTGGTCGGCGGAGAGGATGCGCAGCTCGGTACCGTCGGCGGGCCGGCCCGCGGTGTCCGGCGCAGCGCGCAGGTCTGCGGGGGTGGCGGTGGCGATCATGCCCGCTTCGGTGGCGTTGTAGTTGTTGTAGATGACGTCGCCGAACTGGTCCATGAAGGCGGTGACCACGTCCGGGCGCATCCGCGAGCCCGACGCGGTGGCGAATCGAAGCGACTTGGCGCTGTAGCGGTTTCGCACGTCGTCGGGTAGGTCCATGATGCGGTCGAACATCACCGGCACGACCGCCAGACCGGTGGCCCGGTGCCGGTCGATCAGCGCCAGCGTGGCCTCCGGATCGAACTTGCGGCGGGTGACGATCGGGCAGGCCAGCAGCGCGGCGAACAGCAGCTGCGAGAAGCCCCACGCGTGAAACATCGGCGCGGCGATGACGATCGGCTCCTCGGCGCGCCACGGGGTGCGGTCGAGGACTGCCTTCAGGTCGCCCGCGCCGCCGCTGCCTGCAGATCGTTTGGCGCCCTTCGGCGCTCCGGTGGTGCCGGAGGTCAGCAGGATCACGTCGCTCTTGCGGCTGGCAGGCTGCGGCCGTCGGCCGAGGTGAGCCTCGATGAGCGAGTCGACTGTGGCGGTGGCGCTGCCGGTTACGTCGGCGTTGTCGGTGCTGTCGGCGCTGTCGGCGCTGTCGGTCCAGGCCAGTATCCGCGTGGCGTTCGGAATGTCGCGCAGCGCCCGCTCGACGGTGTCGGTGAACTCCTCGTCATAGATCACGGTGATCGGCCTGCCGGCGCTCTCCCGCTCGATCACCTCCGCCATGGCGGGCCCGGCGAACGACGTGTTCAACAACACGACATCGGCACCGATGCGGTTGGCGCCGACCAGCGCCTCGATGAAGCCGCGGTGGTTTCGGCACATCACCGCCACCGTCGCCGGTAGGCCGGAGTCCGGATTGCGCTGCTGCAGTGCGACACCGAGTGCGTCACAACGGTCGTCGAGCTGCCTCCAGGTCAATGTGCCGCGTTCGTCGATCAGGCCTGCGCGGTCGGGGCAGCGCTGGGCCGCGGCGGCGAAGCCCACGGTGGCGGTCAGGCCGGCACGACGCATCGCCATCCCCATGCGCAGGTATCGGTCCGGGCGCATCGGCGCGATGAGTCGGGCACGCCACAGCGTGCCCACCAAGCCCCATGCATCCGCCATGTTTGTCAGCCCAGTATCGGGAATCGGCGGTTGCGAGCGAGATCGTCCAGTGCCGCCTGCATGACGGCGCGCACGTGTAGATCGACCTGCTCGACATCGGGGTCCTCCCCGAACTCGGCGACCACGTCGATCGGCTCCAGGACGCGGGTCACGATCTTGGCCGGTAGCGGGAGGTTGGGCGGGACGATCAACGAGAGCCCGAAGGGAAAGCCGACGCTGACGGGCAGAATCTCCATCCGCGCGCGGGTCAGGCCGAGGCGGCGTGCGAGCGAGTCGCCGCGGGCCAGGAACAGCTGAGTTTCCTGCGCACCGATGGACACCATCGGCACGATCGGCACACCGGTGTCGACGGCGGTACGGACATATCCTGTGCGGCCGTTGAAATCCACGACGTTCGCCGTCATCGTCGGACGGTAGGAGTCGTAGTCGCCCCCGGGGAACACCAGCACGACCGCGCCTGATCGCAGTGCTGCCGCCGCGTTGTCGCGACTGGCCTCGATGACACCCGCCTTGCGCAGGTAGTCACCGAGCGGCCCCATGAACACGCCGTAGTGCGCCAGCGTGTAGAGCGGTCGGTCGAAGCCGAAGTGTCCGTAGAACTGCGGCGCGAACACCAACACGTCAGGGGTGAGCATGCCGCCCGAGTGGTTCGACACGACGAGCGCACCGCCGGCGGCGGGCAGGGCGTCCATGCCGCGGACTTCCGCACGGAAGTATCGTGTGATGACCGGCCCCACCCAGCTGGTGATCTGACGGGTGAAACCGGGATCCCATTTGGCCGTCTCGGCCGGCTCGTCCGACATGGTAGATGGATATGTTACTCTCAGATTTGGAGAATGTCATATCCGCAGCTAGGGGGCGTTGATGCCGGGTACGGTGCTTGTCACCGGAGGTTTCGGGCTGGTCGGATCGGCCACGGTGCGGCGACTCGCCGAGCTCGGACGCACCGTCGTCGTCGCCGACTTGGGCAGCCCCGCCAACCGCGAGGCGCAGGCGGGACTACCCGCCGGAGTCACGGCACGGTGGGTCGACCTCACCGACGCCGAGCAGACCGCGGAGTTGGTCGCCGACGTGGCCCCCGAGGTCATCATCCACCTGGCCGCGATCATTCCACCGGGGATCTACAAGAACCGGTCGCTGGCCCGGAAAGTCAATGTCGACGCCACTGCGACCCTGGTGAAGATCGCCGAGGCACAGCCCGAACCTCCGCGGTTCGTGCAGGCGTCCAGCAATGCTGTCTTCGGTTCGCGGAATCCGCACCGGGCAACCGGACCGGTGACCGCGGACATGCCCATGAAGCACTCCGACCTCTACAGCGCCCACAAGGCCCAGGCCGAGGAGATCGTGCGGGCATCGTCGCTCCCGTGGGTGGTGCTGCGACTCGGCGGGGTCCTCAGCACTGATCCCAAGGCGATCCCGTTCTCCTCCGAAGCGCTGTACTTCGAGAGCCTGCTGCCCACCGACGGCAGACTGCACAGTGTCGACGTCCGAGACGTCGCATGGGCGTTCGCCGCCGCGACGACCGCCGACGTGGTGGGTGAGATTCTGCTGATCGCCGGGGACGACTCGCACCGACGGGTGCAGGGTGAGGTCGGCAAAGCGCTGGCCGAGGCCCGCGGCCTCAAAGGCGGCTTGGTGCCCGGCCGCAAGGGCGACCCGAACAGCGACGACGACTGGTTCGTCACCGACTGGATGGACACCGCCCGAGCTCAGGAAGCGCTGCAGTTCCAGCACTATTCGTGGCACGACATGCTGGCGGAGTCGCGCGCGCAGGCCGGGCCGTCCCGGTATGTCCTGCCTCTGCTGGCACCGCTCGTGCGGGCGTTGTTGAAGCGCCGCGGGGCCTACTGGAAACAGCCGGGACAGTACGCCGATCCGTGGGGTGCCGTCCGTCGCAAGCTGGGAGACCCGTCCCCGGACGCGTGACCCTCACCCCGGGCCGAGGGTGGCTTCGCCCGTCTGCGGATGGAAGTACCAACCGCCGGCCGCCTCCGTGCCGCCGTCGATGTGGATGGTCTGCCCCGTGATGTACGACGCCATGTCGGAGGCGAGGAACACCGCTGCCGCTGCCATCTCGTCGACATCACCGGCTCGGCGCATCGGAATTCCGCCGCCGACGCCGTCGAGTCCACCTCCCGTCAGCCCGCGCAGACCCTCGGTCATCGTCAGGTCGGGTGCCAGCGCGTTGACCCGGATGCGGTGGGGCGCCAGCTCGAAGGACGCGGTCTTGGTGTAGTTGATCACGCCCGCCTTGGCGGCCGCATAGGCGGCGTACCCGGGGGCTGCGCGGGCGCCCTCGATCGAGGTGACGTTGATGACGCTGCCCGGGTGCGACGTGTCGACCAGACGGCGGGCCACCCGTTGCGTGCACAACAGGACGTGGCGGAGGTTGCTGCGATACAGCGCATCCCAGCCTTTCTCGGAGGTTTCCAGCAGCGGTGAGTTGAAGGTGCCGCCGGCGTTGTTGACCAGAATCGACACGAGACCGAGCTCCTGTTCGGTGCGCTGCAGCGCGACGTCGACGGCCTCGCCGTCACGCACGTCGGTCGTCAGGCCCAGGCCGCCGACCGCCTCGGCCGCCGCGGCGCAGGTCTGCGGATCCCGTTCCCAGATGGCCACCGATGCGCCGAATGCCGCCAGACCCTCGGCGATTCCGCGGCCGATGCCCGCTCCTCCCCCGGTGACGACTGCGGCGCGACCGGTCAGCAGGATGTCGGACGGCGTGATGGTCATGAACTTCGAGATTAGCGGGCCGGCGCGGATCCGATGACGCCTTCGGCTTCGAGGCGGTCGACATCATCATCGTCGAGCCCGATCTCCCGGAGCAGTTCTCTGTTGTGCTGGCCGAGCAATGGTGCCGGCGTGGTGTGCACCCGCTCCGGCCCACGCGAGAATCTGAACGGCAACGTGCTGTGGAGCGTGTCCGGGTTGACCGGGTGCCCAACCGGCTCGAAGAATTTTCGCGACCGCAGCTGCGCGAGTTCGGTCTGCCGGTGCGGCTGCAGCACCTTGGCCACCGGCACGTCGTGTGCCCAGAGTGCGGACACGATCTCGTCCCCGGTGCGCTCGGCACACCAGGTGGACAGATGTCGATCGATCAGGTCGTGGTGCGCGTGCCGCTGGTCCGCGGTGGCCAGCTCACCGGACACCACCCACTCGGGTCGGCCCAGTGCATCGCACAGACCGGACCACTGCGCGTCGGTGGAGACCGCGATCGCGACCCAGCTGTCGGGGCGGCCGAACTCGTCGATCTCGTTGGTGCGGTACAGGTTCTGCGGCGCTGCGGCCGGTCCGCGATTGCCGGCACGTTGCAGCAACGCGCCATACGCCGAGTATTCGATGACCTGCTCAGCCGCGACATTCAGCGCTGCGTCGACCATCGCGGCCTCCACCACCGAGCCCTCGCCGGTGCGCTCCCGGTGGGCCAGCGCGAGCAGCAGCGCGTTGAGAGCGTGGATGCCTGCGTTGGGGTCGCCGACCGAGTAGGGCTCGTACGGGTTGCGGTCGGGATAACCCGTCAGCCAACTGATTCCGGCGGCAGCTTCGATGACGTAGGCGAACGCCGGGTTGTCGCGCCAGGGACCGTCGAGGCCGAAACCCGGCATCCGCACCATGATCACATCGGGGCGAACGGCCTTGACCTCGTCGTAGGTCAGTCCCATGCTTTCCAGCACCCGGGGGGTGAAATTCTCCACCACGACGTCGGCGGTGGCGATCAGTCGCTTGAGCAGTTCGCGTCCCTCGGCACTCTGCAGATTGAGCGTCACGCCACGCTTGTTGGTGTTCAGGCCCGAGAAGATGGGCGAGCGTTCCCACCAGAGTTCCTCGGTGACCGGGATGCCTGCGATCAGCCTGGTGCCGTCGGGATGACGGGTCGATTCCACATGGATCACGTCGGCGCCGAGCATGGCCAGCAGGTGGGTGCAACTCGGGCCGGCCCAGAAGGTGGTCATGTCGATCACCCGCAGACCGTCGAACGGCAGCCCCGTCCGCGGCGCACTCAGCCGCGAAATAGGATTCCAGGCTGCGGTTTCGCCAGATTCACGACCCGGAATCCTATTTCGCGGCAGCGAGCGGTAGTGGTCGGTGTGCTCGCCGAGGCGCGGGGCGGGCTCTGGTGGCCGCAACGCCGCGGGCGCCATGCGGTAGGGGTGGGCAGGTTGGGTGAACCCGTCGCGCGGATTGACCACGAACGATTCGCGGGCGACGAAGTGATCCAGCCCTTGCACGTTGGCACCGTTGGCCACCGGGGCGTTGGGGATGCGGAACGCGGTGGCCAGGTCCCGGATCTCATCGACGGTCTGCTCACCAACCCACGCATAGAGCTCGTCGGCCTTCTCGTTGGCCTGCTGGGTGATCGACAGCGGCGAATCCTCGTCGATCCAGTCATCGTGACCGGTCATCGCACACAGGTCGAACCACTGCTGGGCAGTGCCGCAACCGATGTCGATCAGACCGTCCTTGGCGAGGGCGATGCCGGGCACCGTCAGGCGTCGCGCGTCGCGCCAGGGCCGGCCCAGCATCTCGTAGTAGCTGACCGGGTAGTAGGTCAACCCGAGGACGGCGGTCTCGAGCTTCGACACATCGACGAGCTCGGCGCCGCCACGCAACCGGGAGGCCAACGTCGCCGCGCTGGCGTAGGCGCCGGCGAGATAGTCGCCGACCTGGCCTCCGACGTAGACCGGTGCCCGGTCCGGGGCCCCGCGGCCCAGGCCGACGATCCCACCCGACCAGGCTTGCAGCGTGAATTCGGTCGCGGCCTTGTCCTTCCACGGCCCCTCGAGCCCGAACGAGGTGATCGCGGTGACCGTCAGGTGCGGGTGGCGCTGCCGGATCACCTCGGGTGCGAACCGGCCGTCGCCGGCCACGCCCGGCCCCCGGGACCAGATGACGGCGTGCGCACCCGCCAGCAGGGCGTCGACGAACGCGTCGTCGGCATCCGGCTCGGCGATCACGGAGCGTTTCGAGCAGGACAGGAACGAGAACAGCCCACCGTCGGCACCGTCGGGGATCTCGGCACCCGATGCCGACCAGCCGCGCAGCGGGTCGCCTTCGGGTGGCTCGACCTTGATCACCTCGGCGCCACCATCGGCGAGCAGCTTCGTGCAGTACGCGCCGGCGATCCCGCTGGACAGGTCGATGACGACGTAGCCGGCAAGAGGCGGGTCAGGCTCCGGGTGCACGGAGGGTCTAGTCCTCCTTGGCCCGGTTGCGCTTGCTCAACCGGAATTCGGGCGGGAACTTGCTGTCGTTGTCGTTGACTGCCGCAGATAGGCCGGAGTCGATCGACTCGAACATGTCCAGGTCGTCGTCGCTGTCGTTGGCGACGCCGTTGCCCATCGATTCGAAGAAGGCGCTGAGCAGGCTGCCCATGTACTCGCCCTGCTGTTGCTTGAAGATCTCGAAGAACATCTTCTGCTGGAACACCGTGTCCACCGGTCGGTTCCGTGCACAGGCCAGTGCGTACTTCTGTGTCTCTGCCTCCAGCTGGTCGCGGGCGACCACCTTGTTGAGGAAGTTGCAGTCGTACATCTCGGCGGCGGTGAACGGCCGACCGGTGAAGACCATCTCCTGGAACTTGCGCAGACCCATCATCTGCACCCAGGTCCACATCCGCGGGCCCCACCCGTGGTAGCGGAACGACGGATGACCGAACAGTGCGTCGTCGGAGGAGATCACCAGGTCGGCATCGGCGCACTGGTAGAAGTGCCAGCCGTAACAGTAACCCTTGGCCTCGACGATGCTGATCTTCTTGAAGTCCTGCAACGCGCGGTTGCCGGCCTGGGAGTTCGCGTACCAGGAACTGATCGTGGCACCGTTGCGGAAGGTGCCTTTCGGCGGATAGGTGACCTCACCGACCCCGTCGTCCTCCAGCCGCAGTTCAGCGAGCCGCGCAGCGGGATTGTCGTTGCCCTCCATGAACTCCGGCAGATCCGCACCGCTGCCCAGATTGTCGCCGACACCACGGATGACGACCACTTTGACGTCGCTGTCCGCGTTCGCCGCGCGCAGCACGTCGGCGTAGCGCAGCCGGGCCATGGATGTCGGAGCGTTGAGGAACTCCGGACGGTTGAACGTGATCGTCGCGATCTTGGTCCGCCGATCCTTTTCGTAGAGGATGATCTCCTCGGGCGAGGGCCGCTCAGCCATGGACGGCCTCGCCATAGGCCGGCACCGTCGACAGTATCTCGGCGCCGTCGGCGGTGATCAGCACCGCATCGCGGGTGAGCACGGCGCCGACGCCCTGCTCCCAGACATAGGCGGTCAGCGCCAGCACCATCCCCTCTTCGAGGACATTGCTCTCTGCGGTGGCCCGCAACCCCGGCGAGACCACCGGCGGGTCGAATCCCAGACCCAGACCATGGGCCACCGGCATCGCCGGCAGCTCCTCCCCCGCATGCTGGTAGGCGTCGAGCAGGGCGCTCGTGGTCGTGCCGGGTCGACAGGCCGCCACGAGCATGTCCCACAACTCATCCCGGCGGCGGTAGAGCGCTGTGACGGCGTCTGACGGCTCTCCGACAACGAGCGTGCGAGCCACCTCGGCGACGTACCCGTCGGCGAGGACCCCGGCCGACAACACCACCAGATCACCGTCGCGGACCCGGCCGTCGCCCTCGGCGCGACGCCACGGATGCTGCTTCGACGTCACCCACGCGGCATCCTGCGTCGCCGGGGTGCTGACGCCTCCGGCTGCCTCGGCCTCCAGTATCGCGCCCGCCAGGATCTTCTCGCTGGTTCCGGCACTGAGCGCGGCGACACCGGCGGCCAGCCCCTTCTCGGCGATCACGAGAGCGCTGCGCATTGCCGCCACCTCTTCGGGCGTCTTGATTCGGCGGGCCGCCTGCATGGCCTGTTCGGCATCGACCAGCTCTGCGTTCGGGAACGCCATCGGCAGCAGCTGGGCGAACATCGGCGTCAGAGCGTCGGTGCCCACCCGCCGAAAAGTGTCGGCGCCCTTGATGTTCTGCAGTATCCCGATCAGCGTCATGGGATTCCACGCGAACCCGTAGAGGTTCTCGTGCGGGATCTCCGCAGGTATGCCCTCGTCCCACGTGCTGTTGAGATGGATCTCTCCGGTTTCACGGACGAACTCGCAGATCGGACCGAACGGTCGGGTGCCCACCACCCACAGTTGTGGCGCCCCGGAGATGTAGCGGACGTTGGCTTGACGGCCGAGGACCAGGGCGTCGAGGTCGTGAGCCTCCATCTGGGCCAAGGCCCGTTCGCGCCGGCTGAACCGCAGCGCTCGGCTGTCTGCCTCGATCTCAGTTCCCATCGGTCACCTCATACGGGTCGTACGGATACGCGGTCAGCGGCATCCAGCCGCCGTCGGTGACCACCACGATCTCTTCGCCGCGATAGCCTCCAGTGCCGTCCTCCCACACCAGCGGTTCCAGCACCAGCAACATGCCTGCCGGGAAGACGAACTCGTCATCCCATTTCTGGCCGAGGTCCGTGCCGATCATCGGCATCTCCGCGGCACTGGTCCCGATGCCGTGACCCAGATAGAAGTGCGGCAGCCACGGCTTCTCACCGCCCGCCGCCGCGGTCGCGGCTCGGCCGAGGTCACCGCAGGTGGCACCGGCTCTGGTCACCGCGAGTACCTCGTCGACGATGTGTCTCCATCTGTCGAACTGCCTCTGCTGGGCAGGGGTCGGATCCTGGCCGACGATCCATGTGCGCCCGTGGTCCGAGCAGTAGCCGTGGTAGGCGATGGACACGTCGGTCCACAGCACGTCGCCCTGCGCCAGTTCCCGCTCGGTGGTCAGCAGCGGCAGGGCCAGATCACCGGTGGTGGTCCAGGTTCCGGCTGCCTTCGAGGCGGGCATGACCTGCCATATCGAGTCGAACATGTTCGTGGTCGCGCCGAGTTCGAAGGTGCGCCGTACGAATTCGGCGGACAGGTCGATCTGACGGGCGCAGGGCGCCAGGGACCTCTGGATCTCCCCGACCGCCACTTCGGTGATCTGGCAGGCGCGCCGGACACAGGCGATCTGATCGATGGTCTTGACCAGTTTGGCCGCGCCGATCACCGGGCCGGCGTCTACCGGAGCGCTGGCGAACAGCGCACTGCCGGCGCGCCGCATCGCCCCGGTCAACTCGTCCGTCGCGACGGTGGCGCCCGCTGGGATCAGCTCGGCCAGGATGGTGGCGAACTGCGCGACCCCTTCGTCGAATTCGAGGTAGACCGGTCCGTGCACGTGGTCGTCAGGCAGGCCCGACTCCATCGCCGCGCCTTCCCGGAAGGGTAGGAACAGATGTGGATGCTCGTCGCCGGCGAGAACCACGGCGACCGGCCGCTCGACATGCGACAACCCGGCGTCGGCCAGCGGCCAGCTGATCCCGGTGGCGTACATGACGTTGCCGTTGCCGAGCAGGACCACGGCGTCGACACCTTGGTCGGCCATCGCCGCGTGTAGTCGTGCACCGACGTCTCTGCGCATCCGGGCGAAGTCGGGCTCCTGAGGAATGTCGAGCCAGGTGAACCCGGTGCGGGCGATCTGGGTCACGCCGGCATCGAGGGACGTGGTTCTCGACGCAGCGGACGCGGCCCCGGAAGTGGTCCCTGACATCGTCATAGCCCGAGGAACTTCTGCACGTTGGTGCTGACGATCTTCACCGCCGCCTCGGGACCCACCCTCTCGACGACGGACGCCAGCGACTTCTCGGAATAGCCGAACGTGCTCTCGTTGTGTGGGTAGTCCGACGACCACATGACGTTGTCCACACCGATGTGGTCGATCAACTGCAACCCGAGCGGGTCCACCATGAACGACGCGCTCATGTGGCGATCCCAGTAGTGGCGGACGTCGTGCTCGAGCTGATGATTGAACATGTGCCGGTAGGACGCCAGCATGTGCTCGGCGTCCTGCAGCGCCGTGGGTACCCACGCGATTCCGCCCTCGAACCACCCGATCTTCAGCGAAGGATGGCGATCGAGGATGCCGGAGAACACGTACTTGGCGAACTGCTCTCGGAACGAGTCGACGTTGACCATCATGCCGACGACGACGCTGTTGTGCTGGCACGGCGTCTTGGGCGGGGTTTCGCCGATGTGGTGACTCACCGGGACACCGGCTGCTTCGATCTCGTCCCACACCGCGTCCATGGCGGTGCTGCCGTAGTCGTAGATGTTGCCGTCGTCGTCCTTGCCCGGATTCAGCGGTAGCAGGAACGTCTTGAGTCCCAGCGCCTTCAGCTCCTCGAGCGTGCTGCGGGTGCCCTTGGGGTCCCACCAGTTGATCAGCCCGACACCGTAGAAGTGTCCGTCGGACCGCTCCTGCAGGTCGGCGATGTGTTCGTTGTAGATGCGGAAGACGCGTTCGCGCATGGACTTGTCCGGGTAGTGGAACAACGCGAGCACGGCATTCGGAAATGCCAGCTCCTTGTCGATGCCGTCCTCTTTGAGTTCGCGGATGCGTGCCTCGATGTTGTTGGACGCCGCACCGGCGAGGTCGTCGTACTGCATGAGGACGCGACCGAAGTCACCACCGGTCCACGCCTTGCCCTTCATCCCGACCATATAGGCGCCGTCCTCGTACCAGATGCGCGGTGCTGCGCCCTTGAGCTCCTCGGGAAAGCGCTCGTAGAAGATGTCGTCGGCGACCGAGATGTGGTTGTCCGCGGAGAAGATCGTGGTGCCGGCAGGCAGCCCGGGAACTCCGCCGCCGGAGTGGCCGTGGCGGTTCTTGGGAGCACCGAAACCCTCCGGCGGATACCAGGTCGGGGGTTGAGAGGGTGAAGGTATGGCTGTCGGGGTGGACATCGTTGGTACTCCAATCGGGCTGTGGGACTGGTTCTTGCGGTGGTTACCAGGCCACCGGGAGTTCGTAGACGCCGTAGGCGAGCCGGTCGTGCTTGAACGGCACCTCGTCGAACGGGATCGCCAGGCGCATCGTCGGTATACGACGTAACAGGGTGTGGAACACGATCTGCAGCTCGGCACGCGCCAGCTGCTGGCCCACGCACTGGTGCCTGCCGTAGCCGAAGCCGAGCTGCTGGCCCGCGTCGCGGGTGAGGTCCAGCATTTCGGGGTGCGTGAAGGCGTGCTGGTCCCAGTTGGCCGGCGCCAGGTCGAGGATGATGCCCTCACCGGCCCGGATGGTCTCGCCGCCGATCTCGATGTCCTCGATCGCCACCCGGCGCTGACCGTTCTGGATGATGGACAGGTAACGCATCAGCTCTTCGACGGCGTTGGCGATGAACTTCGGGTCGTTCGAATCCCGCAGCAGCGCAGCCTGTTCAGGTTTTTCCAGCAGCGCGAGGATACCGATACCGATCATGTTGGCGGTGGTCTCGTGCCCGGCGATCAACAATCCGGTGCCGAGCTGTGCAGCCTCCTTGACGCTGATCTCGCCGGCGGTGACCCGCTCGGCTAGATCCGATACGGCGTCCTCGGCAGGGTTGGCCTGCTTCTCCTCGACCAAATTGATCAGATACTGATGAAGACTCATCGCACCTTTTTGCATCGCATCGGCCGCCGCATAGCGAGCCAGACCGGCGTTGGCGTGTTCCTGAAAGAACTCATGGTCCGCGTAGGGCACCCCGAGCATGTCGCTGATCACGCGGGTGGGCACCGGGAGTGCGAGTTCGGCGACCATGTCGGCGGGCTGGGGACCGGCGAGGATCTCGTCGATGCACTCGTCGGTGACCTCCTGGATCACCGACCGCAGGCCTTCGACGCGCCGAAAGGTGAACGGCTTGGACAGCATTCGGCGGAAGCGGGTGTGCTCCTCGGCGTCGGAGGTGAACACCGACCGGGGCCGCTTGTCGACGGTCGCCAGCATGTGCTCGTTCCAGTGCGGGAAGCCCTCACGGCGGTCGTCGACGCTGACCCGGGAATCCGCGAACAACGCCCGGGCCACTTCGTGTCCTGTCACCAGCCACGGAGTCGTTCCGTTCCAGATCCGCACGCGCGACAGCGGCTTGCTGTCGTTCATGTCGAGCATCTGTTGCGGCGGCGCGAACGGACACCGCACATCCCGCTCCATCGGATACTCGGGGACGTCAGCGGAGACCTTGCCTCCGGCAAGCGTGTCGGTCATTTCGCCTCCTCGCGCGAGCGCTCGTCAGTCATGTCACTCCTCGATGTGGATGGCCAGGGCCGGACAGGCGGCCGCGGCCTTTCGGGTCTCCTCGGCGTGTTCGGGGCCGGGCTCGGCGGTCAGGAGTTCGACGACGCCGTCGTCGTCACGTTGGTCGAACACCTCGCCGGCGTTGAGGACGCACTGCCCCGACGACACACACTTGTCCTGGTCGACGGTGACCCGCACGTCAGGGCACCTCCGTGACCGGGGCGTGCCACAGTCCGATGATGGCGTCGATCAGGCCGGTGGCGGCGGCCTGCCAGGACGGCCGGGCCACCACCGCACCCTGCGCCAGCAGGCGTTCGCGTTCAGCGCAGCTGTGCATCAACAGGTTCCGGCCCATGATGTTGCGTTCGATGCGCACGTCGGCCGGCAGTTCCGGAAGGCATCCGTTGATGCCGTCGAGCACCTGTACCAGCGACTCGGACGACAGGGCGTCTTTGACGATGATGTTGTGATAGGCCGGATCGGTCATCACCTGCGCGGCGAACCGGGCATACCATGTCGGGTTGCCCAGCGCGGCAAGATGATCGGTGAGCGGGCAGACCAGTGCGGCGACCCAGTCGCGCATGTCGGCCGAGTCACCGATGTCCGCGATCCGCTGTTGACGCAGCTCTTCGATCGGACCGCGATGCTTGTGCTCGATGGCGCGCACCAGATCGGCCTTGGTGCCGAAGTGATAGCCGACCGCGGCGTTGTTGCCTTGCCCGGCGGCCTCGCTGACCTGCCGGTTGGACACGGCGAAGACCCCATGCTCGGCGTAGAGGCGTTCGGCCGCCTTCAAGATCGCTTCCTGGGTGGTGCTCGCCCGGTCTGCCCGCACGCTTCTGGCCGTCGTCACCCCTTCAGTGAACCGGGTCACAACGCCTAAGTCAAGCGACTGCTTTAAACGAATCATCGCTCAGTCGCTCGCCCTGTCGGACTTACGAACCATGACCTTTCCTGCGACGGTTCCGCCGTCCACGGGCAGCACAGTGCCAGTGACGTAACGTGACCGGGCCGTCGCCAGGTAGAGCGCCGCTTCGGCCACGTCCTCGGCGGTCCCCTCCCTCTTCAGCGGCCGATCGTCGCGCATCTGCTGACGAATGCGGGCCTCGAACCGCTCCAGGCGTTCACGGTCCTCGTCGGTGGCCGACGTGGCCAGGATCGGGGTGGGGATGTTGCCCGGGGCCAGGCAGTTGACCCGCACCTCGTAGTGCGCCAATTCGATCGCCGCGCACTTGCTGAAGTGGATGATGGCCGCCTTGGATGCCCGATAGGTGGACACACCCCCGCCGGCCTGGATGCCGCCGATCGAGCCGAGATTGATGATCGACCCGCCGCCGTTGTCGGCCATGTGCCGGGCGGCCTCGCGGGTGCCGGCCATCACGCCGAGCAGATTGACCCGCATGACACGGTCGAACTCCTCGAAGTCCTCGGCGAACAGCCCTTTTCGCAGCGGGCTGGAGATGCCGGCGTTGTTGACCATCACATGCAGCCCGCCGAATGCGGACACCGCCGACGCCACCAGCTCGCCGACCTGCGTCTGATCACCGACATCGGTGTGGCGGTAGGTCGTCCGATGCCCGGCTGAGTTCAGCTTGTCCACCAGTTCGGCGCCGAGGTCGTCACGGACGTCGGCGATGACCACGCCGGCACCCTCCGCGGCGAACCGCTCGGCGATACCGCGTCCGATCCCGGACGCGCCACCGGTGACGATCGCGACCTTGCCCGCCAGCTCGTCCGTCATTCGTTCCCGATCCCTTCGAAGAAATCCAACAGAAGCGCGTTGACCACGTCGGGCTGCTCGATCTGCGGACAGTGCCCGGCACCGTCGATCACGGCGCTGCACCCGTGTTTGATCTGACCGGCGATCTCGGCAGCCCACCCCGCGGGGAGCAGCTTGTCGGCACCGCCTTCCACCACGAGGGCCGGCACGGTGATGCGCTCGTAGGCACGCGAACTGCTCGGAGTAGCCGGCGGCTCCAGGCCGGGACGGCGAAAACGCGCTGCTGCCAGCGATTCCCACGCTCCCGGCGCGATGCTCGAGTCATAGCGCCGTCGCACATAGCTCTCGTCGGCCGGGTACGACGCGTCATGGAACAAGGCCGTGACGATCCTGCGCATCCCCTCGAGGGTGGCGTCGTAGTCATAGAGTGCGTTGACGTGCTCGTTGCGCAGGATCTCGCCGCCACCACAGATGGCCACGATGCTGCGCACCGGCAACACCGGCACCTCGGAGGTGGCGTCGACGAGGATGTTGATGGCACCCATCGAATTCCCGACGAAATGCGCCGAGTCGATCCCCATCACCTCGCAGAAGCGGGCGAGGTGCCGGATCCGCATGCCGCGACCGTCGGTGAAGTCGACGACCTTGGCCGACTCACCGAAGCCGAGCATGTCCGGCGCGAGCACCCGGTATCGCTGTGCCAGCGCCTCGATGGTGTGTTCCCACCCGATCCGCGCGTTGACACCGAACTCCCCGCCGTGCAGCAGCACCACCGGTTCGCCGTTTCCGGCGTCCAGGTAGCCGGTGACCAGACCGTCGACCAGCACGCTGTGCTGGTCGATCACGCCGGCACCTGTGTGGTCTGCGCGAAGGCGAGCAGTTGAGAAGCCAGCAGTTCCAGCTGATCGGCCACCGCCCTGCCCTGTGCGGTGTCGGCGAGTTCACCCGAGGGCGCCCAGACCGCATCGGCGGAGTTGATGGCGACGCCCAGCGGCGTCGGCCAGGCGCGCAACGCGTGGCCGATGCTCCGCAGCTGCGTCAGCGTCCCGACCGCGGCCTGCCAGCCGTAGGCACAGCTGATGCAACCCCACGGCGTGTTGTCGAGATAGACGCGAGGGTCTTCACGAAGATCTTCGATGTAGTCGAGCGCATTCTTGACCAGGCCGGAGACCGCGCCGTGGTAGCCGGGCGAGCCCACGACGACAGCGTCGGCGTCCCGCAGCGCCTTCACCAACTCCAGTGCCCGCGGGGTCCGTTCGAGTTCGTGCGGTGCGTACATCGGCAGGTCGAGTTCCTCGGCGGCGAACAACCTGGTCCGCCCGCCCTGTCGTTCCACCGCGGCCAGGCAGTGGCGCAGCGCGCGCTCGGTCGACGAGTTGGCGCGCAGGGTTCCGCCGAGGCCGACGATGAACGGTTGAGGTGTGGTTGTCACGTCATCACTCACTTGATCGCAATCGGGCTGACAGGTGCTCCCACCGCACCGACCACCTTCAGCGGCGGCGCGACGAGCTGAAATTCGTACACGTGATCGGCGGCGCAGTCAGCCGCCAGGGGACCGAGGTCCCAGTACTCGCCGAGCATCAATCCCATGTCGCGCAGGCACAACATGTGCATCGGCAGGAACGTCCCGTCCACGCCGTGGCCCGGATCGGGGTCCTCGACCATCAGGTTGTCCGCGGCCACCGCCGCGACCTGGTGCTCGTGCAGCCAGGCGGCGCACGTCCAGTGCAGGCCGGAGCCCGCCTCGGCACCGTCTCCGGTCGACAGGAATCGGGTCCACCATCCCGTGTGCACGACGACGACGTCACCGGAACGGATCTCGACGTTCTGCGCGGCGACCACGTCGTCGAGTTCGGCCGGGGTGATGGGCACGCCCGGTTCGCAGAACACCTCGGCGCCACGGTGAGCGACCACATCGAGCAGCACGCCCCGCGAGGTGATGCCCTTGGCATCCACCTTGTCGATGCCGCAGTGAAAGGCGCCGAAGCTGGTCACCGAGTCGGCCGGAAATCCGTTGTAGAGCTTGTCCTCGTAGTACACGTGTGACAGCGCGTCCCACTGGGTTGCCGCCTGCAACGGCATCACGATGAGGTCGTCGTTGAAGCGGAACGGGTTGTCGGCGAAGAACGCGCTGACGTCCGAGGCCACGGCGTTGCGCAACCATTGCGGCCCGTATTCCACCAATGTCGAGGCGTCTCCGCCGTCGACCGTCATGACGTGCTGCGGGTTCTGCCGGAACTTGAAGGCACCCTGCGGTCCTCCGGCGCTGAAGTCACCGCCGAGTGAGATCACCTTGCCCTGCTTGACGGTAGCGGCCGCCTCGGCCACCTTGTCGGCGGTGATGAAGTTCAGCGTGCCGATCTCGTCGGCGTCACCCCAGCGACCCCAGTTGCGTACGTCGTCGGCCATCCGGCGGAAGTCGCTCATGCTGTCGGCCATAGTCGGATTCCCTCAACTCCCTTGCACTGCTTGCGCGGTCTCGCTGGCATCGTGGAGTGTGTCCGCGAACCGCTGGGCGAGGATTCCGCCGTCGGCCCACAGCACCTGACCGGAGATGTATCCGGCTGCCCTGCTGCCGAGGAACACCAGAGCGGCGGCCTGCTCGTCGGCATTCGAGACGCGACCCAGCGGGGCGGTGAACGAGTCGAGAAACTGCTGTCCGTAGGCCGATCTCAGCTGGTCGAGGATCGGGGTCTCGGTCACCCCGGGCGCCGTGCAGTTGATCCGGACGCCCCGGGCGCCGAAGTCGGCCACCTGTCTCATGCCGTAGAGGATGATCGCTTCCTTGGACAGCCGGTACCCGCCGTCCGCGAGGGCTTCGGGGTTCTGGGCGCACCAGCGCAACCCCTCGTCCACCGATCGGGTCCGCAGCAGACCTGCGGTGACGTCGGCGTTCTCGCGGTAACCGGAGGCCGCCAGGGACGACACGTTCGTGATCGCTGCACCGACTGGCATGCGGTCGATCAGCGCCTCGGTGAACTGCCGCATACCCAGGAAGTTGATCCGGACCACCAGCAGCGGATCGCCGATGCCCGAGGACACCCCGGCGACATTGAACAGCGCATCGACGTCGCCCTCGATCGCGGCAGCGGCCGCGGCGACAGATTCGTGATCCGCCAGATCGAGGGGGACGTACCGGCCGCCGGAGCTCTCGGTCGGCGCCCGCAGGTCCAACTGCGTGACACGGGCGCCGAGTCGGCCGAGCTGGTGCGCGACTTGCGCTCCGATTCCGGATGCGCACCCGGTGACGACGACGTGCCTGCCGTCGTAGCGCACCAGCTCGTCGAACGCCGTCACCGTCAGCCCGCGGCTTCCCGCGCCGCCTTCTCCTGCTGCGCGGCCTTGACGCGTCCCTCGTTGATCTCGGCCATCGCCTCGGGGATCTCACCGGCGGTGAACTTGTTGCGCCCGGTCGGCAGTCCGCCGAAGGCGTAGGTCTCGTCGAACAACGGTGCCTCCGAGGGCCGCCGGCGCGCCTCGACCTTCTCGATCACCGGTTCCAGCCGTTTGGCCTTGTCGGCTACGGCCTTCTCGTCGCGTTCGATGAACTCGGGCAGGATCTCGTTGCCCATGATCTCGATGGATTCCATGGTGCCCTCATGGCTGCGGGGGTTGAGCAGCAGGATGATCTCGTCCACGCCGCTGGCCTCGTAGCCGCGGAGGAACTCCCGCACGGTGTCGGGCGAACCGATCGCACCGCGGCCCGGGCCGTACGCGAGCGTCGGATCCTCTTTGACCGCTTCCTGATAGCGCTCCCACACCTTGGTCCGTCCGGGGGTGTGCATACCCGTGAGGTAGTAGTGCATGATGCCGAACGAGAAGAACCCGCCGCCGGTGCCCAGCCGCTTGAGCGCCTCCTCGTCGCTCTTGGCCACCATCATCGACAGATCTCCGCCGATGGCAAGGATGTTCGGATTGATCGCCGGGGTGACCGGTGCGCCCTGCTCCTCGAAGTCACGGTAGTAGCCGTCGACGCGCTCCTTGAGCGCCTCCGGACCGGTGTAGGCGAAGCTCAGCGCGCCGATGGCCTTCTGTGCGGCCATCTCCACCGACGACGGGCGAGTACACGCCACCCAGACCGGCGGATGTGGCTTCTGCAGCGGCTTGGGCACCACGTTGCGGGCCGGCATCTCGACGTGCTCGCCCTTGAACCCGCTGAACGGTTCTTCGGTCATACACCGGATCGAGACCTCGAGCGCCTCCTCCCACTGTGCCCGCTTGTCGGCCGGGTCGACGTTGAAGCCGCCGAGCTCGGCCACCGAGGAGCCCTCGCCGGTGCCGTATTCCACCCGGCCGTTGGACAGGTGGTCGAGGGTGGCGACACGCTCGGCGATACGTGCCGGCGGGTTGATGTTCGGCAGCAGATGCATGACCCCGAAACCCAGCCGGACGTTCTTGGTGCGCTGGCTGGCCGCAGCGAGGAACATCTCCGGCGCCGTCGAGTGGCAGTACTCCTCGAGGAAGTGGTGCTCGGTGAGCCACACCGTGGAGAACCCTGCCTTGTCGGCCGCCTCGACCTCGGTCAGGCCGTGCTGGAACAGCTGGTGTTCGTCGTCCTCCGACCACGGTCGGGGCAGCGGGAATTCGTAGAACAGGGAAATTTTCATGGTCGGTTACCTCCTTGAAGTTCCGGGTGAATCGATGGCTGAGTCGGGTTCGGCAGAGGTCGACCGGCCGGCCGCCCCCGGGGTGGTGTCGGCCATGTGCCGGGCGGCGACATAACCGAACGTCATGGCCGGGCCGATGGTCGCCCCCGCGCCGGCATAGCTGCGCCCCATCACCGCCGCGGATGCGTTACCGACGGCGTACAGGCCGGCGACCACGCTGTCGTCGGCGCGGAGCACCCGCGCGTACTCGTCGGTGCGCAGACCGCCCGACGTTCCGAGATCACCGAGGATGATCTGGAAGGCGTAGTAGGGCGGATCCCCCAGCGGGTGCAGATTCGGGTTCGGCAGGGTCGGGTCGCCGTAATAGTTGTCGTAGGCGCTGTCCCCGCGGTTGAAGTCGTCGTCGTGGCCCCGGCGGGCCAGTTCGTTGAACCGCTCGGCGGTCGCGCGCAACCGGTCGCCCGGCACTCCGATCGCCGCCGCGAGTTCCTCCCAGCTGGAACCCTGCTTGACCACACCGGAATCCAGCCAGGCCTGGGGCACCGTGCGTCCTGTCGGCACCGGCGCGAACGGCACCTTGGGGATCGGGAGATGTCCGCCCACCACATACCGGTGAAATGACCGGATGTCGGTGATCAGCCAGCACGGGATGTGGGTCACCCCCGAGCGCTGACCTTCGATCATGGCGTGGGCGAAATCCATGTAGGGCGCCGCTTCGTTGATGAAGCGCACACCGTCGCCGTTGACCACGAACTGCGCCGGCATCATCCGTTCGTTGAGCATGAACTGCAGGCGCCCGTCCGGCCAGCAGATGGCGGGGAACCACCAGGCCTCGTCGAGCAGTGACGTGGCACCGCCGACCTTCTCGCCGGCCCGGATCCCATCCCCGGTGGCAGCCGGATTGCCGAAGCTCCAGTCCGTTGCGTCGCCGGGCATCTCCTCGATCCGCTTGAGTTCCGGAAGATGCTGTAGCCGCCAGGCCATGTCGTGATCGAAGCCACCGCTGGCCAGCACCACGCCACGCCTGGCCTGCACCCGGAGCTGCCGGCCGTCCATCTCGACGACCGCGCCGGCCACGGCACCGTCGACGTCGGTGATCAGCTCGGTCATCGGCGCGTCGAGCCACAGCGGCACGTTCTCCTGCTTCATCGCCAGTCGCAGCCTGGCAGCCAGTGACTGGCCGATCGCCGCCATCCGCTCACCGGATACCCGCGCCCGGAACATGCGCCACACCAGTTTCAGCAGCACGACTTTGCCCTGCCAGGACTGCCGAACCTGGTAGAACAGCCGCAGATCCTTGGGTGCGAACCAGATGCCCTTCGGCGCCAACGCCAGCGGCGCCAGCAGGTGTTGTTCCTCGTCACCGAGTGCGCGCAGATCTATTTCGGGCACGTTGATCGTGCTACCCAGAGCGGAACCGCCGGGCAGTTCGGGATAGTAGTCGGCGTAACCGGGCTTCCATACGAATTCCAGCCAGGGACTGAGCTTTTCGAGGAATTCCATCATCTCCGGAGCGGCCTCGACATACGTGCGTAACCGCGCATCGCTGACGGTGCCCTCGGTGATCGTCTTGAGGTAGGTGAACACCTGCTCCGGATCGGGCACGTGCCCCTCCCGGCGTTGCGAGGGCGCGCCCGGCACCCAGATCCCCCCTCCGGACAACGCCGTGGAGCCACCGAAGCGGGATGCCTTCTCCACGACCAGCGTGTCGAGCCCGGCCGCGTGGGCGGTCAGGGCCGCCGTCATACCGCCACCTCCCGAGCCGACCACCAGCACATCGGTGACGCGGTCGAACGGCCGTTCCGTGTCCGTTGTCATGGTGTCGTCACCGCCGTTCTGATCGCGAAGCCGGCGATCAGCTCCGGCGCCGCTCGGTAGAAGCGGTCAGCCGTCCGATAGCTGCCCTGGGCCGCCAGCGCCGCGAACGCGGCCACCCAGGTCCGCACCTCGTGCGCGGAATTGCCTGCCTGCTCGGCGATCCAGCCGTTGTCCCACGCGTCGACCTCGGAGAGGCGCTGACTATCGAGCAGGTCGAGAAATGCGTGGTCCCATGCAGGGTTGAGGGGCGCCAGCGCTCCTGCCCCGGACGCGAACTCCCGAGCCGCCGCCACGACGGCGGTCTGGCGGGCCTGTCGTTGCTCGTCGGTCATCGGGACGCCGTGCACGATGCGCTGCAGTGCCGCCGGCGGCGCGGTGGCCAGGGTCGGCACCGGCGGATCGTGCGAGAGCCCGCCGGAACCGATGACGAGCACACGTCGGCCGAGGGTCGCCAGATGGCGGCCGACGGCGGTACCCAGAGCGCGCACTCGGCGCAGCGGCCCGAGCGGCGTCGCCACCGAATTGATGAATATCGGGATCACCGGCTTGGCCGTGGCGTCGCCGAACAGCTTCTGCAGGGGCTGCACGGTGCCATGGTCGACATCCATCGCCGCAGAGATCGCGACGTCGACGTCGGCCTCGAGAACCGCTCGCGCACAGTCGGTGGCGAGATCGGCGGGAACGTCGAGAGGACCCTTGTGGGTGCCGTAGTCGCCGACCCCCTCGGCGGACGTGCCGATGCAGAACGGCGGCATCGCCCGGTAGAAGAATCCGTTGTAGTGGTCCGGGGAGAAGGTGACCACGAGGTCGGGGTCGAACTCGGCGACGAACGCGCGAGCGCCGTCGACGGCCGCCTCGATGTCATCGAGGAGTTCGCGTGACGGTCCCGGAAGATTCAGAAGCGGACTGTGCGACATGCAGCACAGCGCGATCTGACTTTCCGTCTGTGGTGGCGCCATCGGTACCGGAGCCTCCTCCCTGGGTCAGATGCAGCACACGGGTCAAGGCTTCGGACATCTCGGGCGCGCGTTGGGCGATGCAGGCGCCGGCGATGCAGCGATCCGGCCGTAGGAACAGCACCGAATCGGGGTAGACGTCGAACCAGGACTTCAGCGCACCGGTGCGGTCACCGACGATGACCACCTCGGGGTCGTCATGGCCCGTCCACGGCAGCTGAGTCATCGGTCTCGCCTCGACAAATCTCGCGCCCAACGCCTTCCAGCGTCCAAATGCCGGTTCGCCGAGCACGGCGCGCAGGTTGTTGCTCCAGCACAGCACGGCGAAACCGCTACCCAGGAGATCGTCGAGCATCGCGTTCTGGGTATCGCGGGTGTCGACGCGGGGCTGGATGAACAGCGTGCCCGTCGGGGAGTTGGGCGACCCGCTCTCGGTGTGGCACACCGCGCCCTGCTGGTAGCGCGGCATCGGTTTGAACCGCATCTCCAGGACGTAGCGCTTCAAGCTCGGGACGACGGATGCGGCGTGGATGACCCGGTCGCGCAGTGCCGCCACCCGCCGGTTCGTCGGGGAGATGACCCGCCCGACCATCGTCGACAGATCGATCATCGCCCGTGCATGCTTGCGGCGCTCGGTGTCATAGGTGTCGAGCAGGTCGTCGCCCGCCTTGCCGGTCACCACCGCGGCGAGCTTCCAGCCGAGGTTGGCGGCATCGCGGATGCCGCTGTTGTAGCCCTGGCCCTGCCACACCGGCATCAGGTGTGCCGCGTCGCCGGCCAGCATCAGCCGGCCCTTGCGGAACGACGAGGCGATGCGGGAGTGATGGGTGTAAACCCGGTGCCGAATCATGTCGACGCGCTCCGGATAGGGCACCAGCTGCCCCAACATCCGCCGCACGAAAGCCGGGTCGTCGGCCTCCTCGTCGGTCTCGTCGGGGTGGATCATGAATTCGAATCGGCGGATGCCATGGGCAATCGCGATCGACACGTAAGGTCGCCGGGGATCGGCGCCGACCTCGCTGTTGGGATGTCCGAGTGGGTCGTTGGCGCAGTCGACCACCAGCCATCGGGTCGACGAGGTGGTGCCGTCGAACGACACGCCCATCAGGCGCCGGGTGGCACTGCGCCCGCCGTCGCAGCCCACGACGTAACGCGCGCGCACGGCCGGCTGTCCGTCGGCGAATTCGACGGTGACACCGTTTGTCGTCTCGACGCAGGTATGCATGCGGTGTCCGAATCGCACCTCGACGCAGTCGAACCGGTCGAGGCCGGAGTGCAACTCGGCATCGACCATCGGCTGGACGAATCCGTTGCGCTTGGGCCAGCCGAAGCGGGCATCGGGCGGCGCCATCTCGGCGAGCAGTCGGCGTTTGCCGTCGAAGAACCGCAGGATCTGGTTGGGCACGGTGTGCGGCAATACACGGTCGACCAGGCCGATCGACTGGAAGGTGCGCAGCGATTCGTCGTCGAGACCGACGCCGCGCGGATAGTCGATCAGCGTGTCCCGCTCGTCGACGACGAGGGTGTGGACCCCCTGCAGCCCGAGGATGTTGGCCAACGTGAGGCCCGAGGGGCCGGCGCCGACGATGACGACGTCGGTGTCGGTGTCGGTGTCGGTGTTCCGATCCCCCTTAGCCGCGGCCACAGTCATCTGCGCCCCAGCAGGAAGTCCAGGTGCAGCCGATCGAAGGTCTTGGGATCTTCGTATTGGGGCCAGTGTCCGCACCCGGCCATCACCTCGAACCGGGCGCCGGGGATCATCGAGGCGATCCGGCGCCCCTCCGCGACGTCGGCGGTCGGATCGTCACTGGTCCACACCACCAGGGTCGGGGCGGCGATCGCGCCGTAATCGTTGGCTCCGAGCAGGTTTCGGGCCCTGATCTCGGGATCCTGCAGCGCCATGATGTCACGCATGGCCGAGGCGAACCCGGGCTGACGGTAGACGCGCTGTCGACTGGCGACAATGTCGTCGTAGTCCTTGGTCTTGTCGGCCATCAGCCATTTGATGCGCGCCTGCACGGTCTCCCAGGTGGGGTTCTCCGCGGCAGCCATCGACAACGTGACGATGCGTTTCATCACTTCCGGATCGGCCTGTGAACCGCCGGCCGTGTTGAGCACCAGTCGGTCGACCCGATCGGCGTGGTCGACGGCGAACCGCGACGCCACCCACCCCCCGAGGGACTCACCGCTGATGTGGGCCTTGTCCACGCCGAGGGTATCCAGCACCGCGGCAAGATGATTCATGTAATGAGCGATCTCGAGGGGATGCCCGGGTTTGTCGGTGTAGCCGTGGCCGAGCATGTCGATCGAGTAGGTCGAGAAGTGCTCGGCGTGCGCCTCGAGATTGCGGATGTAGGCCTCAGCATGTCCGCCGGAGCCGTGCAGGAACACCAATACCGGCGCCGCCGGATCCCCGGCGTGCAGATACCGGGTGCGGACTCCCCCGGCGTCGAGGTAGCCCTGCGAGAACGCGACACCCTGCAGGTCGCTCCACACGCTCTCGTATTCCGTCACCGCTTCCTCTCCCGGGACCTTGACTGCGAGAATCTTATTCTCCTATTTTGTAAGCATTGTGCTCATTTATCGCACAACCATGTGCACTATAATCAGAGCATCACTCTCACAGGAGTGATCTGTCAAGGAAGGTCCGCATGAATCGACCGTCCACCGAACCCGGGGCGACCGCCGCGGGTCTCGGCGCGCCCGGCTCGCAGACTCTGGCCCGCGGCCTCAACGCATTGCAGCTGGTTGCCAGCTCACCGAACGGGATGAGCGTCGCCCAGGTCGCCGACGACATCGGGGTGCACCGAACCATCGCCTACCGCCTGCTCAGCACGCTGGCCCAGTTCCGGTTCGTCACCAAGGGCGACGACGGTCGCTACCGTCCCGCGGCGGCACTGGCGGTTCTCGGTGCATCGTTCGACAACAACGTCCGGCAGCTGTGCGTGCCCACCCTGCGCAGCCTGGCCGACGAGCTCGGCAGCACCGTGTCACTGCTGGTGGCCGAGGGTGATCAGCAGGTCGCGGTCGCAGTGATCGCACCGACGAACGTCTTCTACCAGATGGCATTTCACGAGGGCAGCCGCCATCCGCTCGACCGCGGCGCCGCGGGCATCGCCTTGCTGGCCAGCATGCCGCCGCGACCGAACGAACGCGAGCTCGTGCCTCAGACCCGGCTGCGCGGCTGGGTGATCACCCACGGCGAGATCGAACCCAACACCTACGGTCTCGCGGTCCCGGTGCATCGCAGGCCCCCCGCCCCACCCACCTGCATCAACCTGATCTCACACCGCGAAGACGTCGTATTGAGCGGACGACCCGCCGTGATGGCAGCGGCGCACGAACTGTCGGCGATCCTGTCCTGAGGACGTCGACCGAGAGCACGGAAGGGAGACAGCGGTGACCGACTGGGACCATGAGGTCGACGTCGTCGTACTGGGTAGCGGGGGCGCCGGGCTGACCGCAGCACTGACCGCGGCCGTCCACGGCGCTTCGGTGGAGGTGTACGAGAAATCCGCGACGGTCGGCGGCACCACCGCGGTATCGGGCGGGATCGTGTGGATACCGGCCCACAAGCGTTCGAGCACCGGCGAATTGACGCCGGAGGATGCCACGGCGTATCTACGGGCGCAGTCATTGGGTTACATGGACGACGAGCTCGTCGAGACATTCGTGCACACCGGCGCCGACATGCTCGACTTCGTCGAGGCGCACAGCGATCTGCGGTTCGAGGTCGCCCAGGGCTTCCCCGACTACAAACCCGAGCTGCCCGGCGGTCAGCCCGGCGGCGGGCGGTCGCTGAACACCAAGCCGTTCAATCGGGCCGAACTCGGTGAGTGGCGCGACCGGATCACGACGTTTCCCGCCGACTTCAGCAACGTCGGGATCGACGCCGAGACCCGGGCACGCATCCACGCCGCCGTCAACGACGAGTCCGGTGACTACTGCGTCGCGGGCACCTCGCTGATCGCGGGCCTCCTCAAGGCGCTGCTCGACGCCGGGGTGGTGCCGCACACCGAGGCGCGAGCGGTCGAGCTCGTCGCCGATCCACTCGGCATCGTCGGCGTCCGTATCGAGCAGGGCAACAGGGAGTTTCGGGTCCGGGCCCGCCGCGGCGTGGTACTCGGCACCGGCGGCTTCGAGTGGGACGAACGGATGGTCGAGGCCTATCTGCGCGGCCCGATGCGCGGCGCGGTCTCGCCGCCCAACAACACCGGCGACGGCCTGCGGATGGCGATGGCGCACGGCGCGGACCTGGCCAACATGGGTGAGGCCTGGTGGGTGCCCGTCATCCAGATTCCCGGCGACACCTATGCCGGGCACCCCCGCAGCCGCAGCGTCCGGTTGGAACGAACCCGCCCCCGCAGCATCATCGTCAACCGGGCCGGCAGGCGGTTCCTCAACGAAGCCGGTGAGTACAACTCGATGGCGGGGCCGTTCCACTTCCTGGACCCCAAGCTCGGTTATGCCAACGACCCCGCGTGGATCGTGTTCGACTCGCTGCATCTGAAGCACTATGGGTTCCTCGGCGTCGATCCGGACGGGCCTGTCCCCGACTGGTTCTGCCAGTCCGCGGACCTGGACGAGCTGGGCGACAAGACCGGCATCGACCCCGCGGGGCTCGCCGAGACACTGGCGGCCTGGAACACCAACGTCTCCCAGGAGCAGGATCCCGAGTTCGGTCGCGGCGCCAGCGCGTACGACGGTTACTGGGGCGACGACAAGGCGTCCACCCAGGCCGGCAAGACGCTCGGCCCGATCGACACGGCACCGTACTACGCCGTGCCGGTGCACATCGGCGCGATGGGCACCAAAGGTGGTCCCCGCACCGACCGTGACGGACGGGTACTGCACGTCAGCGGAACCGCCATCACCGGGCTCTTCGCCGCGGGCAACGCCATGGCCGGGCCGACCGGCAAGGCCTATGGCGGGGCAGGCGGAACCCTCGGCCCCGCCATGGTCTTCGGCTACCGGGCGGGTTACGCCGCGGCCACCGGGAAATCTGCCCCCTGAGCGGTTCTGCGCTCAGCGGGGGTCGCCGGCGACCAGTCGGGTCGCAGCGCGGTAGGGGTCGACGGAGCCGGTGGCGACCGACTCGGCGAGCCGATCGAGGTCGGGGTGCTGGCGCAACATGGTCTGAGCCAGGGACAGGATCTGGGAACGGGCGCGCGCGCTCCTGCGTTCGGAGCTGTCTGTCCGGTGATGCGCGTCGATGGCCTCGACGAGTTCGGTGAGTCCGTCGCCCTGCGCAGCGATCAGCTTGAGGATCGGGACCCCGGTCTCGGCGCGCAGGTCGCGGACGGTCTGGTCGGCGCCCTCACGGTCGGCCTTGTTCACCACCACGATGTCGGCGACCTCGAGCAGACCGGCCTTCGCCGCCTGGATGGCGTCGCCGGCGCCGGGATTGAGGATGACCACGGTCGGGTCTGCGACCGCGGCGATCTCGATCTCGGACTGACCGACGCCGACGGTTTCGACGACGACCAGGTCGTAGTTCAGGGCGGACAGCAACGTCACGGCGGCGGGGACGGCCGCAGCCAGGCCGCCGAGGTGTCCACGCGTCGCCACGGAGCGGATCAGCACGTCGGGATCGTTGATGTGCGCGGCCATCCGGATGCGGTCGCCCAGCAGGGCGCCGCCGCTGTAGGGCGACGACGGATCCACGGCGAGCACGGCCACCCGCCGGCCGTGTGCACGATAGGCGCCGACGAGCGCACCGACCGTGGTCGATTTGCCCGCGCCGGGCGGGCCGGTGACTCCGACCACGCGGGCGGCGGTGACACCACCGAGCGCTCCGAGCACCTCGTCGCGGCGCGGACTCTCGACGAGGCTGAGCAGACGCCCCGTCGCGCGGGCCGATCCACCCGCGGCGGCGGCGATGAGCTCGTCGATGGTCACCCGATTGAGCGTACGCAGCCGCCTTCTCCCTTTCGCAGTGTCCCTCCCATTTGCGAGAATGTTATTCTCTGCTCCAGAGAGTCGCCATTTCAGGAGGATGTATGCAGATCACCGGATGCTCGGCCCTCGTCGTCGGCGGCGCGGGCGGCTTGGGTGAAGCCACGGTCCGGCGCCTGCACGGGGCCGGCGCCAAGGTCGTCATCGCCGACATGGCCGACGACAAGGGCAGGGCACTGGAATCCGAACTCGGCGTGCGCTACGTCCAGACCGACGCGACCTCGGAGGAGTCGGTGAACGCCGCCATCGCCGAAGCGCAAGCTCTTGCACCCCTGCGGATCTCGGTGGACACGCACGGCGGCCCGGCCAGCGGCGGGCGGCTCGTCGGCAAGGACGGCTCCCCACTGGATCTCGACGGCTTCAAGACCACCATCGAGTTCTACCTGACCGCGGTGTTCAATGTGATGCGGCTGTCCGCGGCGGCCATCGCCACCACCGAACCACTCGACGAAGGCGGCCGCGGCGTCATCGTCAACACCGCCTCGATCGCCGGTTACGAAGGACAGATCGGCCAGCTGCCCTATGCAGCGGCCAAGGGCGGCGTCCTCGGGATGACGCTGGTGGCCGCACGCGACCTGTCCCCGCTGGGCATCCGCGTGGTGACCATCGCGCCGGGCACCATCAACACCCCGGCCTACGGCAAGGCCGCCGACCAACTCGAGCAGTACTGGGCCCCTCAGGTGCCCTTCCCCAAGCGGATGGGCCGGTCGACCGAGTACGCGCAACTGGCGCAGAGCATCATCGAAAATGATTACCTCAACGGCGAAATCATCCGGCTCGACGGAGCATTGCGGTTCCCGCCGAAGTAACCGACCCGCGCGGACCGCTGGTCGGCAAGGTGGCGTTCGTGGCCGGGGCCAGTCGCGGCATCGGCGCGACCATCGCGGGTGCGCTGGCCCGAGCGGGTGCTGCGGTCGCCGTAGCGGCCCGGTCCGAGAAGGAAGGGAAGCTACCCGGCACCATCGGCTCGGTCGCTGCGCGCATCGTCGGGCAGGGCGGCCGCGCGATCCCGGTACCGTGCGATGTCACCAGCGAGCAATCAGTCGACGACGCGGTCACCGCAACCGTTGCCGAATTCGGCGGGATCGACATCCTGGTCGCCAACGCCGGAGTGCTGTGGCTGGGGCCCGTCGAGTCCACCCCACTCAAGCGCTGGCAGCTGTGTCTCGACGTCAACACCACCGGCGTTTTCCTGGTCACCAAGGCGGTGATCCCGCATGTCCGGACCCGCGGCGGGGGCTCGCTGATCGCCGTCACCACCACCGGCGTCACGATGACCGAGCACGGCGCCAACGCGTACTGGGTATCCAAGGCCGCCGTCGAGCGGCTTTATCTGGGTCTGGCGGCCGACCTGCGGCCCGACAACATCGCGGTGAATTGCCTGAGCCCGTCACGGGTGGTGATCACGGAGGGGTGGCAGGCCGGCGGCGGGGGGATGCAGGTGCCACCGGAGATGATCGAACCGCCGGAAGCGATGGCCGATGCGGCAGTGCTACTCGCACAGCAGGATGCCACCGGCGTCACCGGCACCATCCAACGCTCCGAGTCTTTCACCGCGCAATAGCTTTCCGATGCCACTTACTTCTTGGCGATCAGGCCGTCGACGATCCTGTTGAAATCGGCGGTGCCGAACGACACGTACTCGGCGAGGTTGGCGTAGTCCAGCGAGGCCATCACCGACTTCTCCAACTGAATGTTCATCAGCCGCTTGGTGGCCTCGACAGCCTGCTGCGGTAGCTCGAGCAGTTTCTTCGCACACGTCACCGCCTCGGCCACCGGGTCGGCGACCACATGGTTGGCCAGCCCGAGATCCACCGCGCGCTGCGCCTTGATCCGCACTCCGGTGAGCGCGAACTCCTTGGCCTGCAGCAGACTGATCTGGCTCCCCCACACCAGCGGCCCGCCGTCGGCGGCCACCAGGCCGATGGACACGTGCGGATCGGCGAAGAACGCGTTCTCGGCGATGTAGACCACGTCGGACAACGCCGCCAGGCTGCAGCCCAGACCGACCGCCGGCCCGTTGACCGCGGCGACCACCGGGATCCGGCAGCGCACCATACCGATGACGATGTCGCGGCCGTGTTTGATCGTCTTCTGCCGCAGGGCTTCGTCACTGCGCAACTCGTCGAGATAGGTGAAATCGCCGCCGGCGGAGAACGCCCGTCCCGCACCGGTGATCACCGCTGCGCGGGCGCCTGCGTCCTCGTTGAGAGCGTCCCAAAGTCGTGCCAGCCCCACGTGCAGGTTGTCGTTGACCGCGTTGAGGTCATCGGGCCGGTTCAGCGTGATGATCCGAAGCGCGCCGTCCGCCTGGACGTCGATCTCTTCCGGCATGTCGTACATGGCCTAGCCTCCCAGCCCGAGAATGCGTTGCGCGATGATGTTCTTCTGAATCTGCGAGGTGCCGCCCATGACACTCTGCGCCCGGCTGTACATGTAGGCGCCGAACAACTCCTCGTCAGCGGTTCCGACGGTCTTCAGCGCAGCATGACCCACCGACTGCTCGACCCACGTCATCAGCAGTTTGTCGAGCGACCCCTGGGGGCCGTGGGTGAGTCCGTCGAGCTGCTCGGACAACCGCCGCCGTACGTGCAGCCGCAGCATCTCGGTCTGCACCCAGGCCCACGTCAGCTCCTCCGGCGGGGCTCCTTGCCACTGAGACGCCATGTGACGCACGGTCTTTCCATAGCGCGCGGAGAAGCCCAGCGTGGACGGTTCGCGTTCGTGGCTGACGACCGTCATGGCCAGCTTCCAGCCCTCGCCCGGCGCGCCGACCATGTTCTCGGCGGGGACCCGCGCGCCGTCGAAGGCGACCTGACCGAATTCCTTGGTCACGCCGCTGATCATCTTCAACGGCCGCTGCTCGATGCCGGGTTGGTGCATGGAGACGATGAACGCGGAGATGCCCCGATGCTTGGGCACGGCCTTGTCGGTGCGGGCGAGCACCAGACACCAGTCGGCGACGTCGGAGTAGCTGGTCCAGATCTTGTGCCCGGTGATGAGGTAGTCGTCCCCGTCGCGGACCGCGGTCGTCGTCAGCGACGCCAGGTCCGAGCCCGCCCCGGGTTCCGAGAAGCCCTGACACCAACGTTCGGTGCCGTCGATCATCCCGGGCAGAAAGCGTTGGCGCAGTTCCTCGTTGCCGTGATGGGAGAGCCCGACGACCAGGTAGCCCAGGCTGGGTCGCGCCGGTGCGCCGGCTTTGGCGATCTCCTCGTCGACGATGACGTCGTAGACCGGCGGTAGATCCTGGCCGCCGTACTTCTCCGGCCACGACGTCCCGAAGAAACCGGCGGCATAGAGCGCCCGGTGCCACTCCCCCGCCTTGGCCCAATAGGCGTCACCAGAGGTCGGGAATCTTCCTTTCTGCTCGGCCAGCCAGCCGCGCAGCCGCTCGCGGAATGCAGCCTCATCGGGTGAATCACGAAAGTCCAATGGTCAGCTCCTCCAGCTTGACGGGCCAGCATTCGGTCGCGGCCAGGACTCGGCGCAGGTACACGTGAGCCAGGCACTCCCAGGTGTTGCCGATGCCGCCGTGCACCTGGATCGACGTCTCACAGACCGTCAAACCCGCGCGAGCGCAGTAGATCTTCGCGATGCGAGCGGCCTCGACCGCTTCGCGCACCGGCAGCGCGTCGACCGCCCACGCAGCGTGCCGCACGACACTGACCGAACCCTCGATCAGGGCCAGCGCCTCGGCCAGCAGGTGTCCCACTGCCTGATACGAGCCGATGGGAGCGCCGTACTGTTCACGCACCTTGGCGTATTCGGTCGCCAGTGCGTGCGTTCCCCGGGCGGCGCCGACGATGTCGGCCGCGGTCGCCGCCAGCGCCAGCGCATACCAGCGGCCGGAGTCCTCGTCGGACAGCTCGGCCAGCTCGGCGGGCGATTCGACCACCCCGGCAAGGCTGCCGGTGAGGTCCACCGACGCCGGCCCGGAACCGGCGTCCGGCACCTCGCGCCCGAGCCTGCCTCGCAGGTCGTCGGCGAGAACAGGGCCCAGGTAGGGGACGTCGACGAGGCAACGCGCGAGTTCTTCGGCCACGATGGCGATCTCGACACCCGATGCTCCGTCGGCGCGCAGCGCGCGAAAACCTGTGGCATCCAACGCCTTTTCCAGTCTCGCGATGCGTGCGTCATCCTCGAGGTCGGCGACCGAGCTGGGTCCGAGGTCGTCGGCCAGATCAGCTGCCGCGGCGCGCAACTGCCGTTGTTCTTCGTTCAGACGGACGTCCACAGACGCTCCTTCAGCACTCGGCGTAGCACCTTGCCCGAGGGCAGGCGCGGTATCTCGTCGACGACGACGACGCGGCTGGGCCGCTTGTAGGACGCCAACTGGTCAGAGACCAATGCGGCGAGTTCGTCATGCTCCACTACCGCCGAGAGCTTGACGGCGGCCACGATGGCCTCCCCGTCGGCGGCGGGCACACCGAACACGGCACAGTCCTCGACAGCGCGGTGACCGTGCAGCACCGCCTCGATCTCGGCGGGCGCGACCTGGAAGCCACGGACCTTGATCATCTCCTTGGCGCGATCGGTGATCCGCAACCACCCGTCACCGTCGACAGAACCGACGTCACCGGTGCGGTACCAACCGTCGGCGAACGCCGCTGCGGTGGAATCCGCAGGCAGGTATCCGGCCATCGCCGAGTCCGAGCGCACCTGGATCTCGCCTTCGGCGGAGGGCTCGACGGGTTCGCCGCTGTCCAGTGCCACGATGCGCAGCGCGACGCCCGGAACGGCCCTGCCCACGGTGTCCAGGCGTGCGTCGTCCAGGTCGTTGCACGAGATCACCGGCAACTCGCTCGCGCCATACGCCGTCACCCACCGCACACCCGTTCGCGCGGAGACCGCCGCGGCGACGCTTTCGGTGACCGGGGTGGCACACCACATGATGTAGCGCAGTGAGGACAGATCGAACGATTCCAGCCGCGGATGTGCCGACAGGGCCAGCGCAATCGGGGCGACCGCCATCTCAATCGTGATCCGGTCGGATTCGATGTGGGCGAGCATGGTGTCGATGTCGAAGCGGGGATGCAGGCGAATCCACGCCCCGGTGTCGAGCGCCATGACGATGTTGAGCAGACCGAGGATGTGCGACGGGGGCGTCATCACCTGCAGCCGATCCGACGGCGTCACCTGCAGAGCCTCGCGCCAGTGCTTCACCGCGGCCGCCAGCGAGGCGTGAGTGTGCCGCACCGCTTTGGGCATGCCTGTCGTGCCGGAACTGAACACCAGCACCGCATCTGAGGACGGATCGTCCACCTGGGTCGGGCCGGTGTCCGCGGCGTCGATCGGCTCATCGAGGTGCCGCATCGGCATCACCTCGGCCAGCACCGGGTGGTCGCCGACAGCGAATGCCGGGCTGGTCAGCGTCAGCGCATGGCGCACCTCGCGCTGCTTCCAAGCGGGACTGAGCAACACCGCGGCCGCGCCGAGCCGCCAGAGGGCACGCAATGCCACGACGAACTCCGGCCGGTTCGACGACATCACCGCCACTCGGTGACCGGCCCGCACCCCCTGTTGGTGCAGTTCTGCGGCCAGCCCGGCAGCGAGTGCGTCGAGGTCGGCGAGCGTGTAGTGCCGATCCTGGAAGGCGAGCACCGATCGCCCTGTCACGTTGCGCGCGCCCTTTCCCGGTAGCGCCCGACATGACTTGAGAGAGTGCTACCGCTTGTTCAGGAGAATACTATTCTCCTATTATCAGAATGACAATGTCGAGACGGTCGGTTGGCCGCGGAACAGGGGCCCGCAGTGACGGAGTTGGACGCAAGGGTGGACGCAGAGTTGGAGACACAGTCGCAGGCAGCGGAGGACCAGAGTCCGGGCGCCATCACGATCCACCTGGACGGCAGCACCGCATCGGTCCCGCCGAAGCCGGGCGAAACGCTGCTCGACAGCGCTCGGCGCGCCGGGCTGGGGCCCCCGTTCTCCTGTGAGGCCGGAAATTGCGGCACGTGCATGGCGCTGCTCACGGAAGGCCGCGCCACGATGCGCACCAACGATGCGCTGACCGAAGACGAGGTCGACGAAGGATACGTGCTGACATGCCAGGCGGTCCCGGACACACCCACGGTGACGGTCACCTATGACGAGTGAGACGAATGAGCCGACTGAGCCGACCGGGCGAGATCGTCGATCACGTCGGCATGCTCGTCGAGCTGCGGCGCCGCCCGGTAAACCGGTTCGTAGCCGGCGATGCGGATCGGGCTGCGCACCAACTCGAACCGACCCGCCGACACGACGACCTCAGGGGTGGCCGCCAGCGCCTCGGGCAGTGTGCGCACGGCCGACACCGGGATCCCCAGCGGCTTGAGCCGAGCCTCCCAGTTGGCCGCCGAATCGCGGGCCAACGCGGCGGTGACGACCGCGAGAACCTCGTCCCGCCGGGCTGCCCGTTCGGCCATGGTCGGGAAGCCCTCGATGCCGGCCTCGCCGGCGAACGCGGCCCAGAACGCGTCGTGGGTGATGAACAGCGCCAGATAGCCCTCGGCGGTGGTGAACAACTGCGCCGGAACGTAATACGAGTGCGCACCCATCGGGTACCGGCGCGGCGCGGCGCCGTCGTTGAGGAATGCCGATGCCCGGTAGTTCAGCTGCGAGAGCATCACGTCACGCAGTGACACATCCACCTGTCCGCCCCGGCCGGAGACGATCTGGGCCAGCAGTCCCAGCGCCGCGGTCAGACCGGTGGAATTGTCCACCGACGAGTACCCGGGCAAGGTCGGCGGGCCGTCGGGGTCTCCGGTCATGGCCGCGACCCCGGTGGCGGCCTGGATGACGTAGTCGAATGCCGGGTCGTCGCCGCCGTCGAGGCCGAAGCCGGTCAGTGCGACGCACACGATCGCCTCGTTGAATTCGCGGAGCGCGTCATAGGTCAGGCCGAGGCGCCGGATCGCTGAGGGCTTCATGTTGACCAGCAACGCATGGGATTCGGCGACCAGCTCTCCGAGCGCCTGTCGCCCCTGCGCCGAGCGCAGGTCCAGGCACACGCTCTGCTTGTTGCGGTTCAGGCTGGCGAAGTAGCTGTCGGACACCTGCCGGGAGATCTCGCCGCCGGGCGGCTCGATCTTGATGACCTCGGCGCCGAGATCGGCGAGCATCATCGTGGCGTAGGGACCGGCCAGCATGACGCCGACCTCGAGGATCCGGATTCCGGCCAACGGGCCCGGGCTGTTCACTGCGGTCCCCTTCGGCGTCTCATCCACGGCAGACGGTGATCATACGGCCTTGGCCAGTTCAGCGATCACCTCGCGGGTGCGGTACTTCGACGCGATCAACTCGTCGCGGGTGTCCCCGATCGGCAGCAGACGCACCGACAGGTCGGTGACACCGGCATCGGCGAACTGCTTGAAGCGCGCCAGAATGGCCTCTTCGTCGCCGGCCGCACACAGCTCACCGACATTGCGGGCGTCGCCGCGATCGAGCAGGCGCTGATAGTTCGGCGACGTCTCCGCCTCCGCCAGGATACGATTCGCGCGTTCCTTGGCTGCATCGATCTCCGAGTTCGCGCACAGGCACACCGGGATGCCGGCCACGATGCGCGGCGCCGGCCGGCCGGCCTCGGCCGCGGACTTGGTGATCTTGGGTGCGATGTGCTCCCCGATGGCCTTCTCGTCGGCCATCCACAGAACGGTGCCGTCCGCATGCGCCCCGGCGATCTGCAGCATCACCGGGCCCAACGCGGCTACCAGCACCGGCATCGGCGCTTCGGCGCCCAACGCTGTCGGATTGTGCACCGTGAACGTGTCGTTCTCGACGTCGACCGGACCCGGGCCCGCCAGCGCGGCGTCGAGCACCTCGAGGTAGTCCCGGGTGTAAGAGGCAGGCTTCTCGTAGGGCAGTCCCAGCATGTCTCGGATGATCCAGTGATGGGACGGACCGACCCCGAGCGCCAGCCGACCCTGCGTCACGGCGTGCACCGAAAGGGCCTGGCGGGCCAGCGCTATGGGATGTTGGGCCTGTAGAGGAACCACGGCGGTGCCGAGCTCGATGCGCGAGGTGTGCGCGGCCATCAACGCCACCATCGTCAGGCAGTCGAAGTCGTCGGGCACCTGCGGCATCCAGGCCGTCGCCAGCCCGGCCTGCTCGGCCCACTCGATGTCGGCGACCAACTTGGTCACCTTGCGCGCCATGTCGCCGCGTTCGGCCCCGATCATCACGCCGAGTCTCATACTCATCCCTGCTCCACCTTGTTCGTCAGAGCCCGCACGTCACGCACCAGATCCTCCAGCGACGTGCCGGTCGGGAACACCGCTGCCGCACCGGCGTCCAGCAGCTTCTGGACATCGGATTGCGGGATCGTCCCGCCCACGACGACGGCGATGTCGCCGGCGTCGGCCGCCCTCAGCGCGTCGACGGTGCGGGTGGTCAGTGCCACGTGCGCGCCCGAGAGGATGGAAAGACCCACCAGCGCAACGTCTTCCTGCAGGGCAATCGAGACGATGTCCTCGATGCGTTGCCGGATGCCGGTATAGATGACCTCGAATCCGGCATCGCGTAGCGTCCTCGCGACGATTTTGGCGCCCCGGTCGTGGCCGTCCAGTCCGGGTTTGGCCACGAGTACCCGCACACTCATGAGCTCGCTCCTTCGCGCCGGCTCGTCGTGGCGTTGCGCGGCATTGCCCGATGTGCTCTTCGCGTGCGCACCAGAACAGCTCCTCCTCTAGAAAACGACAGGCTGTTGGAACTCGCCCCACACCGACTTCAGCGTGGTGACCATCTCCCCCACCGTGCAGTAGGCGTTCGCGCAGTCGATGAGCTTGTGCATCAAGTTGTCGTCACCGTCGGCGGATCTGGCCAGCGCCGCCAGCGCCGCCTCGACCGCCGCGCCGTCACGTTCGGCCTTCACCGTGGTCAGCCGCTTGAGCTGCATGTCACGGCCTTCGGCGTCGAGTTCGTACGTCGCGATCTCGGGCGGGTCCTCCTCGGTGACGAACTTGTTGACGCCGACCACAGGCCGCGCACCCGACTCCACTTCCTGGTGGATCTTGTAGGCCTCGTCGGCGATCAGACCTTGCAGGTAACCGTCCTCGATGCAACGAACCATGCCCCCGTGCATCTCGAGGTCGTGCATGATCTCGACGATCTTCTCCTCGGTGGCATCGGTGAGCGCCTCGACGAAATAGGAGCCGCCGAGCGGATCGGCCACCTTGGTCACGCCGGTCTCGTAGGCCAGGATCTGCTGCGTGCGCAGGGCGAGCGTGGCCGATTCCTCGCTGGGCAGGGCGAAAGGCTCGTCCCAGGCGGCGGTGAACATGGACTGCACGCCGCCGAGGACCGCGGCCATCGCTTCGTAGGCCACCCGCACCAGGTTGTTCTGGGCTTGCGGCGCGTACAGCGAGGCCCCACCGGCCACGCACCCGAATCGGAACATCGAGGCCTTGTCGGTGGTCGCTCCGTAACGTTCGCGCACGATGGTCGCCCACCGGCGCCGGCCGGCCCGGTACTTGGCGATCTCTTCGAAGAAGTCACCGTGGGTGTAGAAGAAGAACGAGATCTGAGGAGCGAACTTGTCGATGGTCATCCGGCCGCGCTCGACGACGGTGTCGCAGTAGGTGACACCGTCGGCCAACGTGAAGGCCATCTCCTGCACGGCATTGGCGCCCGCGTCGCGAAAATGGGCTCCCGCGACCGAGATCGCATTGAACCGCGGCACTTCGGCGGCGCAGAACTCGATGGTGTCTGCGATCAGACGCAGCGACGGCTCCGGCGGCCAGATCCAGGTGCCGCGGGAGGCGTATTCCTTGAGTATGTCGTTCTGGATGGTGCCGGTGAGCTTCTCCCGCGGCAACCCTTTCTTCTCGGCGGCGGCGACATAGAACGCCAGCAGGATGGCCGCCGTGCCGTTGATCGTGAAGCTGGTGCTGATCTTGTCCAGGGGAATGCCGTCGAACAGGATCTCGGCGTCGGCCAGGGTGTCCACCGCGACGCCGACGCGTCCGACCTCCTCGCCGTATTCGGGATCGTCGGAGTCGTAGCCGCACTGCGTGGGCAGGTCAAGCGCCACCGACAGACCCGTGCCGCCCTGGTCGAGCAGGTAGCGGTAGCGGCGGTTGGACTCCTCGGCGGTGCCGAAACCGGAGTACTGCCGGAATGTCCAGGTCTTGCCCCGGTAGCCGGAGGCGAAGTTCCCACGGGTGAACGGATACGTCCCCGGCGGTGGCGGGTCCGCGGCCCGCTGCGCCGGACCGTACACCGGTTCCAGCGGAATCCCGGAGGGAGTCTGCACGGAGGGATCGACTGGCTGAGACATCGCAGATAACGTACTTGCAAAAAATGAGAATGCCAATACCGCTTATGGGAAAGCCGCACGCCGCAGTGGGTGTTCGCGGGCCGGACCATTGGCTGAAACCCCGGTACACAGCGATTATGTGATTCGCGTAAAATGAGAACCTCACTATCTGCCGCCGCGAAGAGGAGAGTCCAGTTGGCCGGATCGTCACCGTCGAACGCAGCGTTCACCGATCGCACCATGGTGGTCTCGGGAGGCAGCCGGGGCATCGGACTCGCCATCGCGCTGGGCGCCGCCCGGCACGGCGCCAACGTCGTGCTGCTGGCCAAGACCGCCGAACCCCATCCGAAGCTGCCCGGCACAGTGCACACCGCGGTCGCCGAGGTCGAGGCGGCCGGCGGCAAAGGGGTTGCCGTCGTCGGGGACGTCCGCAACGAAGACGACGTCATGCGCGCCGTTGACACCGCCGTCGAGCGCTTCGGCGGCATCGACATCGTGGTCAACAACGCCAGTGCGATCGCCACCGAACCGACCGAGAACCTGACGGCCAAGAAGTTCGACCTGATGATGGACATCAACGTCCGCGGCACATTCCTGCTCACCAAGGCCGCGCTGCCGCATCTGCGGGAGTCGGCCGCGCGCACGCAAGGAGCAAATCAGGCAACGCGCACGCAGGGAGCAAGCGGGATCGCAGCCCACGTCCTTACGCTCGCGCCTCCGCTGAACCTGAACCCGCACTGGCTGGGTGCGCATCCCTCCTACACGCTGTCCAAGTACGGGATGACGCTGCTTTCCCTGGGCTGGGCGGCCGAATACGACGGCACCGGAATCGCATTCAGCTGCCTGTGGCCGCAGACGTACATCGCGACCTCGGCCGTGTCCAACCTCGCCGACGGCGATGACCTGGTGAAGGCGTCGCGGCGCCCCGACATCATGGCCGACGCCGCAGTCGAGATCTTCGACAAGCCGGCGGCCGAGGCGAACGGGCAGTGTTACATCGACGCCGACGTGCTCACCGCCGCGGGCATGACCGATCTGTCGCGTTACGGCGGTGGCGACAACCCGATGTGGGATATCTTCGTGGACAAATCATGAGCATTTCGTTGCTGCTGGAGATGGCCCAGGAAGTCGCGTCGGCCGACGCTGAGCGGACGGCGGTGGTCGACGACGACATCCGGCTCACCACCGAGGAACTGAGCACGCTGGCCGACAGCGGCGCCGGCGTCATCGCGGCGTCGGGTGCCCGCCATGTCGCCTACGTCGGCACCGGCGGCGCGATGCTGCCGCTGCTGTTGTTCGCGTCGGCCCGCGCCGCAGTTCCGGTCACCCCGTTGAACTACCGGTTGTCCGCCGACGGCCTGCGCGCACTGCTGGATCGCCTGCCCGACCCCCTGGTGGTCGTCGACGACGAGTACCGCGACGCCGTCGGAGAGGGCTACCGGACCATCGGCTCTGCCGAGTTCCTCGAGTCGGCACGGACCGCCGAACCGGCGGCGGAATTCGCCGACCCTGACGCCGTGGGCGTGGTGCTGTTCACCTCGGGAACCACCTCAAAACCGAAGGCGGTCGAACTCACCCACGCGAATCTGACCAGTTACATCACCGGCACCGTCGAGTTCGCCTCCGCCGAACCCGGTGACGCTGCGTTGATCTGCGTGCCGCCCTATCACATCGCCGGTGTCAGTGCGGCGCTGTCCAACCTGTACGCGGGCCGGAAGATGGTGTACCTGCGGCACTTCGACGCCGACAAGTGGGTACAGCTCGTGCTCGACGAGGGTGTCACGTCGGCGACCGTGGTGCCCACGATGCTGGACCGCATCGTCACCGTGCTCGAATCCCGGGACATCACGCTGCCCCGGTTGCGCACACTGGCCTACGGCGGCTCCAAGGTCGCGCTGCCACTGGTCCGGAGGGCGTTGGAGCTGCTCCCCGATGTGGGCTTCGTCAACGCCTACGGACTCACCGAGACCAGTTCCACCATCGCCGTTCTCACCCCCGACGACCACCGCGACGCGCTGGCCGCCGACGACCCGGCCGCCGTGCGTCGACTCGGGTCGGTGGGCCTGCCGGTGCCGGGAATCGAGGTCGAGATCCGCCGCGAGGACGGCACCGTGTGCGGTGCAGGCGAACCCGGCGAACTGTTCGTCCGCGGTGAACAGGTTTCGGGCAAATACACCGACATCGGCTCGGTGCTCGACGAGCAGGGCTGGTTCCCGACCAAGGACGTGGCGTTCCTCGACGAGCAGGGTTATCTGTTCATCGGCGGACGTTCCGATGACACGATCATCCGGGGCGGCGAGAACATCGCGCCCGCCGAGATCGAGGACGTCCTGGTCGAGCATCCCCACGTGCGTGAGTGTGCCGTCGTCGGCGCCGACGACCCCGAGTGGGGCCAGATCATCGTCGCGGTCGTGGTACCCCGCTCAGGGACCGAACCCGATATCGAAGACCTCCGCAGCTACGTTCGCTCACAGCTGCGCGGATCGCGTACCCCCGATCGGGTCGTGTTCCGGCACGAGCTGCCGACCAACGCGACGGGCAAGGTGCTGCGCCGCGATCTCGTCGACGAACTCAACGCCCAGACAAAGGAGCCCGCATGATCAAGAACGGCACACGGCTGCAGAGCCAGGTCTGTGACACCCAGGTGATCGTCGTGCGCAGCGCTGACAGCCTCGACGACCTGCGCGCAGGGGGCGCTCCGATGGTCCCGATCGGCTCCGAGGGGGACACCTCACTCACGATCGACGACTCGATGTCCGACGGCACGCTGATGGGTAAGCGCTACGTCGACGACGGCGGCGCCGAAGTCCTGGTGACCAAGGCCGGCAAGGGCACACTGAGCATCGGGTCGACTCCCCTGTCGCTCAAAGAGGCAAAGCCGCTGCCCGCCAGCGACTGACACGGTAAGCCGGGGCCTGCTGGGTCGCGGCGCGCCGCAATGAGCGCCGAACCCCTCGTTGGCCGGCGGCTGATACCTTCGGCCGTGTGAGGCCCCGTCGGCTGTTGGTGCGCTACGTCGCGGGCCTGTCCTGGGCCTACCTTCTGACGCTGGCCGAGGTCGTGGCGATCGTCATGTCGCTGGGCGGGCGGAGCACGTGGAATGCGCAGGGTCTGGTCATCCTGGCCGTCCAGGTCATCGCGGGCACCACCCTCGTGGCCGTCGGCGCCACACTGACCGTGCGACCCACCCTGCGCTGGCTCGAAAGCGGTTCACCTCCCACCGACAAGCAGGTTCGAAACGCCTCGAGGATCACCCGACGGCAGGCGGCGATCACCTTGGCGCCGTGGATGTTGGCGACCGCGATCCTCATACCTCTGAACCACACCGCGGGGGCGGCGGCCCTCATGGTGATCGCGTCGACCATGCTGTTCGGCGCGGTGGCCACCGTCAGCACCGGCTTCCTGTTCACCCTGCGCACCCTGCGCCCCATACTGGCCGGAGTCTCTCCGGGCCGGTATCGACGGTCGGTGCCGGGGGTCCGATCGCGGTTGTTGATCATGTGGCTGGTGTGCACGGCGCTGCCCGGATCGGCGATCGCGCTGCTGCTGGTCATGCGGTCCAACAGTTGGCTCATCGACGAGTCGACGTCGATCGACCTGGCCCTGTTGGTGTTGGCCCTGGTGGCCGTACTGCTCGGCCTGCGGGCCATGATCCTGGTGTCGATGTCGATCTCCGATCCGGTCAACCAGGTGATCGAGGCGATGGCCGAGGTCGAGCGCGGCCACATCGACCGTTCCGTCGACGTCTACGAATGGTCCGAGATCGGCCGGCTGCAGAGCGGCTTCAACAGCATGGTCGCCGGGCTGCGGGAACGCGATCGACTCCGAGACCTGTTCGGCCGTCACGTCGGTGAGGAAGTCGCCCGCCACGCAGTCGCTGCCGAGGAGACATCCGCCGGAGACGAACGCGACGTCGCGGTGTTGTTCATCGATCTCGTCGACTCCACCCAGCTCGCCGTCGACCGCGAGCCTCACGAGGTCGCCGAGGTGCTCAATGCCTTCTTCCGCATCGTCGTGGCCCAGGTCGACGCACACCGCGGGCTCATCAACAAGTTTCAAGGCGACGCCGCGCTGGCGGTGTTCGGCGCGCCGCTGCGCGTCGACGACCCCGCTGCCGCCGCGATGTCGACAGCCCGCGCACTGGCCGACGAACTGCGTAGCTTGCCACTCGATTTCGGCATCGGAGTGTCGGCCGGTCCGGTGTTCGCCGGCAACATCGGAGCCGAGAACCGCTATGAGTACACCGTCGTCGGCGATGCCGTCAACGAGGCGGCCAGGTTGGCCGATCACGCGAAAGAATTCGGCACCCGCACACTGTGTTCCGGCACCGCGAGGTCCGCCGCCACGCCCGCCGAGCGAGCCTGCTGGGTCCCCGTCGGTCAGACCACACTGCGCGGGCGAAGCACCGCCACCGACCTGTTCGCCCCGCGGCGACCGGAATCGCCTCATCCTCCGCACAAGACGGCGTCCACTGCCTGAGCGATCTTCCGGACGGTGTCGCTAGGTCGCGTACCGCACCAGCACATGGCCGATCTGCTGTTCGCCGGTGCGGTCGGTCATCGTGGATCCGCAGGCTCGTAGCGCAGCATCGTCACATCGTGCTCGGGGTAGTCACAGAAAACCGGGCGCACCCGCATGCCCACGGCGATGTCGCCGGGCTCGACGTTGACCAACTCGGTGGTCACCCTGGGCCCTTCGTCCCATTCCACGATGGCCAGCAACTGAGGCACCGCGTCCGCGAAATGCGGCCCGACGGGCCGGCGGGCCACCGTGAACGAATACACCGTGCCCATCCCCGAGATCTCGCGCCACTCCAGGTCGTCGGCCAATGTGCGCGGGGCACGCACCCGCGGATAGAACACATACGAGCCCGACGACGGCGAATACTGGATCACGACCCGATGTTCGGCCAGGGCATCCCAGAACGGCGCGGTGGTCGGTGTCTTGACCGGCATCGGGCGCTGAAACATCGACGGATCCACGCTCAATCCCCTTCCAGCACGAGGGTGGTCTGTTCGGAGAGTATGCCGCCGTTGCCGGACACGAAGGCCCGATCACAGCCGGCGACCTGAGCGGGCCCCGCGCGCCCCATGATCTGGCGGGTGGCGTCACAGACGTGGTGCATGCCGCCCGCGTTGCCCGCCTGCCCGAAACCGAGCTGGCCGCCCGCGGTGTTGAGCGGGAAGTCACCGCGGAAGGTCAGGTCGCGGGCGGCGACGAACTCCATGCCCGTGCCCTTCGCGCAGAAGCCCGCGTCCTCGAGGCTGAGCAGCACGGTGATGGTGTAGCAGTCGTAGATCGAGACCATGTCCATCTGCTCCCTGGTCAAGCCCGACATCGTGAATGCGGTGTCGGCCGCCCGGGTGATCGGGGTGTGCAGCAGATCGGCGGCATAGGTCGGCGTCTTGAACGGCACATGCTCACCGAAGCCCTTGATCCACACCGGACGGTTCTTGGCGCGTGCCGCCACCTCGGCGCCGGCGACCACGACGGCCGCCCCGCCCACGCACGGCATGACGATCTCGAGCATGTGCAGAGGGTCGGCGATGACCGGGCTCGCCAGCACGTCGTCGATGGTCAGCGGCGTGTGCTGCCAGATCGCGCCCTCGGTGTGGTTGGCGTTGACCCGCTGGTCGACAACGATCTTGGCCATCGCGCGCTCGTCGTAGCCGTACACCGCGGCATACCGCTGGGCCACCTGTCCGTACGGACCGTTCTGACCGAGGTTGCCGTACGGGATCTCGAATTCGGCTTGCGGTGAGCCGAATTGGTTGCTCGACGCACCGAAGAAGACCGCATCCGAGAGCGGCTTGGGTTTCTTCTCCGAGGTGTGGGTGATGTAGCGGGCGGGGATCGCACACAGCACCACGTCGCAGATGCCCAGTTCGATCGCCGCGGCCGCCCGCCACACCATGGCCGCCGCCGTCGCACCACCCAGGTCGACATGCTCGGCGAAGTTGGCGTCCACGCCGAGGTATTCGGCCACCGTCGAGGGAACGAAGATCTCCGACTCGGCGAGCGGAGACGTGGTGATGCCGTTCACCAGTTCCGCGGACAGACCCGCATCGGCCAACGCCGCGGCCGACAGCTCGGCCCACTGTTCGAGCGTGAACGGTGCGACCGTCGCCTTGTTCATGCGCTCAGGCGGCAACTCCACGTAGCCGACGATCGCGGCGTCACCGCGTAATCCCATGTGACACTTCCTTGTCGGTTGGCGCCGTCACCGGCGGGGCAGGCCGAGAATCATCTGCGCGATGATGTTGAGCTGAATCTCCTTGGTCCCGCCACCGATGAGTTCGGCGGGCAGATGGAAGTACGGCTCGACCACCGACGGCGAGTCGTCCGCTGCTGCCCTCTCCGTCAACGCCGCTGGTGCGGTGAGCTCCAGAGTGGCTTTGAACGTGCGTCGCAGCATGACGTTCATCGCCACCTTGGCGATGCTGGAGGCCGGGCCGGCCGGCTGTCCGTCGAGCAGCCGGATCACCTCGCGCACCGCCAGCACCTTGATCGCGTTGGCGTACGCATCGGCTTCGCCCAACGCCGACAGCACCCGGTGCTGATCCGGGCCCCCTTCGTTGGCCAGCCTTCGCAGTATCCCGGCTCGGTCGGCGTTGACGTAGCCGCTGATCGCCACCCGCTCCTGCGCCATCGTGGCGATGGCCAGGCCCCAGCCGTCGGTCGGCCCGCCCAGCAGCATCTCGTCGGGCACGAACACGTCGTCGAGGAAGACCTCGTTGAAGTGGGCCTCGCCGTTGGCCTGCCGGATGGGCTGCAGCTCGATGCCCTCGGCGCGCATGTCGACGATGAAATAGCCCAGACCGCGGTGCTTCGCGGCGTCAGGGTCGGTGCGGGCCAGCAGCGCACCGTAGTCCGCGGTGTGCGCCGACGAAGTCCAGATCTTGTGTCCGTTGATGCGCCATCCGCCGTCGACCTTGGTCGCCCGGGTGGTCAGCGACGCCAGATCCGACCCGGCGCCGGGTTCACTGAACAACTGACACCAGCCCAGCTCGCCTCGCTGGGTGGCGGGAATGAATCGCTGCTGCAGATGCTCCGGCGCGGCGCTGATCACGCTGGGCAGAATCCATTCGGCGATGTTCAGCGACGGCCGGACGAGATCCGGCCGCTTGGCGAACTCCTCGTCGAGGATCAGTTGTTGGCGCGGCGTGGCATTCACGCCCCACGGTCGGGGCCAGTGCGGGGCGATCAGGCCGGCCTCGGCGAGCAACGTGCGCTGCGGGCCGGTGGCCAGGTTCGGGTAGTCACCCTGGCGGCCCGGCTTGTCGTTGCGCAATGTCGCCGCCTCGTCGAGGACGGCCGCCACGCTCGAGCGGAACTCGCTGTCCTGATCGCCCAACTTCACCGAAACGTCGCGGTCATGGGTACGGCTCAATTCGCCGAGAGCGTGCGCATGACGTCCTGCCGGTCCGATCGACGCAGCCAGGCTGGTGGCTTTCCGCCAGTAGAGGTGGAGGTCGTGCTCCCAGGTGAAGCCGATGGCGCCGAACATCGTCAGGGTGTCGAGTACCAGCTCCGGCGCCGGGCTGACGGCCATCAGCGCGGCCCCCGCCGCCGCGATCTCGTGCTGCACCCGGTCTTCCTCGGCCGCGCGGACGGCGTCCCACGCCGCCGAGGTGGCCAGTTCACAGTTCACCAGCAGCATGGCGGCCTGATGCTGCAACGCCTGGAAGGTCCCGATGGGCTTGCCGAACTGCTCGCGGGTACGCAGATGGTCGGTGACGGCGTCCACGCACCAGCGAATGGCGCCCACCGCCGCGCAGGCCGTCAGCGCCACGGCCAGGCACCGGGCCCGCACCGCGTCGATCCCGGCGAGGAGTGAATCGGGTTCGGCGACATACCCGTCGAAATGCACGACGCCGACATCGACGGTCTTGTCAGTGCTCTCGAGCGCGTCGATCCGCACGCCGGGGCCGGTCGGATCGACCACGAACCAGAGGATCTCGTCCCCGGTGTCGGTGGCCGTTTCGCCGACAGCAGCGACCAGAAGCAGGTCGGCCGCACACACCCCCGGCGCCGGGGTCGCGGTTCCGGTGATCATCCAGCCTGTCTCCGCCGGCCGGGCCGTGACACGACGCGAATCCGGCAGCAGTACCGATGCCGGCTCACCGCGGGCCAGCCGCGTCAACACCGCACTCTTCGCCTCGGGCTCGTCGGCGAGTTGGGCGAGCGCGCCGGCGATGACCGTCGACACCAGCGGGCCTGGCAGCATCGCGGTCGCGGCGGCCTCGAGCACGCAGGCACAGTCCAACAGCGTGCCGCCCTGCCCGCCGACCTCATCGGGCAGGTGAACCGCGTGAAACCCGTTGACGACGAACTCATCCCACCACTGCGGCAGTTCACCGCGGGCCACCGCGTCGAATGCCTCGCGGGTCTTGTCGACCGGCGCGTGACGCTGCGCGAACTGGGCCACGGCTTCGGCCAGCTGCTGCTGTTCGGGAGTCAGCGCGATCGTCACCGAGGACCCCCGACCGGCGCCGCGGGCCGGCGGGTGTCGTGGAAGAACTCCGCGGCCTCCTCGATGGCTTCCGGGGTCGGGCGCGGATTCCAACCGAGCTCGGAGACGGCCTTGGAGTGATCGAGAGGGGTCATGATGTGCATGAGACGAACATTGAGCGGGGTGAGCATGGTGTCCTTTCGACGGACGCGGGCCAGCGCGCTACCGAGGTAGCTCGCCGCGGACAGCACCCCGATCGGAACGCTGAACCGCGGCGGTTTCACACCTACTGCAGCACAACCGATCTCGTGAATCTCACGAGTGGCCATGTACCGCTCGGAGACGATGTAACGTTCCCCCACACGGCCGCGTTCACCGGCCAGCAGCAGGGCCGTCGCCGCATCCCCGATGCCGACGACCTCGCTCTCGTAGCCGTCGATCGCGAAGGGCAGTGCGCCCCGGACCGCGGCGGCGAGCATGCCGCCGTGCGGGGTGGGCAGCCAGTCACCGGGGCCGTACGTGTTGGCCACGCACATGGCCACACCGGGCAGCCCCGCGTCGGAGCAGTAGCGCATCAGCAGATCCTCTGCGGCCACCCGCGAGCGGATGTAGTCGCCGCCGGCATCGAGCCAGTCGTGCGGGGTGTCCTCGTCGGCCAGTCCGCCCGGGTTTCTGCCGATCGTGCCGATCGAACTGGTGAACACGAAGCGGTTCAGGTCGGCGTGTGCGGCGACGTCGAGGACGTGCCGGAGGCCGTCGACGTTGGTCCGCCACAGCGGGCGGGGATCGCGCAGCCACGGCCGGGCGTCGACCACGCAATAGTAGACGACGTCGCATCCGCTCATCGCGGCACGCAAGGCCTCGGTGTCGAAGATGTCCCCGCGGTGGATGTCCACGGGCAGGTCGGCGATACCCCGCGTCGAACTGGTGCTGCGGATCATCACGCGAACATCGCTGTCTCCGCGCATGACGAGCTGCCGCGTGACGTGCGACCCCAGGAACCCGCTGGCGCCGATCACCAGCTTGGTTGCCGCCATCGCCGTCAGCCCCTCCATACGAATTAACGAGACGCAACGTCTCGTCTTGTGGCACACTACGGGCGATGGTCCAGCGTGTAAAGCCGCGCCCGGCACGGGTCGGCTGATGACCACCGAGGTCACCACCCCGAGACGGCGCAGCGAGAAGTCCCGCGTCGCGATCGTGCGCGCCACCAGGGACCTGCTGCTGGAACGCGGCTTCGACAAACTCAGCATCGAGGCCGTGGCCGCCCGCGCGGGTGTCGGCAAGCAGACCATCTACCGGTGGTGGCCGAGCAGGCACGCGCTGGTCGCCGACGTCATCCTCGAAGACGCCGACCGGATCCTGCGACCGATCGTCACGACCGACGACGTCACCGCTGACGTGTGCCGGTGGACAACGACACTGGCCACCGCACTGACCACGGCACGCGGACACGCCATGCTGCGCATCCTGACCATCGCAGGAGTCGAACACCCCGACACGCAGGCCCGCCTGCAGGCGGGCTTCACCACACCGTTGCGCGACACCGTCACCGCCCGGCTGATCGCCGCCGGATGGACCGGCGACGCGGCCCGCGACGCGTCCGACGCCATCGTCGGTGGCGTCGTCTACGCCATCCTCAGCGAGGGACGGTCGTTCCAGACCGGCAGGGCCGAGTCGATCGCCCGCACCGTCCTGAGCGGTGTTTCTGCGCGTTGACCTGCGGCCGCGTCGCAGACCGAGTTTGATGAGTGGATGGCCGAGGTCAGCTGCTCACGCGTGATCCGGGCACGCCCGGAGGAGATCTGGGCGGTATTGGCGGACTTCGGCGCCGCGGCCGGCTGGGCCGACGGCGTGGACCACTGCAGCCTGCTCCGTCAGACCGCCGATCCCCCCGGAGTGGGGACCGCACGCCGCGTCCAGGTCGGTCGCGACACCTTCATCGAGACGATCACCGACTTCGAGGTCAGCCGTGCACTGGCCTACGACATCGCCGGTCTGCCGCCGTCGGTGTCGGCGAACAACCGATGGACTCTGCTCCCCGATTCCCCGACCTCCACCGTGGTGACCCTGACGAGTACGGTGCGCGCCTCGCACGGGCCGCTGCGCCGGGTCGGTGAGCGCGTGCTGGCCGGGATAGTGGCCCGCCGATCGCGGGCACTGCTGGCCTCGCTGGCGACTGCATCAGAAGGAGTGACCGTATGACCGAAACCCGACCTGACATCGTCATCGTGATGACCGACGAGGAACGCGCGACCCCGCCCTACGAAGGTCACGCGGTCACCGACTGGCGGACCCGAACCCTGCGCGGCGCAGCGTGGTTCGAGGAACACGGGGTCAACTTCACCCGGCACTACACCGGTTCGCTGGCCTGTGTGCCCAGCAGGCCCACCATCTTCACCGGGCACTACCCGGACCTGCACGGCGTCACGCAGACCGATGGCATCGGCAAGGCATACGACGACTCCCGACTACGCTGGCTGCGTCCTGGCGAGGTCCCCACCCTCGGCAACTGGTTCCGCGCGGCCGGCTACGACACCCACTACGACGGCAAATGGCACATCTCGCACGCCGACCTGATCGACCCCGAAACCGGAAGATCCCTGGCCACCAACGACGACGACGGCGTCGTCGACCACCGTGCGGTGCGCCGCTACCTGGACGCCGATCCCCTCGCACCGTACGGCTTCTCGGGCTGGGTCGGCCCCGAACCCCACGGAGCCGCGCTCTCCAATGCCGGCATCCGGCGCGACCCGCTGATCGCCGACCGCGTGGTGGCCTGGCTCGAGGACCGCTACGCGCGCCGCCGCGCCGGCGACCCCGCGGCGCTGCGCCCGTTCCTGCTGGTGGCCAGCTTCGTCAACCCACACGACATCGTGCTGTTTCCCGCATGGTCGCGCCGCAACCCGCTGGAACCGTCACCGCTGGACCCACCGAACGTGCCGGCCGCTCCGACCGCAGACGAGGACCTGGCCGCCAAACCCGCTGCGCAGATAGCGTTCCGGGAGGCCTACTACTCCGGATACGGCCCGGCTCGGATGATCGAGCGCACCTATCGTCACAACGCACAGGCCTACCGCAACCTGTACTACCGGCTGCACGCCGAGGTGGACGCGCCGATCGACCGGGTGCGCCGCGCGGTCACCGAGGGCGGCTCCACCGAGGGACCCGACGACACGGTGCTGGTGCGCACCGCCGATCACGGCGACCTGCTCGGCGCGCACGGCGGCCTGCACCAGAAATGGTTCAACCTGTACGACGAGGCCACCCGGGTACCGTTCGTCATCGCGCGGGTGGGGCAGCGGGCCACCCCGGCGCGCACGGTGACCGCTCCGACGTCACACGTGGACCTGGTCCCCACCCTGCTGTCCGCCGCCGGGATCGACGTGGCCGCCACAGCGTCGGCGCTCGCCGAGTCCTTCTCCGAGGTCCATCCGCTCCCGGGATGCGACCTGATGCCGGTGGTCGACGGCGCCGCGGCCGACGAGGACCGGGCCGTGTATCTGATGACCCGCGACAACATGCTCGAAGGCGACACCGGCGCCTCGGGTATCGCCCGGATGCTGAGGCTGACATCGAAGGTTCCTGCGCCGCTGCGTATCCGGGTTCCCGCACACACCGCGGCCAACTTCGAAGGTCTCGTGGTCCGCGTTCGGGAGGACACCGCCGCGGGCGGCGCGGCGCATCTGTGGAAACTGGTCCGCTCGTTCGACGACCCTGCCACGTGGACCGAGCCCGGAGTGCGGCATCTGGCCGCCGACGATATGGGCGGACCCGTGTACCGCAGCGATCCGCTCGACGATCAATGGGAACTCTACGATCTCAGCGACGATCCGGTCGAAGCCCGCAACCGGTGGGACGACCCGACGCTGCACCACGTGCGCGCACATCTGCGAACTGCCCTGAAGCAGGCGCGCGCCGAGTCGATTCCCGAACGCAACCAGCCGTGGCCGTATGCGTCCCGCCGTCCACCGAAGCCCACGGGGTGGACGGCGGCGCTGCGGGGAGTGTTGGCCCGCTGAATCAGGTTCGCGCGAACTGCTTCTCGTCGTAGAGCCGCGCCCACTCGGCCCTGGGCCGGATCGACACGTCGACGTCGGCCCCCTTGACGCGCAGGGCGCCGACGGTCGCCTGATCCTTCGGGGTGAGCTTGAACGGATCCCAGCCGAAGAACCGGCAGGAGTTCTCCCAGGTGATCTTGTTGATGTCGGAGTCCGACGCGCCCGCGGCGTTCAGCTCGGCCAGCACCTGCTCCGGCGCGTCGGGCCAGAAGCAGTCCGAATGCGGGTAGTCGCACTCCCAGGCAATGATGTCGATACCGATCTCGTGACGCAGCTTCAGCGACGTCTTGTCGGTGACGTAGCACGCCAGCGAGTGCTCGCGGAAAACATCGCTGGGCAACTTGTCGCCGAAGTCGCGGCGCAGCCACTTCTGGTTGGTGTAGTGCCGGTCGCTGCGGTCGAGGTAGAACGGGATCCAGCCGATACCGCCCTCGGAGAACGCGAACTTCAGGTCCGGGTAGTTGCGCATGGCCGGTCCCCACAACAGATCCTGGGCGCACATCGCCGACACCTGGGTGGCCAGGATGATCATGTTGTCGATCGGAGCGTTGGGCGCCATGCTGATCGCGCCGAAGCCGGTGCCGATGTGCAGGCACATCACCACGTTCTCCTCCGACAGGGTGCGGAACACCGGGCCCCAGTACTCGTCGTCGTGGTAACTGGGCAGGCCCTCGAGGTGCGGCAGCTCGGGCATCGTGACCGCGCGGCAGCCTTTGGCCGCCACCCGGCGGATTTCGCGGCACATCGCCTCGGGGTTCCAGGTCGGCAGGATCGCGATGGGGATGAACCTGTCCGGGTACGTGCCGGCCCACTCGTCGATGTGCCAGTCGTTGTAGGCCGCCACCATGACCAGCGTGGTCTCTTCCCGGTGCATGTTGAGATGGCGCGCCGAGAAGCCGGTGAACGTCGGGAAGCACATCGAGGCCAGGATTCCGTTGCGGTTCATGTCGCGAACCCGCTCGTGGACGTCGTAGACGCCGGGGCGCATCTCGGCGAAACCCGCCGGGTCACGGCCCCACTCCTCCGCCGGCCACGACACCACCGCGTTCAGCCCGCTCACACCCTGCGGCCTGCCCTGATACATCCACTGGTCGACACCGTTGTCGTCGGTGACGACAATCGGCGCCTCAGCCTTGTACTTCTCCGGGACGTGGCGCAGGAACATGTCCGGAGGCTCCACCACGTGGTCGTCGATGCTCACGAGGATCAGGTCGTCGGTCTGCATGCTTCCACTAGTACCGTCAGAACACGTGACCGTCTCCGCGTCTTCGGACAAGCAGTTGTCCGAATCGGCCAATCTCGACCTGCCGACTGCTCGCCGCGTGATCGAACTGCGTCGCGGCGGGCGGGCGCTGGGCGGCAGCTACCTCTACGAAGGTGACGCGCTGATCACCGGCTGGCATTCGCATGAGGTGCATCAGATCGAGTACGCCCTGCACGGCGTCGTCGAAGTGGAGACCGATTCCGCGCACTATCTGCTACCACCGCAGCAGGCCGCATGGATTCCCGCCGGACTCGAGCACCAGGCCGTGATGAACCCGGACGTCAAGACCGTGGCGGTGATGTTCGACCGGTCGCTGATCCCCGATGGCGGGAGTCGGGCGCGAATTCTGGCGGTGTCGCCGCTGATCCGCGAGATGATGATCTACGCGCTGCGCTGGCCGATCGACCGCGCGCGGGGCGACGCGACATCCGACGGGTTCTTCCGCACGCTGGCGGCGCTGGTCTGCGAGGCCCTCGACCACGAAGCCCCGCTGAGCCTGCCGACGTCCGAGCACCCGATCGTGGCCGCGGCGATGGCCTACACCAAACAGCATCTCGACACCGTCACCTGCGAACAGGTCAGCCGCGCGGTGTCGGTGTCGGAACGCACACTGCGCCGGCTGTTCGCCGAAACGCTCGGCCTGCCATGGCGCACCTATCTGCTGCACGCGCGCATGCTGCGGGCCATGGCGCTGCTGGCCGCGCCGCGTCAGACCGTGCAGGAAACGGCCAGCGCTGTCGGGTTCGACAGCGTCAGTTCGTTCACCCGCGCCTTCTCGCAGTTCTGCGGCGAGACGCCGTCGGCGTACCGGCGCCGCGTCGGCGAGTCCGACCTGTGAACAGTCGACGTGGTGAAGCGGTCGGGCCGGTCAGCTGGGCCGGGCGGCAGCCAGCGGGCCCAGGCTGGGCTGGGTGGCGGCCAGCGGGCCCAGGCCGGGCCGGGTGGCGGCCAGCGGGCTCAGGACGGGCCGGTCAGCGGGGCCGGGTCGCGGCCGCGGTCGTCCCGGGGCCCGTCGCCGCGGGACTGGTCGTCGCGATGAAGTCGTCGAGCAGGTCGACCACTTCGGCCGGCTTCTCGACATGCGGGAAGTGGCCGACACCCGGCAGCACCTCGAGGCGACAACCGGCCCGCACCTCGCTGAGTGCGTAGCCGTGGTCGACCGGGATGATGTGGTCCTCGTCGCCCCAGATCACCAGCAACGGCATCTCGGCGGTCAGATGCAACCGGTTCAACGCGCTGACCGCCTGCCCGCGATAGTCGACGACCGAGCGCAGCGTACGCAGGAACGCCTGCCGCGTCTGGGCATCGGACAGCGACGAGTACGCGCTCCACATCTCCGCACCGCGGGGTGACTGGATGTTGGCCGCGGAGAACCAGCTCCGCAGCTTCTCGCCGGCCCGCACCACCGGTGGCGGTGCGATGAGCGGCATGAGCAGTTCGGCGCCCGGCGCGGACAACAGTCGCAGCGTCCACCCGACGTCCTGGCCCAGCCCGCCGCTGCTGATCAACACCAGCCGCTGGCAGTAATCCGGATGCTGGTACACGAACTGCATCGCCACTCCGCCGCCGAGGGACTGCCCCACCACCGTCACGCGCGAGACACCCAGTTCGTCGAGCAGATCGCGCAGCGAGACCGCGAATGCGCCCAGCGAGTAATCGCTGCGGGGCTTGGCGGACTGGCCGTGACCCAGCAGATCCGGCGCGATGACGCGATAGCGCTTGGCCAGCTGTGGCAACACCGCGCGCCAGGTGTCGGAACTGCCGGCCATGCCGTGCAGAAGCAGCAGGGTCTCCGGACCGCTGCCGACGTCGCGGTAGGCCACCTGATCGCCGTGCAGATCCAGATACTTGAGCTCACTCATGGGCATGGAGTCCCCCGTAGATTGCGGATCACTCGCCATGGTGGCAGATGAGGTGCTTGTCACGCGGACCAGGTGGGCGTCGAGACATTCGCCGTCGGTGGTGAGCCGGGTCACCGGCAGCGCACCGTGGCGGTTCGGACACGAGGTTTCGCCGATCGCGGGTGGGGTATTTACGGTCCAGTCAAGCACCGCGCGAGAAGGAGTGACCATGGCCGAGCGGGCCACAGGATCAGATGATCCGTTCAACGAGACCGTCGCCACCACGGGACTCTTCCTGCTGATCACGGCGATCATCGCGCTCGCGTTCGCGCTCGCGAGTTGGACCATGGCCGAGACTGTCATCGGCGCCTTCGCCGGAGCGGTCGCGCTGCTGAGCTTCGTGTCGAGCATCCTGTGCTTCAAGGCGCAGGCGACCGAGCCGACCCCGGCTCCGGCCGAGGTGGCGGCCTGATTCGCCGAGCGTGAGCTGATTGCGAAAAGTCACGCGACTTCTTCGCAGTGGCTTCACACTCGGCGGCAATGCGAGGGGGGTCCGGGTGGACGCGACTCATCACAGGAGTGCGCGAGGTGGACCCGAACCCGACGTCTTGCGCGCGAACGTGTCGGGATGACCAAGGCAACGGTCGAACACCCTCACATCGTGGCGCGTCTTCCGGATTGTGCGGGCGGTGGGACTCGAACCCACATGTTCTTTCGAACACGGGCACCTAAAGCCCGCGCGTAAACCAATTTCGCCACGCCCGCGACGGTCGAATCGTATCAACTCCTCGCGTGTCGGACCCCGCCCGTAGCTTCAGCTACAGGTTGAAGGAGACGCGCGGTGACGAGATCTCGTGAAGAGTTCGACCATGTGCAGAGGTTGATTGCCATGGATATGAACGACTGCGCGATCGCGAGAGTCACGGGTATTCCGCGGAAAACGGTCTGGCAGTGGCGGCATCAACCACCGACGACGCGCAGGAGGTCCGCCACTTCAACGTCGTGCACGGTAGACCACCTCGACGCCGGGCTGCCGGCAGCTCCCTACGCCTATCTGCTCGGGCTCTATCTGGGCGATGGCTGTATATCGCTTGCCGGCCGCAGCTACCGAATCCGTATCACCTGCGACAAGCGCTATCCAGCGATCATCCAGGAGACCGAGGAGTTCGTCCTCGGACTCATACACAGCGACGGCTGCCGTGTCGTCGCCAACGATCGCGGAGTCCAGAGCGTGCGGTACCACTTCAGTAATCGGTCCGAGGACATCCTCGGCCTTTTCACCGATGCCCTCGACGCGTTGGGTATCCCATGGCGACGGTCCAACAAGCACACGATTTCGATATATCGCAAGGCTGCTACGGCGCGATTGGACGAGTTCATCGGACCCAAGGACCGCGCGGTACCGTTGAACGGTGTCCACTACGCGGCGTAGGAGGCCGGCGCTCATCCTGTTGGTGATCGCCGCAGCCGGTGGCTGCCTGGGCTTGGCTTGGTGGCAGTGGACCCGCTTCGAATCGACCGCAGGCGATTTCCAGAACCTGGGCTACGCGTTGCAGTGGCCGCTGTTCGCCGGCTTCTGCGTGTACGCGTATTTCAAGTTCGTCCGCTACGAAGAAGCGCCGCCACCGAGCCCCTCCCAAGACGGGGTCACCGAACTTCCCGACGGGCTGCTTCCCGAGCGGCCCACCACTGCACCGCAGGACGACGCAGACCCCGCGCTGCAGGAGTACAACGCCTACCTGGCCGAACTCGCCAGGAACGACAGCGACGCCACCCCGACCCGAGAATGACAGGACGCCGCCCGTGACCGCACCCGACTCCCCCGCCCCGACCACGCCCGTCGACCAGATCCGCAAGGCTCTGCTCGGTTACCGGGTGTTGGCGTGGGCGACCGGCCTGTGGCTGATCGCGCTCTGCTACGAGATGGTGATGAAGTACGGCTTCAACGACGACTCGCTGGGCTGGATCGCGGTCGTGCACGGCTGGGTGTACTTCGTCTATCTGCTGTTCACCGCCAACCTCGCGGTCAAGGTGCGCTGGCCGATCGCCAAGACCGTCGGCGTGCTGCTGGCCGGCACGATCCCGCTGGTCGGCATCATCGTCGAGCACTTCCAGACCCAGGCCATCAAGGAACAGTTCGGGGTCTGACCCCGCTGGCCTGGCTACACTCGACGAGGTGTCAGCCAGCCTCGGGGCGCGCACTGGCGCCCCACCTGAGGCGGCCTCACACCACGACCCCGCCCTCACCGGAATCCGCGCCGTCGCCGCGCTTCTCGTCGTCGCCACGCACGCCGCGTTCGCCACCGGCTACCTGAACCACGGTTACCTCGGCAACGTCTACGCCCGCCTGGAGATCGGGGTGGCGCTGTTCTTCGTGCTCTCAGGGTTCCTGCTGTTCAGCCCGTGGGTGCAGGCCGCCGCCGACACCACCCGGCGCCCGTCCACGCGACGCTACCTGCGCCACCGGGTGCGCAGGATCGTGCCGGCCTACGCGGTGGCGGTAATCGTGACGTTCGCGGTGTACACCGTGTTCACCCCCGGGCCCAATCCGGGTCAGTCCTGGTACGGGTTGCTGCGCTATTTGACGTTCACCCAGATCTACACCGACAGTTACCTGACGACGCTGCTGCATCCGGGGCTGTCACAGATGTGGAGCATGGCGGTGGAGGTGGCGTTCTACGCGGTGCTGCCGCTGCTGGCCTACCTGCTGCTGCGCCGCGGCTGGCGGCCCCGGCGCGTGCTGGTCGGGCTGGCGCTGCTGGCCGCGGTGACACCGGCGTGGGTGCTCCTCGTCACCACCACCGACCTCCTACCCAATTCGGCCGGCATGTGGCTGCCGGCCCATCTGGCCTGGTTCGCCGGCGGCATGACGCTCGCGGTGTAGCGCTGCCTCGGGGTTCGATGCCGCGCAGCGGTGGCGATCCCGCTCGCGCTCGCGCTCTTCCTGCTGGTGTCGACGTCGCTCGGCGGCACCCTGCACGGCCCCGATCCCGTCTCCGCACCGGTCGTGAAGGCCGTGGGATACGCAGTCATCGCGACGCTGGCAGTGGCGCCACTGGCGCTGAGTAACCACGCGCCACTGGCGCTCGGAAACCGCGCGCCGACTGCGCCGGCCAATCGCGGCGGGTACGCACGGGTGCTGGCCAGCAGACCCGTGGTGTGGCTGGGCGAGATCTCCTACGAGATCTTCCTGCTGCACTCGATGCTCATGGCGGTGGCGCTACACCTGGTGCTGGACTGGCCGCTGTTCACCGGCTCGATACCGGGTCTGATCGCGACGACGCTGGTGCTGACGGTGCCGGCCGCCTGGTTGCTGCACCGGTTCACCGCGCCTCAGCGAACCAGGGCCCGCAACGCAGGGACGAGCGCCGCCAGCGCGAGCCCGCGATGGGAGACGGCGTCCTTGTCCGCAGGGCTGAGCTCGGCGGCCGTGACCGCCGAACCGGCGGGCAGGAACACCGGGTCGTAGCCGAATCCGCCCGCGCCGCGCGGCGCGCGCACGATGCTGCCCGCCCATTCGCCGCGCACCACGAGGCTGTCACTGTCGGCCGGCCCGGTCACCAGCGCACACGCCGAGACGAACGCCGCGCCGCGCCGCTCGTCGGGTACGTCGGCCAGTTGGCCCAGCAGCAGTGCCGTGTTCGCGGCGTCGTCACCGTGACGACCCGACCAGCGCGCGCTGAGCACCCCGGGCATCCCATTGAGTGCGTCAACCGTCAGGCCGGAGTCGTCGGCGACGGCGGGTACACCCGTGGCGGCAAACGCATCGCGGGCCTTGGCCAGCGCGTTAGCCTCGAATGTGGCGCCAGTTTCGGGAGCCTCGTCGAACGCCGGGACATCGTCGAGGGACAGCAGCGTCAACCCTGTCACCCCGGCCGCCTCGAGCACCCGGTTCAACTCCGCCAATTTCTTGCGGTTGCGGGAGGCCACCAGGACCCGGGCCATTCCGGTCAGCTTCCGAACGCCTTCTTCGGCGGTTCACCGGACACCGGCAGCTCCCCGGGATAGGGCAGCTCCAGCGCCGCCTTCTGGATCTCGAACAGCTCGTCGCACGCGGCCATCGCGGCGTCGAGCATCTTGTCCAGCGTCGACCGCGGGAACGTCGCACCTTCACCGGTGCCCTGGATCTCCACCAGCGTGCCGGTGTCGGTCGCGACCACGTTCATGTCGACCTCGGCGCGGGAGTCCTCGGTGTAGGGCAGGTCGACGCGGATGCGACCGTCCACGACGCCGACACTCACGGCGGCGATCGCACACGACAGCGGCCGCGGATCGGTGAGCCGGCCCGCCGCGGACAGGTAGGTGACCGCGTCGGCCAACGCGACGTAGGCGCCGGTGATGGCCGCCGTGCGGGTGCCGCCGTCGGCCTGCAGGACGTCGCAGTCGATCGCGATCGTGTTCTCCCCCAGAGCGCCCAGGTCGATGCAGGCGCGCAACGATCTGCCCACCAACCGGCTGATCTCCTGGGTGCGTCCGCCGACCCGGCCCTTGACCGACTCGCGGTCGGAGCGGTCGTGGGTGGCGGCGGGCAGCATGGCGTACTCGGCGGTCAACCAGCCCTGTCCGGAGCCCTTGCGCCAGCGCGGCACGCCTTCGGTGACGCTGGCGGTGCACATGACCCGGGTCTGACCGAATTCGACCAGCACCGACCCTGCCGGATGCGTGGTGAACCCCCGGGTGAGGGTGACGGGGCGCAGTTCGTCGTCGAGTCGGCCGTCTTCTCGTCTGGACACGGGGCCAACCCTATCGGCTCGCCACGACGCCACTCAGGAGCGGGTGACGGCGAAAGTCTCGTTGCACACCACGGCGTGCACCGGACCGTCGAACTCGGCTTTCGCCTCGCTGATGATGTCCTCCCGCGACGTCCACGGCGGGATGTGGGTCAGCAGCAGTTCCGAGACGCCGGCGCGCGCGGCCGCGCGACCCGCCTCGGTGCCGGACAGATGCAGCCGGGGCGGCCGCGACGGCGAATGCGTCCACGACGCCTCGCACAGAAACACGTCGGCGTCGCGGGCCAGATCGATCAGCGCATCGCAGTAGCCGGTGTCTCCGCTGTAGACCAGGGTGGCGCCGGACGGGTCGGTGATCCGCATGCCGTAGGACTCGGTGGGATGACACACCAGCCGCGGCAGCACGGTCAACGCCCCGATCTCGACCGGCTGGTTGTCCACCCAGTGCCGCACGTCGAAGATGTCGGTGAAGTCGTCGATCTCGCCGCCCTCCGGCGAGGACGCCGCCCCGAGCCGCACCCAGGTGTTGGCCGGTCCGTAGACCATTCCTCGCTCCGGCGCCGGGCTGGGGTGGTAGCGGCGCCAGACGAACAAGCCTGGCAGGTCCAGGCAGTGATCGGCGTGCAGATGAGACAGCAGCACATGCACGGAGTTGGGGTCGGCATGCCGTTGCAGTGCGCCCAACACCCCGCCGCCGAAATCGAGAACCAAGGGTGGCGTATCGGGTGCGGTCACCAGATATCCCGACGCCGGCGAATCAGGGCCGACCACACTGCCGGAGCAACCCAGGACGGTGATTCGCACGTTCACTAGCTTGCCATGCCCGCCATGGACGTGACGAAAACATCGCCGCTTTCGGCGACGAACGTCATGATCGGCTGTCGGCGTGACGTCGCACCGGCCGGACCCCGTCGAGTGTCGGCCCCAGGAACCGCGCGGCCAGGTCGGTGAAGGCCTCGGGATCGCCGGTGGCCTCGAACAACCGGGTCGGCCGGGCGGGTCCGGGTTGGCCGTTGCCGGCCTGCGGACGCAGCAAATCTCTCTCGGTGAGGACCCGCAGCAGGTCCTTGGCGGTCTCCTCGGCGCTGGACACCAACGTCACGTCTTCGCCCATGGCCAGCTGGATCAGCCCCGACATCATCGGGTAGTGGGTGCACCCCAGCACCAGCGTGTCCACCTCGGCGCGCTGCAGCGGCTCCAGATACCCCTCGGCCAGACCGAGGACCTGCCGGCCGCTGGTCACCCCGCGCTCGACGAAGTCGACGAACCTCGGACACGCCACCGCGAACACCTCGGTGTCGCGCGCCGCGGCGAAGGCGTCCTGGTAGGCGCCGGACGCGATCGTCGCCGCGGTGCCGATGACTCCGATGCGGCCGTTGCGGGTGGTCGCCACGGCGCGGCGGACGGCCGGCAGGATGACCTCGACCACCGGAACCGGCGCATAGCGCTCGCGCGCGTCCCGCAGACAGGCCGACGACGCGCTGTTGCACGCGATGACCAGAGCCTTCACCCCACGCGCGGCGAGGTCGTCGCCGATCGCCAACGCGTGGCGGCGGATCTCGGGCACGGTGAGCGGACCGTACGGACCGTTGCCGGTGTCGCCCACGTAGATGATGTCCTCGTCGGGCAGCTGGTCGATCACCGCCCGCGCCACGGTCAGCCCGCCGACCCCGGAGTCGAAGATGCCGACCGGGCGCAGCGCGTCGGCGCTCACCGGCCCAGCGACGGCGGCTGCACCGGTCGACGCAACGCCCTCGCCTTCCGTTCGGGACCCGAGAGCAGATAGGCGGCCAGCACGCCGGCCAGGGCTCCGCTGAGGTGACCCTGCCAGGACACCCCGAAGGTGCCCGGCAGCACGCCCAGCAGGATGCTGCCGTAGACGAACAGCACCACGACGCCGATGACGATCTCCCAGATCGTGCGGGTGAAGAAGCCGAACAGGATCAGGAACGTCAGCCAACCGAAGATCAGGCCCGACGCGCCGATGTGGTTGGTCTCCACCACGACCCCCCGATACGAGGGGGCACCGACGTTGCCGATCAACCAGGTCCCGAAGCCACCGACGATCCAGATGATGGCGGTGGCGAACAGGAAGCGGGACAGCCCCGCAAGCGTCATCAGGAAGCCGAGCACCAGCGCCGGGCCGGTGTTGGCCATCAGGTGCTCCCAGTTGGAATGCAGCAGCGGTGCGAACAGGATCCCGGTCAGGCCGTCGGTCTCCAGCGGGCGGATACCGTTGCGGTCGAGCTGGTGTCCGGTCAACGAGTCGAACAGTTCGACCAGCCAGAGCAGGACGACGAACGACACAATGGTCAGTCCGCCGACCAGCCACACCGGGCGCTTCGTGGGCTGCGAGGGTGGCCCCGCATAGCCGCCGGCGCCCGTCATGCCCATAGTTGCCCTTCCAACGCGTCCTCCGCGTCATCCAGGCTACCGGCGTACGCGCCGGTCGACAGATACTTCCAACCGGCATCGCAGACGGTGAACGCGATGTCGGCACGCTCACCGGCCTTGACCGCCTTGGCCGCCATCCCCAGCGCGGCGTGCAGGATGGCCCCGGTGGAAATGCCCGCGAAGATGCCCTCCACCTGGATCAACTCCCGGGTGCGCCGGACGGCGTCGAAGGCGCCGACGGCGAACCGGGTGGTCAGCACCCGCGGATCGTAGAGCTCGGGGATGAAGCCCTCGTCGATGTTGCGCAGCGCGTACACGCCTTCGCCGTAGCGCGGCTCGGCGGCGACGATCTGCACGTCGGGCACGTGTTCGCGCAGGTAGCGCCCGGTGCCCATCAGGGTGCCGGTGGTGCCCAGCCCGGCGACGAAATGCGTGATCTCGGGCAGGTCGGCCAGCAGCTCGGGCCCGGTCCCGTCGTAGTGGGCCGCGCTGTTGGACGGATTGCCGTACTGGTAGAGCATCACCCAGGACGGATGTTCGGCGGCCAGCTCCTTGGCGTGTGCCACCGCGGTGTTGGAGCCGCCCTCGGCGGGCGAGAAGATGATCCGGGCGCCGTAGAGCTCCAGGATCTGGCGGCGCTCGATCGAGGTGTTCTCGGGCATCACGCAGACCATCTGGTAGCCCTTGAGCATCGCGGCCATGGCCAACGAGATACCGGTGTTGCCACTGGTGGGTTCCAGGATGGTCGCGCCCGGTTGGAGGCGGCCCTCCCGTTCGGCGTCCTCGATCATCCGCAGCGCGGGCCGGTCCTTGATCGAGCCGGTGGGGTTGCGGTCCTCCAACTTGGCCCACAGCCGCACGTGCGGGGCGCCCCCGGAGTCCGGGGACCCGCCGTCCCACAACGGCGAGAGCCGTTGCAGGCCGACGAGCGGGGTGTTGCCCAGGGCCTGGAGCAGCGAGTCGTACCGGGTCATCGCGGCGGGTCTCAGCCTCCTGCCACGGCGGGCAGGATGGTCACCGAGTCTCCGTCGGAGATGGTGGTCCCCAACCCGCCGGAGAAGCGGACGTCCTCGTCGTTGACGTAGATGTTGACGAAGCGCTGCAGCTTGCCCGGGTCGGCCGGATCGACGAGACGCTCGGAGATACCGGAGTAGTTCGCCTCGAGGTCGGCGATGACCGCGCTGAGCGTGTCACCGGAGGCGCTGACACGCTTCTCCCCTCCGGTGTGGGTGCGCAGGATGGTCGGGATCGACACGGTGACAGACATGGATCGGGTGGTTCCTTTCACGCGTTCAGTACTGCTCGACGATCTGGACGGGCTCTTCGGTCACGACGCCGTCGACGATGCGGTAACTGCGGAGTTCGTGAGCGTCGGGGTCGCGGGTGGACACCAGGACGTAGTGGGCGTCGGGTTCGGAGGCATACGAGATGTCGGTGCGGCTGGGATAGGCCTCGGTCGCGGTGTGCGAGTGATAGATCACGACGGGGGCTTCGTCGGCGTTGTCCATCTCACGCCACACCTTGAGCTGTTCCCCGGAATCGAACCGGTAGAACGTCGGTGAGCGCTCGGCGTTGACCATGGCGATGTAGCGCTCCGGGCGATCGGAGCCCTCCGGGCCGGCGATCACCCCGCACGCTTCGTCCGGATGATCGGCCCGCGCGTGCGCGACCATCGCGTCGACGAGGTCGGCACGGATCGTCAGCACTGGGCCCCCTTCGTTGCGCCGCCCTGTTTCACACTTCCTCTTTCACTCGAACGCTCCCGGCAACAGACCACGGTAGGTCGGTATTCCAGCGAGCTCCTCAGCAGCCAGAACACCGACCAGCACGGCGCGGGCCAGGCAGTCCGCCGCCGCTGCGCCGACGGCGGTGATCAGCGGCACCTCCGGCGACATCGACGCCGGGGTCGTCGGATCGGGCACGACCTCGACGGCGCCGGTGGCCAGTGCGAACACCGTATCGCCGTCCAGCGGGGTGTGGCACGGGCGGATGGTGCGCGCCAGCCCGTCCTGCGCCGCGACCGCCACCCGCCGGCAGCCCGCCGGGCTGAGCGCCGCGTCGGTCGCCACCACCGCGATCGTGGTGTTCAGCGGACTGAGCTCGCCGTGGCGGTCGGCATAGGCCTGCCGCTCCTCGGCCGGCGGCGGCACCAGCGAGAACTCCTCGATCTGATAGGCCAGCCACGGCAGCCCGGTGTCGGGGTCGACGACGTCGCCGGCCGAGTTGACCACCACCAGCGCGCCGACCGTGACACCGGACGCCAGCGTCACCGACGCCGTGCCGACACCGCCCTTGAGGACCCCGGCCCGGGCACCGACACCGGCGCCCACCGAGCCGATGCCGACCTCGACGCCGGCCGCCTCCGCCGCGCGGTAGCCGAACTGGGCGTCCGGGCGGCACTGCCAGCCCCCGACCGGCAGGTCGAAGATGACGGCGGCGGGCACGATGGGCACCACACCACCGTCGAGTGCCACGCCTCGCCCGTGGGGTTCGAGCCAGCTCATCACGCCGTCGGCGGCGGCCAGCCCATAGGCACTGCCACCGGTGAGCACCACCGCGTCGACGTGCCGCACCGAGTTACTCGGATCCAGCAGGTCGGTCTCGCGGGTGCCCGGGGCGCCCCCGCGCCCGTCCACCGCGCCGACGGTGCCGGGCGGGGTCAGCACGACCGTCGTGCCGGTGGCCCAGCCCGACCCGAGCTGGGCGTCGGGGTCGATGCGGTGGTGGTGGCCGACCAGGATGCCGCCGACGTCGGTGATGCTTCCGCTCACTACCTGTGCTTTCCCATCAGACTCAACACCAGGTACTCCTGCAGCACCGTCAACCACTGGTACACGTCGAGGTGGCCGGCCATCGGGTGGTCACCGGGCAGCCGGTCCGGACCGTCGGGGCCGATGTCGAGCATCGTGCCCAGCGCCAGCCGGACGTCGTTGACCGCCGAGACCCACGCCTGCGCATCGTCCTCGCTGAGCTCGAACTTGCCGCCGCCGGCCGGGACGGTGTCGAGCAGCCGTTGCGCCGCTTCACGTTTGGCGTCGATGATCTCGGGCTCGTGCAGGCTGCGCAGCGCGCTGTTGAGGCTCTCCGCGGTGCCCGAACCCGCCGGATGTTCGGTGGCCTGGCGGTAGAAGTCGGGCAACAGCCGCTTCATCGTGTCATCCTGCGGGGGAACGGAATTGCCCGTGCGCATGCCGGTGAGCTCGGCGAGTTCGTCGACCGGTGCCGACGACTCCCGGTCATCGAGCATGCCGACCATCGACGACACCAGGCTGCTCAGCAGGTCAGCCTCGTGGGCGGCCAATGCCGAGCGGTAGCGCGGCCCCTCGGGACCCTCGACCCGTTTCCATTTACGCACCGGCCGGTCAGCGATCCTGCTGCAAGGTTGCCCACAGCCCCGCTGCGTGCAGTTTGGACACGTCGGCCTCCATCGACTCCCTGGTACCCGCCGACACGACCGCCCTGCCCTCCTGGTGCACCTGCATCATCAGTTTCGTCGCGTGCGGTTCGCTGTAGCCGAAGAGCTTCTGGAACACATAGGTCACGTACGTCATCAGGTTCACCGGGTCGTCCCAGACGATCGTCACCCAGGGGACGTCCGCCGCGGCGTCCTCGACGACGTCCTCGTGCTCGCGCGTTCCCGGTCGTGCCTCCGCCGGCGTCACCATGCCGTCGAGAATACCGGGGACGTGGTGCTGGTTCGAAGTCGCGCCGACCCGATACGGTTGGCCGGTGACTTCGTCGACGAGCGGGCCTGCCGGTTCGGTCCCCGGCCTGCCGGTCGCGCTGCTGACCGACAAGTACGAACTGACGATGCTGGCGGCGGCACTGCGCGACGGCACCGCCCACCGCCGCGCGACCTTCGAGGTGTTCGCCCGTCGCCTGCCCGCGGGCCGGCGTTACGGCGTGACCGCGGGTACCGCCCGCCTCCTGGAAGCGTTGCCGCACTTCAGGTTCGACGACGCCGCACTCGATCTGGTGTCGGGTTTCTGCGACGACGAGACGATGCGTTACCTGGCCGACTACCGGTTCACCGGCGACGTGGACGGTTATCCCGAGGGCGAGTTGTACTTCCCGGGCTCGCCGGTGCTGTCGGTGCACGGCAGCTTCGCCGAGTGCGTGGTTCTCGAGACGCTGGCGCTGTCGATGTTCAACTTCGACTCCGCGGTGGCGTCCGCCGCCGCGCGGATGGTCGGTGCGGCGGGTGGGCGCCCGCTGATCGAGATGGGCTCGCGGCGCGCTCACGAGCAGGCCGCGGTCGCCGCCGCGCGGGCCGCCTACCTCGCCGGTTTCACCGGGTCGTCGAACCTGGAGGCGCAGCGCCGGCACGGGGTGCCGGCGCTGGGCACCAGTGCGCACGCGTTCACCCTGCTGCACACCGTGGAAGGTCAACAGCAGTCCGACTGGGAGCGCGCCGCGTTCCGCGCCCAGGTCGACGCGCTGGGTGTGGAAACCACGCTGCTGGTCGACACCTACGACATCACCGCCGGCGTCGCCAACGCCGTCGCCGTGGCGGGCCCGCAGCTGGGCGCGGTCCGGATCGATTCCGGCGACCTGGGCATGCTCGCCGGCCAGGTCCGCGAGCAACTCGACGACCTGGGCGCCACCTCTACCCGCATCGTGGTCTCCGGTGACCTCGACGAATTCGCCATCGCCGCGCTGCGCGCCGAACCCGTCGACATGTACGGCGTGGGCACGTCGGTGGTCACCGGTTCGGGCGCCCCGACGGCCGGAATGGTCTACAAGCTCGTCGAAGTCGACGGCATCCCTGTCGAGAAGCGCAGCAGCCACAAGGAATCCCACGGCGGACGCAAACACGCGACGCGGCTGGCCAAGGCGTCGGGCACGATCGTCGAAGAGGTGGTGCACCCCGTCGGGGACCCCCCGCAGACACCGGACGGGCTCACAGCCCGCGCGTTGACGGTGCCGCTGGTACGCAACGGCGAACCGGTGGCGGATCTGGGCCTTGAGGCGGCACGCCGCCGCGTCGCGCAGGGGTTGCGCAGCCTGCCCTGGGACGGGTTGAAACTGTCCAAGGGCGACCCCGCCGTTCCCACCCGGATGATCTCGCCCGCCGCGCGCGGCTGACGCGATGTCCGAGATCTCCGGGGTGTCTGAGTCGTCCGAGGTGTCTGCGGTGTCGGCCCCGTCCGAGCCGGCGGAGACCGAGATGACGGACAAGCCCGAGACGAGCGAGATCCGCCGCCTGCTGGGCGCGGCCGTCGAGGGATTGGGGGGTGCGCGCCGCGACGGTCAGATCGCGATGGCCGAGGCGGTCGCTCAGGCGTTCGCCGACGGTGAGCATCTGGCCGTACAGGCAGGCACCGGCACCGGTAAGTCCCTGGCCTACCTGGTGCCCGCAATCGCGCAGGCGCTGGCCGACAATCGGCCGGTGGTGGTGTCGACCGCGACGATCGCCCTGCAGCGACAGCTGGTCGACCGCGACCTGCCCCGCCTGGCCGACTCGCTGACCGCTGCCCTGCCCCGCCGTCCCGACTTCGCGCTGCTGAAGGGGCGAGGGAACTACTTGTGTCTCAACAAGATCCACAACGGCACCAGTGGCGAGCCGGAGGAGCGGCCACAGGAGGAGCTGTTCTCCCCGACCGCGGTCAGTGCGCTGGGTCGCGATGTGGCCCGATTGACCGAGTGGTCGTCGTCGACGTCGACCGGTGACCGCGACGAGTTGTCCCCCGGCGTCCCCGACCGGTCGTGGGCCCAGGTCAGCGTGTCGGCACGGGAATGCATCGGGGTGTCCCGGTGTCCGTTCGGCACCGACTGTTTCGCCGAGCGGGCCCGTGAGCGCGCCGGCCGCGCCGATGTCGTCGTCACCAACCACGCCCTGCTGGCCATCGACGCCATGGGCGACGCCAACGTGCTGCCCGAGCACGACCTGCTGATCGTCGACGAGGCGCATGAGCTGACCAATCGGGTGACCAGCGTCGCGACCGCCGAGTTGTCCGCCACGTCGATGGGTGTCGCACAGCGGCGCGCGGCGCGGGTGGTGCCCGCCGAACTGGCGCAACGTCTCGACGCCGCCGCGGCGACACTGGCCTCGGCGATCTTCGAGACTCAGCCCGGACGTATCGACGTCCTCGACGACGAGCTCGCCACCCACGTGACCGCCGTGCGGGACGCGGCGAGCGCGGCGCGCACCGCCATCGACACCGCGTCGTCGGATCCGAAGTCGGCGTCCGCCCGCGCCGAGGCGGTCACGGCGCTGCTCGACGTCGGCGACACCGCCGCGCGGATCCTGGATTCGTTCGTACCCTCGATACCCGACCGCACCGATGTGGTGTGGCTCGAACGCATCGAGGACACCCGCACGGGGACCCGGGTGTTGCTGCGGGTCGCGCCGCTGTCGGTGGCGGGGTTGCTGCGCCACCGGCTGTTCGACCACACCACCACAGTGTTGACGTCGGCGACCCTGACCATCGGCGGCAGCTTCGACGCGATGGCCCGCGACTGGGGCCTGGCGGGTTCCGACGACACGGCAGCGGCGTGGCGGGGCCTGGATGTCGGATCGCCGTTCGACCACGCCCGCTCCGGCATCCTCTACGTGGCCGCGCATCTGCCTCCCCCCGGCCGGGACAGCACCGGCACAGCAGAGCAGCTCGACGAAATCGCCGGGCTGATCACGGCCGCCGGCGGACGGACGCTGGGGCTGTTCTCCTCCATGCGCGCGGCCAAGGCCACCGCCGAGGTCATGCGGGAACGGCTCGACACGCCGGTGCTGTGCCAAGGCGACGACAGCACCTCGGCACTGGTGGCCCGCTTCGCCGCCGACGAGCCGACCTCGTTGTTCGGCACCCTGTCACTGTGGCAGGGCGTGGATGTGCCCGGGCCGTCTCTGTCGCTCGTGCTCATCGACCGGATCCCGTTCCCGCGCCCCGACGACCCGCTGTTGACCGCCCGCCAGCGGGCCGTGGCGGCCCGGGGCGGCAACGGTTTCATGTCCGTCGCGGCCACCCACGCCGCCCTGCTCCTGGCTCAGGGGGCCGGCCGACTGCTGCGGCGCGTCGACGATCGCGGCGTGGTGGCCGTCCTGGACTCCCGGATGGCCACCGCGCGCTACGCCGGATTCCTGCGCGCCTCGCTGCCGCCGTACTGGGCGACCACCGACGGCGCAGCGGTGCGGGCGGCGTTGCAGCGCCTGCGCGCGGACTGAACCGGATCGTCTCGACCGCGCCGGTGGGCCGTGCTTCGAACTAATCTGGCATCGGGTCCGTTGCGGTAGGTCAGTCCCGCGACGCCGCCGAAGGGAGTGCCATGGGTCGACGACGGCTGGTGGGCGCGACGGTCGCCGCCTGCTCGGTGCTGCTCGGCACCGCCTGCTCGACCGCGGTGCAAGGGGAGGCGGTGTCGGTGTTCCACGACCCGTTCAACGTGGCCGGGATGCCGGCGACCGACGGTCCCAGCGGCGTTCGCCCCGGCGCGCCGGGCCCCGACCGCGAGATCGAGGGGTCCGACGGCGGCAGCATCGACGAACTGGCCGGCGGTGCGATCAGCGACATCGAAGAGTACTGGCAGACCGCCTATCCGGCGACCTTCGGCGACGAGTTCTCCCCCGCCAGCGCCCTGATCTCCTGGGACGCCAACGGTTTCGACGGAGTGTTCTGCGAAGAGGACACCTACGGACTGGTCAACGCCGGCTTCTGTTATCTGGACCGGTCGATCGGCTGGGACCGCGGCGAGCTGTTGCCGACGCTCGAGCGGGCGCACGGAGACATGGGTGTGGTCATGGTGCTGGCGCACGAATACGGGCACGCGGTGGCCCGGCAGTCCGGCATGGCCGACGAGGACACCCCCACACTGCTGTCCGAGCAGCAGGCGGACTGCCTGTCCGGGGCGTACATGCGCTGGGTCGCCGAGGACAGCTCGCCGCGGTTCACCCTCAACACCGGCGAGGGCCTGAACAACGTGCTGGCCGGCGTCATCTCGTTCCGCGACCCCGTGCTGACCGAGGGCGATCCCGATGTCGGCTACGACGAGCACGGCTCGGCGTTCGAGCGCGTGTCGGCGTTCCAATTCGGCTTCACCGACGGCCCGAACGCGTGTGCCGCCATCGACATGCGGGAGATCGGCCAGCGCAGGGGGGATCTGCCCGTGCTGCTGCCCAAGGACCAGACGGGGGAACTGCCGGTCACCGAGGACTCGGTGTTCTCCATCGTCGAGGCGATGGACATCCTGTTCGCACCCGCCGACCCCCCGGCGCTCAGCTTCGATGCGGCCGAGGCCGACTCCTGCGCCGATGCCCGGCCCAGCCCGCCGGCGTCCTACTGTCCGGCGACCAACACCCTCGTCGTCGACCTACCCGCCCTGCAAGACCTCGGCGCTCAAGCTGATTCGACGGACGCCGCGACGCTGGCCATCGGCGACAACACCGCCTACTCGGTGCTGATGTCGCGGTACATGATGGCCCTGCAGCATCAACGCGGCGCTGTCGCGCTCGACGACGCCAGCGCCGCGCTGCGCACGGCGTGTCTGACCGGGGTGGCGACGGTGAAGATGTCGAAGGAGGTCACGACCCCGGATGGCAACACGGTGGCGTTGACCGCGGGCGATATCGACGAGGCGGTGTCGGGCATTCTGACCAACGGCCTGGCGGCCGGCGACGTCAACGGCGAAACCGTGCCGTCCGGCTTCTCCCGGATCGACGCGTTCCGGCTCGGCGTGCTCAGCGACACCGACAGATGCTTCCAGCGGTTCCCCTAAACCGGTAGCCGCAGAACGTAACCCGCCTCCAGCGCCACCCACAGCGCGCCGTCGGCGGCGACGGCCATGCCGTGCGGCTCACTGCCCGCCGGCAGGTCGATGGTCACGACCTCGCCGTCGGCGCTGACCCGGGCGATCTGGTCGGCGCCCCACAGGCTCACCCACACACCGCCGACCGGGTCGGGTACCACGGCGTGCGGTTTGCCGGGCATGTCGAGTTCCTGGATGGCATCGTCGACCGGGATGCGGCCGATGCGCTCGGCCGCGATCGCGGTGAACCACACGCAGTCGTCGTGGGTGGCGCAGATCCCCACCGGCCCGGCCCTCGGCGTCGGCACCTCCCGCGTCGTCAACCGCCCGTCGAGATCGAGCCGGCCGATCGCGCCGGCCTGGTTCAACGTGAACCACAGCGCCCCGTCCGGGCCCGCGGTGATCATCGACGGCAGACCGCCGACGGGCCACTCCTGCACTGTGCCGTCGTCGTCCAGTCGGCCCACCACCCCGGTGCCGGTCGCGGTGTACCACAGTGCGCCGTCCGGTCCGACGGTGAGACCGAACGGCGCACTCCCGGTGCTCAATTCGACCGCCGACTGGTCACCGTCGACCGTGATGCGGCCGATGCGGTCGTCGCCGGCACGGGTGAACCACAGCGCTCCGTCGCGCGCGGCCGTGATCAGTGACGGTCGGCTGTCCGGGGCCACCGCGAATGTGCTCAGCGCACCGCTGTTCGTCACCCGCGCCACGGCCCCGCCGTGGACGAGCGTCACCCACATCGCTCCGTCGGGACCGGCCGCCACCGCATACGGGCCGCCGTCGACGGGAACCTCGAGCAGCGCCGTCACGCCAGCGTGACCAGGCCCAGCTCCGCCTCACCCGCGAGCAGGCGATGATGGGGCAGCACGCGCACGGTGTAGCCCACCGGCCCGGTGATCGGCAGCGACATCGTGGCGGTGAACACGTCGGCGCCGTGATCGGTTCGCCCGGTGTGGGTCATCGGCACAGTGACAGGCTCCAGCAGCGTGGCGCCGGCATCCACCCGGCCGATCAGCGCCTGCACCGCCACATCGGTGACCCGCAGCCCGTCGAGTCGCACGAGCGCGGTCAACGTCAGCTCCGAGCCCAGCAGCGGCGTGTCCGGCAACCCGGAACTGTCCACATCCTCGATCGAGATCCGCGGCCACGACCGCTCCACACGGTGCCGGTAGGCGGCGAGTTCCCGTGCGGCACCGAACGGCTCGGCGAAGTCACCGGCACCCGCCGACACCGGCTCGATGGTCTGCCGCAGCGACCGTGCCGCCGGGAAGTAGTACTTCTCGGCGTACTCCTGGACCATGCGTGAGGCCAGCACCTTGGGCCCCAGCTCCTGGAGGGTGTGGCGCACCATCTCGACCCACCGCCTCGGAACGCCGTGTCCGTCCCGGTCGTAGAACTTCGGCACCACCGCCTGCTCCAGCAGGTCGTAGAGCGCCGCCGCCTCCAGGTCGTCGCGGCGGCCGTCATCGGCCAGACCTGCGGCGGTGGGGATCTCCCAGCCGTTCTCCCCGTCGAACCACTCGTCCCACCAGCCGTCGCGGATCGACAGATTCAGCCCGCCGTTGAGGGCGCTCTTCATCCCCGACGTGCCGCAGGCCTCCAGCGGCCGCAGCGGGTTGTTCAACCACACATCGCAGCCGTGGTAGAGCGTGCGGGCCATCGACATGTCGTAATCGGGCAGGAACGCGAAACGGTGCCGCACGTCGTGGCGGTCGGCGAAGCGCACGATCTGCTGGATCAGCGCCTTGCCGCCGTCGTCGGCCGGGTGGGCCTTGCCGGCGACTATCAACTGCAGGGGCCGCTCGTCGTCGAGGAGCAGCCGGGCCAACCGGTCGGGGTCGCGCAGCATCAGGGTGAGCCGTTTGTAGGTGGGCACCCGCCGCGCGAACCCGATGGTCAGTGCGTTGGGGTCGAACGCGGTGGCGATCCACCCGAGCTCTGCCTCGGCCGCGCCGCGCTCCAACCACGACCGGCGCAGCCGCCGCCGGACGTCGTCGACGAGCGCCTCGCGCAACTGGCCGCGGATCCACCACAGATGGCCGGGGTCGACCTTCTGCAGACGCTCCCAGACGTGCGGTTCCCGCAACTGGGCCAGGTCGTCGCCGCCGAGCAACTCCCTACCGAGTTCCAGCCACTGCGGCGCGGCCCAGGTCGGTCCGTGCACCCCGTTGGTGATCGAACCGATCGGGACCTCGGCCGCGTCGAAGCCCGGCCAGAGCTCGCTGAACATCTCCCGGCTGACCCGTCCGTGCAGCAACGAGACGCCGTTGGCGCGCTGGGCCAGCCGCAGCCCCATGTGGGCCATGTTGAATTTCGCCGGGTCGTCCTCGGCGCCGAACGACAGCACCCGGTCCACCGGGACGCCGGGCAGCAGCCGCGAGCCATGGCCGTCCGGCCCCGCGCCGAAATAGCGTTCCACCAGATCCAGCGGGAACCGGTCGATACCGGCGGGCACCGGGGTGTGGGTGGTGAACACCGTCGATGAGCGGACGACGGCCAGCGCCGTGTCGAAGTCGAGCCCGGCCTCGATCAGTTCGCGGATCCGCTCGACACCCAGGAAGCCGGCATGGCCTTCGTTCATGTGGAAGACCTCGGGTCCGGGCAGGCCCCGCAGTTCGGTGAACGCGCGGATCGCGCGGACGCCGCCGATACCGGCCAGGATCTCCTGCCGGATGCGGTGCTCCTGATCGCCGCCGTACAGCCGGTCGGTGACGGTGCGCACATCGTGGTCGTTCTCCGGGATGTCGGAGTCGAGCAGCAGCAACGGGATCCGACCCACCTGGGCGATCCAGATCCGCGCCGAGAGCGTCACGTCGTCGGGCAACGTGAGCTCGATCAGGACCGCTTCTCCGTCGGTACCGGTGAGCAGACGCAGCGGCAACCCCTGCGGATCCAGCGAGGGATAGTTCTCGTGCTGCCATCCGTCGGCGGTCAGCGACTGCCGGAAGTACCCCGAGCGGTAGTAGAGGCCGACCGCGATCAGCGGCAGACCGAGATCGGAGGCCGACTTCAGATGGTCGCCGGCGAGGATGCCCAGCCCCCCGGAGTAGTTGGGCAACACCTCGGCGACGCCGAATTCCATCGAGAAGTAGGCGATGCCGTGCGGCAACGCCACTGCCGGCGCATCCCCGTCGCTGACCTCCGCGGCGCGCTGCTGATACCACAGCGGACGGGTGAGATAGTCCTCGAGATCCGCGGCCAGCGTCTCGACTCGCTGGACGAACGACGGGTCGGCGGCCAGCTGCTCGAGGCGTTCGGGACCGACGTGGCCGAGCATCGCCACCGGGTCGCCGCCGGTGTCCTGCCAGAGCTCTTCGTCGATGGACTGGAACAGATCCTGCGTCGGCTTGTCCCAGGACCAGCGCAGATTCGTCGACAACCGCTCGAGCGGGGCCAGCCGTTCGGGCAGATGAGCGCGGACGGTGAACCGGCGAAGGGCTTTCACGCGTGTCACCTTACTGGCGACCGGCAAACCCGCCATGCGTCCCGCGGCCGCCGCCGATCGGGTCATCGGCAGCTCCCGCTTCGCCCTCCGCGTGATTGAGCTGCGCACTACGGTGGGTATAGGCGCGAGAGGGCTGTTGAGGGATCTGTGAACGAACCGGTCGACGACGAACCGGACGACGACGACACGCCGCGCAGGGTTGCGCTGGTTGTGCGCCACGGCAGGAACTGGGAGGAAACGGATCAGTGACCGCGGGCCGTATCGAGATCGATGACGTTGCACCTGTGGTGTCCGGTGGGCGTTTCCCCGCCAAAGCGGTGGTCGGCGAGGTGGTGCCGGTGACCGCGACGGTGTGGCGCGAAGGACACGATGCGGTCGCCGCGACGCTGGTGGTCCGGTATCACGGACCCGGCTATCCCCCGCTCGCCGAGGAGCCGGCGGGATTGGCCCGGCCGCAGGCCGTGCCGATCGACGAGGTGGTGACGCCGGCGTCCCGGATACGTCCCACCACGTACCCGATGGCGACGGGGCGCACTCCGGACGTGTTCCACGGCCAGTTCACCCCCGATGCCGTCGGTCTGTGGACCTACCGGGTGGACGGCTGGGGCGACCCCATCGCGACATGGCGGAGCCACGTCATCGCCAAGCTCGACGCCGGCCAGAGTGAGGGCGAGCTGGACAACGACCTGAGGGTGGGCGCCCGGCTGCTGGAGCGAGCCGCGACCGGGGTGCCCCGGCAGGACCGCTATCCCCTGATCCTGGCGGCCGAGCGGCTACGCGAGCCTGGCGACCCGTTCTGGCGCGCCGGTCCGGCGCTGGCGCCGGAGGTGACCGAACTCGTCGACCAGTACCCGCTGCGCGAACTGGTCACCCGCGGCGAGCAGCACGGCGTGTGGGTGGATCGGCCCCTGGCCCGGTTCAGTTCGTGGTACGAGCTGTTCCCCCGCTCGACCGGCGGCTGGGACAGTTCCGGGCATCCCGTGCACGGAACGTTCGCCACTGCCGCCAAGGCGCTGCCGCGTGTCTCGCGGATGGGCTTCGACATCGTCTATCTGCCACCCATCCACCCGATCGGCAAGGTGCACCGCAAGGGCCGCAACAACAGCGTCACCGCCGGTCCCGCCGACGTGGGATCGCCCTGGGCGATCGGCAGCGATGAGGGCGGCCATGACGCCGTGCACCCCGACCTGGGCACCATCGAGGATTTCGACGAATTCGTCGCCGCCGCCCGCGGCGAGGGCCTGGAGGTGGCACTGGACCTGGCGCTGCAGTGCGCCCCCGACCACCCGTGGGCGCGTGAGCACCCCGAGTGGTTCACGGTGCTTCCCGACGGCACCATCGCCTACGCGGAGAATCCGCCCAAGAAGTACCAGGACATCTACCCGCTCAACTTCGACAACGATCCCGCCGGCCTCTACGAGGAGGTGCTGCGGGTGGTCCGGTACTGGGTTTCCCACGGGGTCAAGGTGTTCCGTGTCGACAACCCGCACACCAAGCCGCCGAACTTCTGGGCCTGGCTGATCGGGGAGGTCAAGAACACCGACCCCGACGTGCTGTTCCTGGCCGAGGCGTTCACCCGCCCGGCGCGCCTGTTCGGGTTGGCCAAGCTGGGCTTCACCCAGTCCTACACCTATTTCACCTGGCGCACGGCCAAGTGGGAGCTCACCGAGTTCGCCGAATCGATCGCCGAGCACGCCGACTACAGCAGGCAGAGCCTGTGGACGAACACGCCCGACATCCTGCACGAGAGCCTGCAGCACGGCGGCCCCGGAATGTTCGCCATTCGCGCCGTCATGGCCGCGACGATGAGCCCGACGTGGGGCATGTACTCGGGCTACGAGCTGTTCGAGCACCGTGCGGTGCGCGAGGGCAGCGAGGAGTACCTCAACTCCGAGAAATACGAGCTGCGGCCGCGCGATTTCGACGCTGCGCTGGCCGACGGCGAGTCACTGGAGCCGTTCATCACCCGGCTCAACGAGATCCGCCGGGTGCATCCGGCTCTGCACCAGTTGCGCACCATCACGTTCCACCACATCGACAACGATGCACTGCTGGCATACAGCAAGTTCGACCCGGACACCGGCGACCAGGTGCTCGTCGTGGTGACGCTCAACGCGTTCGGCCCCGAAGACGGCACTTTGTGGTTGGAGATGGGCGCATTGGGAATGGAACAGCAGGACCGGTTCTGGGTGCGTGACGAGATCACCGGAGAGGAATACCAGTGGGGCCAGAGCAACTATGTGCGACTCGAGCCAGCCCGCGCCGTGGCGCACGTGCTCAACATGCCCCATGTTCCCGCCGACCAACGAATGAACCTGCTGCGTAGGGAGTGACGATATGACCAACGCGTCCAACCTGACGAACCACATCGACAGTCCGCATCTGCGGCCGCACACCGCCGACCTGAACCGGTTGCTGGCCGGTGAGCACCACGACCCCCACTCGGTGCTCGGCGCCCACGAATACGACGACCACACCGTGATCCGGGTGTACCGCCCGCACGCGGTGAAGATGAACGCGGTGATCGGCGGCGCCCGCCATCCGCTGACCCACATCGAGGCCGGGCTGTTCGCCGTCGCGGTGCCGTTCACCGACCTCGTCGACTACCGCCTCGAGATCAGCTACTCCGAGGACGAGTCGGCGTTCGTCCACACCGTTGCCGACGCCTACCGGTTCCTGCCGACCCTGGGCGAAATCGACCTGCACCTGTTCGCCGAGGGTCGCCACGAGCGGCTCTGGGAGGCGCTGGGCGCACACCCCCGGAGCTTCACGACCCCCGACGGTGAGGTCACCGGTGTGTCGTTCGCCGTGTGGGCGCCCAATGCCAAGGGCGTCAGCGTGATCGGCGACTTCAATCACTGGGGCAACGAGGCGCAGATGCGCGTGTTGGGTTCCACCGGCGTCTGGGAGCTGTTCTGGCCCGGCTTCCCCGAAGACGGGCTGTACAAGCTGCGTATACACGGCGCCGACGGCGCGGTCACCGAGCGGGCCGACCCGATGGCCTTCGCCACCGAGGTGCCCCCGCAGACCGCGTCGCGGGTGTTCCAGAGCGACTACACCTGGGCCGACGAGGACTGGATGGCTCAACGGGCGCTGCGCAACGCGGTCTTCGAGCCGATGAGCACCTATGAGGTGCACCTCGGGTCGTGGCGGCCTGGGCTGAGCTACACCGAACTGGCCGAGGAGCTCACCGACTATGTGGTCGAGCACGGCTTCACCCACGTCGAGATGCTTCCGGTGGCCGAGCACCCGTTCGGCGGGTCCTGGGGCTATCAGGTCACGTCGTACTACGCGCCGTCGTCACGGTTCGGATCACCCGACGAGTTCCGCCACCTGGTCGACACGCTGCACCGGGCCGGCATCGGCGTGATCGTCGACTGGGTGCCCGCGCACTTCCCCAAGGACGCGTGGGCGCTGGGCAGATTCGACGGCACCCCGCTCTACGAGCACGCCGATCCGCGCCGCGGCGAGCAACTCGACTGGGGCACCTACGTGTTCGACTTCGGCCGCACCGAGGTCCGCAACTTCCTGGTCGCCAACGCGCTGTATTGGCTGCAGGAGTTCCACGTCGACGGCCTGCGGGTGGATGCGGTCGCATCGATGCTCTATCTGGACTACTCGCGTCCGGAAGGTGGCTGGACACCGAACCAGTACGGGGGCCGGGAGAACCTCGAGGCGGTCCAGTTCCTGCAGGAGATGAACGCGACGGTGCACAAGATCAGCCCCGGCATCGTCACGATCGCCGAGGAGTCCACGTCGTGGCCGGGCGTGACCCGCCCGACGAACCTCGGCGGACTGGGTTTCTCGATGAAATGGAACATGGGCTGGATGAACGACACGCTGGAGTTCATCAAGCGTGACCCGATCTACCGGACCTATCACCATCACGAGATGACGTTCTCGATGCTGTACGCGTTCAGCGAGAACTACGTCCTGCCGATCAGCCACGACGAGGTGGTGCACGGCAAGGGCACGTTGTGGGGGCGCATGCCCGGCAACGACCACATGAAGGCCGCCGGGATCCGCAGTTTCCTGGCCTACCAATGGGCGCATCCGGGCAAACAGCTGCTGTTCATGGGGCAGGAGTTCGGACAGCGAGCGGAGTGGTCCGAGGAACGCGGCGTGGACTGGTTCCAGCTCGACGAGCACGGGTTCTCCGACGGCATCCTGCGGCTGCTGACCGATGCCAACGAGATCTACCGCACCCGACGGGCGCTGTGGTCCCGGGACACACAACCCGAGGGGTACTCCTGGATCGACGCGAACGACTCGGCCAACAATGTGCTGAGCTTCCTGCGCTTCGGCGACGACGGCTCGATGATGGCGTGCGTGTTCAACTTCTCCGGCTCCGAACATGCCCGCTATCGGCTGGGACTGCCGCACGCCGGCACATGGCGCGAGGTGCTCAACACCGATTCGGACACCTATCACGGCTCCGGGATCGGGAACTACGGTGCGGTCGAGGCCACTGACGAACCGTGGCATGGCCGGCCTGCCTCGGCGGTGATGACGCTGCCGCCGCTGTCGGCGTTGTGGTTCGAACCCGAGTCAGCGCCCTAAGCCACGCGCCGAGTCAGCGCCCTAAGCCACGCGCCGAGTCTGCGGGCAGATCGCCATCTGACCCTATGAGGCGATCTCCCAGCAGACTCGGGCGTTCTGGGTCTGCGGCGTTCTGGGTGTGCGCGTCGCCTCGCGTCTCCTGCGGGGTCAGTACAGCGCGCTGGCCAGGTCGCGCCGCCCGGCGATCACCGCGGGGTCGGCGGGATCGAACAGATCGAACAATTCGATCAGCCGGGTGCGCACCGCGGTTCGGTCGTCTCCCGTCGTGCGTTTGACCAGACCGGTCAGCCGGGCGAACGCCGCCTCGACGTGCTGTTCGAGGATCTCGACGTCGGCCGCGGCGAACGCCGCGTCGATGTCCTCGGGGGCCGCGTCGGCCACCGCGACGGCGTCGCGCCGATGGGCGGTGGCGCGCTGCAGGAAGGCGATCTGGCGGACCGCGCCCTTGGCCTCGGCATGATTCGGGTTGGCGTCCAGGATCTTCTGATAGGCGCTTCGGGCGGCGTCGAAGTCGCCGCTGTCGAGGAACGTCCGCGCCTGTTCCACTTCGGGATCGACCTGTTCGGGAGCCTCGGCGTCACCGGTGCCGCTCAGCTTGCCCGCGGTGGCCTCGAGCAGTGAATCGACCCAGCGGCGGAGCTGCTCGGGCGGTTGCATCCCCTGGAAGCTGGACAGCGGCTGTCCGGCGGCCAGCGCCACGACGGTCGGGATGGCCTGCACGCCGAACATCTGGGCGACCCGGGGCACCGTGTCGACATTGACGGTGGTCAACGCCCACTTCGGCCCGTCCTGCGCGGACAGGCCCGCCAGGACGTCGCCGAGCTGGACACTGGCGTCGCTGCGCGGGGACCACAGCAGCACGACCACCGGAACCTCGTTGGAGCGGACCAGCACCTCGGCTTCCAGGTTGGCCTCGGTGATCTCCACTCCGCCGGGGCCCGCGGGCGGACCGGATGCGGCGCCCTCGGTGGTCGCCGCCCGCTGTTTGAGTGCCGACAGATCCACTGCGCCCGCCATGGCAGGCGAGATTCGGGGTCCAGGACGAGTCACGGGTTCAAGTGTGTCACGTCGTTTCGGGGACCGTCCGACCCGGCTGCGCGACACCCGCCGCCGACGTCGGAGCTCCGATCCGGCCGGTCCGATCGGCCCATATGAGGAAGATCACACTGCCCAATGGCACGATGCTGCCCAGCAACGCCAGCAACCATGTCACCGCGGTCCAGCGGTGCGACAGCCCGACGACCACGGCGGCCACCAGGAACGCCACGAAGACACCTCCGTGGATGGGCCCGAACACCTTCACGCCGATCTCGGTCTGTGGTGAGCCGAGGTATTTGAAGTACATCCCGATCAGCAGGCCGATCCAGCTGGCCGCCTCCGCCAACGCGATCAGCCGGAACCACCCCGCCGCACTGCGGAGGTCGTAAGCGCTTGATTGGTTCGCCATGGCCGCCATTGTGCCCGACGATGCCGTCAGCTACTACATTGCGTCGTTGATCATGCGCCCTGTTCAGGGCCGGCGGAGCACCAGCGCGTCGCCCTGGCCACCGGCGCCGCACAGCGCGGCGACGGCATACCCGGAGCCCTTCCGCGCCAGCTCCAGCGCGGCGTGCAGCGTGATGCGTGCGCCCGACATCCCGATCGGATGCCCGATCGCGATGGCTCCACCGTCGGTGTTGACCTTCGCCTCGACCGTGGCCTCGTCGAGGCCCAGTTCCTTGGTCGAGGCCAGCGCGACCGCGGCGAACGCCTCGTTGATCTCGATGACGTCGAGATCGTCGACCGAGATGCCTTCCTTGGCGATCGCCTTCTTGATCGCGTTGGCGGGCTGGCTCTGCAGCGTGGAGTCCGGACCGGCGACGACCCCGTGGGCGCCGATCTCACACAGCCACGCCACGCCCATCTCCTCGGCCTTGGCCTTGTTCATCACCACGACCGCGCAGGCGCCGTCGGAGATCTGGGATGCCGAGCCCGCGGTGATGGTGCCGTCCTTGCGGAACGCCGGGCGCAGGCCGGACAGCGACTCCGCGGTGGTGTCGGCGCGAACGCCCTCGTCCTCGGTGAACTCCACCGGATCGCCCTTGCGCTGCGGGATCTTCACCGGCACCACCTCATCGGCGAACACCCCGTCCTTCCAGGCGCGGGCGGCCTTCTGGTGCGACGACGCGGCGAACTCGTCCTGCTGGGCACGGGTGAACCGGTCGGTGTCATTGCGCTGTTCAGTCAGCGCACCCATCGGCTGGTCGGTGAACACGTCGTGCAGACCGTCGTAGGCCATGTGGTCCAGCGCGGTCACATCGCCGTACTTGTAGCCGGAGCGGCTGTTCATCAACAGGTGCGGGGCCTGGGTCATGGACTCCTGCCCGCCGGCGACGACGACGTCGAACTCACCCGCGCGGATCAGCTGATCGGCCAGCGCGATCGCGTCGATCCCCGACAGACACATCTTGTTGATCGTCAGCGAGGCGACATCCCAGCCGATGCCGGCGGCCACCGCGGCCTGGCGCGCGGGCATCTGCCCGGCGCCGGCGGTCAACACCTGGCCCATGATCACGTACTCCACCGCCGAGGCGGGCACCTGTGCTTTGTCCAACGCACCGGCGATGGCCACCGCACCCAGGTCGCTGCCGGAGAAGTCCTTCAGTGACCCCATCAGCTTGCCTACCGGCGTCCGGGCTCCAGCAACGATCACCGACGTCGTCATGACTACCTCCAACTGCGTTTCACGGACCGCCTGACAGGCTATCCACTGCACCCGAGCTATTCGAAACCGATCTGATTAGGTTACCTTTGCGTTATGACCGCCGAGCAGACTGACGCCCGTCCTGTGCTGGCCACCGCGCTGGTCACCGCCATCGATCACGTCGGCATCGCCGTGCCTGACCTGGACGTGGCCATCAAGTGGTATCACGATCATCTGGGCATGATCGTGCTGCACGAGGAGATCAACGAGGAGCAGGGCGTCCGCGAGGCGATGCTGTCCGTACGCGGCGCTCCGAAGGGCAGCGCGCAGGTGCAGCTGATGTCGCCGATCGACGAGTCGTCGACGATCGCGAAGTTCATCGACAAGCGCGGTCCCGGTCTGCAGCAGCTGGCCTACCGGGTCAGTGACATCGATGCACTCACCGAGAGGTTGCGCGAGCAGGGTGTTCGGCTGCTCTACGACGCACCGCGCCGCGGCACCGCGAACTCCCGCATCAACTTCGTCCATCCCAAGGATGCCGGCGGGGTGCTGATCGAACTGGTCGAACCCGCCGCCGGCGATCACTGAGTCCACCGAGGACTGCGGACCCGACCAGCACGGTCAGGTCAACACCGGGGTCTCACGACCACCTCCGGGTGGGACCGCGGTTCGCGCGGTTGGCCCAGCACGATGTGTGCCAGTGCCGCCGGTTCTCGACGCCCGCCGCGTCCGTCGCCGGCCACACCACGACGTGCGCGGTTGACGGCTTGATCTCGTGATCGCAGCCCGGACATCGGTAGACCTTCACCGCGCGCGCCGCAGCGACTGAGCGCACCTCGTAGTCATGGCCGTCGGCGCCCTGTTCGACGCGGCGCGACGACGGGAACCGAACCTGCCCGGGAGCAGGCTGTCCGCTCCTGCGCCCCGCACCGCCCGCCCGCCGTCGCCGGGCCATCAGAACAACCGGTACTCGTCGCTGTCCATGCCGCGCATCTGGTCGTAGTCCAGCGTCAGACAACGGATGCCGCGGTCGGTGGCCAGCGTGCGGGCCTGCGGCTTGATCTGCTGGGCGGCGAACACCCCCGCCACCGGCGCCAGCACGGTGTCGCGGTTGAGCAGCTCGAGATAGCGCGTCAGTTGTTCGACACCGTCGATCTCACCGCGGCGCTTGATCTCCACCGCCACCGACCTGCCCTGCTCGTCGCGGCACAGCAGGTCCACCGGTCCGATCGGGGTCATGTACTCGCGGCGAACCAGCGTGTACCCGGCGCCGAGCAGTTCGACGTGTTCGGCCAGCAGCGCCTGCAGGTGCGCCTCCACCCCGTCCTTGACCAACCCCGGGTCGACCCCGAGCTCATGGCTGGAATCGTGCTCGATCTCCTCGACGGTGATGCGCAACTGTTCGCCGGCCTTGTTCTCCACGACCCAGACCGGCGATTCACCGTCGGGATCCTCGACCACCCAGCAGGGCGGGCTCATCCAGTTCAAGGGCTTGTAGGCACGGTCGTCGGCATGCACGCTCACCGAACCGTCGGCTTTGAACAGCAGCAGGCGCCGCGCCGAGGGCAGGTGCGCGGTGAGCCGGCCGACGTAGTCCACGGTGCACTGGGCGATCACGAGACGCACCGATCCACCTTAAACGCCACGGGTGGTGGTTAGGCTGACGCCACCATGACGGGCAACAAGACAGCGGCACAGCGTCTCGGCCGCGTGTTGGAACGTGTGACCAACCAGAGCCCGCGAGTGGCGTCGACCCCGGAGTACGGATCGTGGATCCTGGGCCGGGTCTCGGAGAGCCAACGCCGGCGACGGGTGCGGATCCAGATCATCCTGACCACCTTCGTCGTCGTGGCGAACCTGATCGGGATGGGTGTCGCCACGCTGGTGATCACCGTGGCGTTCCCGATCCCCAATGTGTTCGCCCCCGACGTCGCCTGGATCTCGTTCATTGTCGTGCCGGTGTACCTGGCGACCGCGTTGGTGGTCGGGGTGTTCTGGGCCACCCGCAGGGTGATGAACAACGTGCGCTGGGCGGTCGAGGAGCGCCCGCCCACCGCCGAGGACCAGTACAACACCTTCCTGGCCCCGTGGCGGCTGACCCGTGTGCTGCTGGTCCTGTGGGGCCTCGGCACCGTGGTGCTCACCGCGCTCTACGGCTGGCACGACACCGACTACATCCCCAAATGGCTTCTGGGAGTCAGTTTCCCGGGCATCGTCGTCTCCGCCAGCTGTTACCTGTTCACCGAGTTCGCATTGCGTCCGGTGGCCGCCCAGGCGCTCGAGGCGGGCCGCCCTCCCCGGCGGTTCGCCGAAGGACTGATGGGCCGCACGATGCTGGTCTGGGCGCTGGGCTCCGGCGTGCCGGTGCTCGGCATCTTCCTGGCGGCACTGATCACGCTGATCCAACGCAATCTGACCCCGACGCAGTTCACCGTCGCGGTGATGATCCTGGCGGCCTTCGCGCTGGTGTTCGGCGCGATCCTGATGTGGATCCTGGCCTGGTTGACGGTCACGCCCGTCCGAGTGGTCCGATCGGGGATGAACCAGGTCGAGCGTGGCGATCTGGAGACCAACGTCGTCGTCTTCGACGGCACCGAACTCGGCCAGCTGCAGCGGGGTTTCAACTCGATGGCGGCCGGCCTACGGGAGCGCGAACGGGTCCGCGACCTGTTCGGTCGACACGTCGGCCGCGAGGTCGCCGCACTGGCGGAGAAGGAGCGACCGGAACTGGGCGGTGAGGACCGCTACGCAGCAGTCGTTTTCGTCGACATCATCGGCTCGACGAAGCTGGTGACCAGTCGGCCCGCCGGCGAGGTCGTCGAATTGCTGAACAGGTTCTTCGCGGTGATCGTCGAGGAAGTGGACCGCCACCACGGTCTGGTGAACAAGTTCGAGGGCGACGCGGTGCTGGCCGTGTTCGGCGCTCCGGTGTCACTGGAGCACCCCGAGGACGAGTCACTGGCCGCGGCCAGGCAGATCAGCCGCAGATTGCGCCAGGAAGTCCCGGAGTGTGAGGCCGGGATCGGTGTCGCCGCCGGCACGGTGCTGGCCGGCAACGTCGGCGCCCAGGAACGCTTCGAGTACACCGTGATCGGTGAGCCGGTCAACGAAGCGGCCCGGCTGTGCGAACTGGCCAAGGACTTCCCGCAGCGGCTGGTCGCCTCCGCCGAGACGGTCGCCAACGCGACCGAAGCAGAACGCTCGCGCTGGTGTGAGGGCGAGACGGTGACGCTGCGTGGATACCGCGAGCCGACCGAGCTGGCCGTCCCGGCTGAACCGTGACAGGCAGGCCGGCCCGACACTTCTCATGTCCCAGCGGGAAATCCGCCGATGTCCGGATCGGTGATGGACACCGGCAGCGCGACCACCGAGCATAGGAGGCCGGGCCAGAGAGGCGGTTTGAGACATGACGATCACTGCGGCCGAGCGGTCGGATCTGCGCGCGGCGGTCGGTGAGCTGCTGGACCGGCGGTGCACCGAAGCCGACCTGCGGCGGGTCATCGCCACCGACGACGGATTCGACCGCGACCTGTGGACTCAGTTGGCGAACCAGGGCGTGCCGGGCATGCTCGTCGACGAGCGCTACGGCGGGATGGGGTTCGGCGCGCTGGAACTGGAGGCGGTCGCCGAGGAAACCGGAAGGGCGCTGCTGCCTGCCCCGTTCATCTCCAGCGCCGTGCTCACCGTGACGCTGCTCGCCGCGGCCGGCTCCGAGGACGACCGTCAGCGGCTGCTGCCCGCGCTCGCCGACGGCACCGCCATCGGTACGGTCGCGGTGACCGGAGAATCCGGCACCTGGACCCCAGCCGGAATCGGGGTACGCGCCGACGCCGACGGCACGCTCACCGGCACCGCGCACTACGTCACCTGGGGACAGATCGCCGACGTGATCCTCGTCGTCGCGCGCACCGCAGAGCACATCGGGGTGTTCGAGGTGGCGCCGGATGCCGCCGGGTTCCACCGCACCGCGGCAACAGTTTTCGACCCCACCACACCTTTGTCGACCTTCACCTTCTCCTCGACACCCGCGCGCCGGATCGGCACCGCCGGGTGGGAGGCCGTGCAGACAGCGCTGGACCACGCTGTCCTCGCCGGCGCTGCCGAACAGGTCGGCGGTGCTCGGCGGATCTTCGACATGACCGTCGAGTATCTGAAGACCCGAATCCAGTTCGGCCGCCCGATCGGCAGCTTCCAGGCGCTCAAACACATGGCCGCCGATCTGCTCCTGGAGGTCGAGTCGGCGACCTCGGCCGCGCAGCATGCCGCCCGCGCCGTGTCCACGGACATCCGGACAGCTGAGGGCCCCATAGCGCTGGCCGGATTCGTCTGCGCAGAGACGTACGACACCGTCGCGATGCAGGCCATCCAGATGCACGGCGGAATCGGCTTCACCTGGGAACACCCCGCCCATCTGTTCCTGCGCCGGGCCCGGACCGGGCTGCAGCTGTTCGGCGGTCCGCGCCTGCACCGCGAGCGCTACCTCATCTCGAAAGGTGCCTGACGTGTCCGACGGCTCCCTGCCCGCGCTACCCACCGCCGACCAGTTGCGCTCTGAAGTCCGGAACTGGTTGCGCGACAACTGGACGTCGTTGCCCCGCAACGTCGATCCGTGGACGTCCTCCCCCGAAAGGATCGCGTGGCTGGAGAAGGTGCTCGACGCCGGATTCGCCGTACCGACCTACCCATCCGACTGGTTCGGCCGCGGATACCCGGCCGACCTGGCCAACGTCATCGCGCAGGAGTTCGCCGCGGCCAAGGCGCCGGGCTCGCGTCAGGACAAGTACAACATCGCCGCCAACACGACGTTCGCGCTCGGCACCACCACGCTCAAGGACGACCTGCTGCGCGACTTCCTCGTCGAACGGGCGCGCACCTGCCTGCTCTACTCCGAGCCCGGTGCGGGTTCGGACCTCGCCGCCGTGCGAACGACCGCGGTGCGGCACGCGGACCGCTGGGTCGTCAACGGTCAGAAGGTGTGGACATCGGGCGCGCAGACCGCCGACTACGCGCTGCTGCTGGCCCGCACCGACTGGGATGTGCCCAAGCACAAGGGCTTGAGTCTGTTCATCCTGCCGATGAAGCAGGCCGGCATCGAGGTGCGGCCGCTGGTGCAGATCACCGGTGAAGCACATTTCAACGAAGTGTTCCTCAGCGACGCCACCGTGCCCGACGCCTATCTGCTCGGCGGGGAGGGCAACGGTTGGCGCGCGCTGCAGACCGCGCTGGCATACGAGCGCTCCATCATGGGCGACACCGGGCGGGGATCCCGAAACAGTCGGGCCGACAGTCTGCTCGAACTCGCCCGCGTGCACGGCAAGCTCGACGACCCGGCCATGCGCCATCAGCTCGCCTCGGTCCTGGCCATGCGCGAACTGAACAAGCTGACCAACGCCCGCGCCAAAGCCGCTGCCACCCAGGGCACGTCGAGTTCCCTGATGTCACTGGGCAAGCTCGCCATGTCGAAGATCCTGCACGCCGAAGCCGCGGTGAAGTCTCAGCTCATCGGCGCCCAGGCACTGCTGGCCGGTCCGGAGAACCCGGTGGCCGACGACGTCAACTTCCTGACCCTCAACGCATTCTTCACCTCGATCGGCGGGGGCACCGACCAAATCCAGCGAAACATCATCGGTGAGCGTGTGCTCGGGCTGCCCAGGGAACCGGAGGTCGACCGCGACATCCCGTTCCGTCAGGCACGCCGGAGCTGAGTGTGATGCCCGCACGCGGCGCCTACGACCCGCCCTTGGCGGGTGTCCGGATCCTCGATTCGTGTTCGGGTCCGATGACGGCCGTCGGCCGGCTGCTTGCCGACCTGGGCGCCGAGGTCACCGTCGTGCGGTTGAGCGGCGTCACCGCCGACGAACCGGTCGGCCCGCACGTCGATTCGGTGCCCGTGGCCACGGCGATCAACCGGCACGGCATGGCCGGCGTCGAGATCGACCCCTCGACCTCGACCGGCAAGGTGCAGTTCACCGACCTACTGGCCGGGGCCGACATCTTCATCGAGAACACCCGACCCGGGTCGTCGGCCGAGGCGCTGCTGTCAATTCGCGACATCCGGTCCCGGAATCCCGGTCTGGTGATCCTGTCGATCAGCGACTTCGGCCGGGACACCGAACAGCGGGCCTGGCAGGCCACCGGACCCGTGCTGCACGCTCTGACCAGCGAGCTGTCGCGCTCGGGCATCCCCGGCCGAGAACCCTTGATTCCCCCCGCCGACCTGCCCTACCAGGTGGCCGCCGCCCAAGCCGCGGTCACGACGCTCAGCGTCTTCGCAGACCGGCTACGCAGCGGGGAGGGTGATCTCATCGACTTCTCGGTGCTCGACGGCGCGATGCAGGCCCTCGACCCGCCGTTCGGCACCGCGGGAAGCGCATCGGCAGGCGTGGCGATCACCAGCCAGCTCCGCGACTGGAACGCCGAACGACAGCGCTACCCCATCGTCGCCTGCAAGGACGGCCACGTCCGCATCTGCATCCTGTCGAAACGGCAGTGGCGCGGCATGTTCTCGCTGATGGGCAGCCCCGAGGAATTCGCCGATCCCTCGTTCGACAAGTTGGGCAAGCGATTCCACTCGCCGCAGCTGCTCGAGGCCATCGAGCGGTTCTGCGCCGACAAGACCCGTGCCGAGCTGGAAGCGCGCGGGCAGGCCCACGGTGTTCCCACCGCGGCGGTACTGACGCTGTCCGAAGCGCTCAACGCCGAGCACTTCCGCGCACGCGGCTTCTTCGTCCACGCCGACCTCGCCCCCGGTGTGACGGCACCGGTCCCGGCGGGGGTCGGTGAGATCGACGGGCACCGCGCGAGCACCGTGAACGTCGGACCGACGCACCACGGTGTGGCTGAGCGCCTCACCGCGGCACCGATACTGGCCAGTCGGCCGCGACGCGGCGAGGGACGACCGCTGGAGGGGATCCGCGTCCTAGACCTGGGTGTCATCGTGGTCGGCGCCGACACGGGGCGACTGTTCGGGGACCTGGGTGCCGATGTGGTCAAGATCGAGCACTCCTCGCACCCCGACGGTCTGCGCGTCGGCCGGCTGACCTCGATGACCCAGCCGTACGCCGCAGGTCACCGCAACAAACGGTCGATCGGCATCGACCTGTCCGATCCCGAGGGACGGGAGCTGGCCCACCGGCTGGCACGCACCTGCGACGTGGTCCTGACCAACTTCAAGCCCGGCGTGGCCGAAGCGCTCGGCATGGACCACGCGACGCTGCATGAGATCAACCCGGGGCTGGTGGTGGTCGACAGCTCGGCGTTCGGCCCCACAGGTCCGTGGGCCAAGCGCCTGGGCTACGGACCGTTGGTGCGTGCCGCGGCCGGATTCACCAACCTCTGGGTGTATCCCGGTGAGCCGGAGACGTTCTGTGACACCGTGACGGTCTATCCCGACCATGTCTCGGCGCGCATCGGAGCACTGTGCGCGATCGCGCTGCTGCTGCGTCGGGAACGCACCGGCACCGGTGGCGCCGCGAGCATCTCGCAGGCCGAGGTCATGCTCAGTCATCTGGCTGCCGACATCGCCGCGGACGCGCTGCACCGTGCCGGGCACGCCCGCACGCAGCCGGGCCGCCGGGGCCCGTGGGGCCTGTTTCCCGCGCGGGGCGACGACGAGTGGATCGCCGTCACCGTGCGTGACGACTCGGATCTGCGTGCGCTGCGCGAGGTTATCGGCTTCACCGGCGACGACGACTCGATCGAGGAGGCGGTGCGCGCCTGGACCGCGCAGCGCTGCCGGATGGCGGCCATGGACCAGCTGCAGGCCGTCGGCGTGCCGGCGGGCGCCGTCCTGCGCCCCCCGGAAGTGCCGGAGTGGGATCACTACGTCCAGCGGCGCGCGTTCCGCGAGGAACTGCACCCGCACGCCGAGGCACCGTTCACGCTGGAGAACGTCCAGATTCACTCCGACCACGTCGCCGACCCGCCGCTGGGACAGGCCCCGCTGCTCGGTGAGCACACCGCCGAGATCGCCGCCGAGCTGCTCGGTCTCGACGACAGGCGGATCGACGAGCTGCATGCTCGCGGGGTGCTGGGGACTGCGCAACCACCCGCCCCGGCGTAACGCCGACCGCCGGGTGGCGGTGATCTCGTAGCATTTCCGTACATGCGCCGGTGGCCCCGGCCACCGGGTTCGAGATGCGGCAGGAATGGACATCGACTTCACCAGGCTCAGATATTTCGTCGCTGTCGCCGAGGAACTCCACTTCAAGCGGGCCGCCGACAAGTTGATGATCACGCCGCCCCCGCTGAGCAAGCAGATCAAACTCCTCGAGAAAGAGCTCGGCGACCCGCTGTTCGAACGCGGCTACCACGAGGTCCGTCTCACCCCGCTGGGGCAACAACTGCTGGGGCCGGCACGCGACGTGCTGGCGCAGGTCGAGCAATTCAAAGCGGTGGCCGCGCAGGGCCGCCGGGGGCCGGCCCCGGTTCGGGTCAGCGCCACTGCCTACGCGCCGTCGGATCTGCTCGCTGAGCTCGAGGCGGTGCTCACCGACTTGGCGCCCGTGGAGTTCACGGTGCCCGGATCGGCGGCCGAGGTCACCGCGAAGCTCATCGCCGGGCACGCGGAGTTGGGCCTGATCCATCTCCCCGCCCCCGACCCGCGGCTGCGCCACCGGGTGGTCGCCCGTTACCAGGGCGCCATCGCGGTGCGCTTCGACGACCCGCTGGCCGAACGGGAGGCAGTGTCGATCGAGGAGCTGCGCGACCGTGAGGTGGCGATCGACTTCGCCCGGCCCAACCCGGTGGTGCTGGCGGGGTTGACCCGCGGGCTCAACCGCAGAGGCGTGCACCGCATCGTGCGCACCACCAACCAGCGCGGCGGCGAGGTCGAGATGGCGAGCCAGGTGTTCAACCGGCACCTGGTGGCGGTGGTCAGCTACGCGCCGGATTCGTTCATCGGCAAGATCTTCTCTCCGCCGGAGTTCAGACTGATCCCGGTGGACGAAAGCACCTGGGCGCCTGCCGAAATCGCGCTGGCGTGGGTGCCGGAACGGATACCGGCACGGCTGGCCGAACTCGAGTCGATGGTCGATCAGATCGCCCGCCGGCTGCGGCCGGTGCGTCGAGGAACCTGAACTCACCTGCCGCGTCGGGCAGCGTCCAACCACAGACGCGCTGCGTCGACGGCGTCGGCCACGGACGCGAAGCGACTGGCGTCGAGGGCGGAGTCGGCGCGAATCACCGACCGGTCGGGGTCGACGACGAACCCGGACTTCCCGTCCGAGCGCAGCTCTTCGGCCATCCCGGAGAGCAGCGCCCGGGCGGCGTCGTCGATGTCGTCGATCCGGGAGACGTCGAGGATGGCGACCTGGAACGCGTCACGTTCGCGGTCGGCGACTCGTATGACCTGTTCGGCGCCGCTGAACAGCAGATCGCCGTGTGCCTCGTAGACCCGGATACCGGGCTCCGGGTCGTACACCGCGCGCAGCGTGGCCCGCGAGTCCCTTGCCACCGTCAGGAAATGCAGACCGAGCTGTTCGGATAGGCTGCGACACACCCGGACCCCACGCACGCTGTTGCCTTTGGCGTCCAGGCGCGGCGAGTACACACCGATACCCAGCTGGCCGGGCAATACCGCGACGATTCCTCCGCCGACGCCGCTCTTGGCCGGCATGCCGACGGCGCTGACCCAGTCGCCGGCCCCGTCATACATGCCGCAGGTGACCATGACGGCCAGGGTGCGCTTGACCACCGCCGCGTTGCTGACCCGGCGGCCGGTCTGCGGGTTTACGCCGCCGCGCGCCAGGGTGGCGCCCATCTTGGCCAGATCGGTGGCGGTGACACGCAGCGAGCACTGCCGGTAGTACACGTCGAGCACCGCGTCGGGGTCGTCGTCGAGCACGCCGAAGCTCTGCAGCATGTAGCCGATGGCCCGGTTGCGGCTGCCGGTGGCCTTTTCCGAGGCGTAGACCTGCTCGTCCAGCTCGAGCTGCCGGCCGGCGAATGCCGAATACCAGTCGCGGATGAGCGCGAACCGCTCTTCGGGTGAGGATGCCGGGATCAGCGCGACAGCGGCGATCGCGCCGGCGTTGATCATCGGATTCTTCGGTGTCTTGGATAGGGGGTCGACGCTGATCTCGTTGAATGCCTCCCCGGACGGCTCGACGCCGATCGAGGCGTCGACGACCTCGGGGCCGACCATCTCGAGCGCGAGCGCGTAGGTGAACGGCTTGGAGATCGACTGGATGGTGAACTGCACCGCTGCGTCGCCGGTTTCGTAGATGAATCCGTCCGACGACGACAGCGCCAGGCCGAATCCGTCTGGATCGACGTCGGCCAGTTCGGGGATGTAGTCGGCCAGCTGTCCGTCGTCACAGCCCGCGTGCTCGCGCCAGATGCGGTCGAGGTAGCGCTGCACCAGTCCCGCCACAGCTTGCAGTGTAGGTCGGCGCGGTCTGTACCGCGGCAGAGCCGAGTGGGACGTTGTGGGTCCGAGATTCTTCCACCCGGAGAACGGCATCTACTCCCAAACTGTTCCGCACCGCTACCGGCAACTGAAGCCGCTGCCCCACCGGGGTGGGCCGGCCGATACGGTTTCGCCGACGGCGTCGCGGGTAGCCGCCGGGAATGGCTGAAACCAAGAAACTCGCGCTTGTGACCGGCGCGTCCAGCGGCATCGGATTCGAGCTGGCCAAGCGCTTCGCCGACGATGGTTACGACCTCGTCATCGCCGCCGAGGACGACGGGATCACCACGGCGGCGGGCAAGCTTTCGCACAATGGTGCCCACGTGCGGCCGGTGAAGGTCGATCTTCGCAGCCCCGAGGGCGTCACGGAGCTCTATGCGCGGGCGACCGAGGGGCGCCACGCCCTCGATGCGGCGGCGATCAACGCCGGCGTCGGCACCAGCGGAAAGTTTGTCGACAGCGATCTCGAGCACGATCTGTCGGTGATCGACCTGAATGTGCGCTCGACCACCCACCTGACCAAACTGGTGCTTCGCGACATGGTCGAGCGGGGCAGCGGAAAGGTCCTGCTCACGTCGTCGGTCGCGTCGATGATGCCGGGCTCCTATCAGAACGTGTACAACGCCACGAAGTCTTACGTGCAGTCCCTGGCCGAGGCGATCCACGACGAACTGCAGGGCAGCGATGTCACGGTGACCGCGCTGATGCCCGGTCCCACCGGGACGAACTTCTTCCACCGCGCCGGCCTGGACCACACCCCGGTGGGGAAAGCACCCAAGGACGACCCGGCGCGGGTCGCCGACGAGGGTTATCGGGCGATGCAGCGCGGCGATCAGAAGGTGATGGCCGGCTCGCTGATGAGCAAGGCGATGGGTACGGTGAACCGGGTCCTACCCGACCGTGTGAAGGCGCTCGGAAGCCGGTTGATCTCGGTGCCGCTGAACCGGTCCTGACGCCGGGCCGAGGCTACCCAGAGCCCTGACATCGCAGGGCAGTTCCATGTCGTTTTTCCGCTAGTGCTCGCGGCGCCGACGTGCCATTGTCGGTGACATGCACACCGACTTCGACCGCTGCTACCGGGCCGTGCAGGCCAAGGACGCGCGGTTCGACGGGTGGTTCGTCATCGCGGTGCTCTCTACCGGAATCTACTGCCGCCCCAGCTGTCCTGTGCGGCCGCCGCTGGCCCGCAACATGCGCTTCTACCCCACTGCGGCGGCGGCGCAGCGGGGCGGCTTCCGCGCGTGTAAGAGGTGCCGGCCCGACGCCTCGCCCGGATCTCCGGAGTGGAATGTGCGTGGCGATGTCGTCGCGCGGACCATGCGGTTGATCGCCGACGGCGTCGTCGACCGCGAAGGCGTCGCCGGACTGGCCGCCCGGCTCGGATATACCGCACGCCAGCTCGAGCGCCTCACGCAGGCCGAGCTGGGAGCCACTCCGCTCGCGCTGGCCCGAGCGCAACGCACGCAGATCGCGCGGGTTCTCATCGAGACGACCGAGATGCCCATCAGCGATGTGGCATTCGCGGCCGGCTTCTCCAGCATCCGCCAATTCAATGACACGGTGCGCACGGTGTGCGACATGTCCCCGACCATGCTGCGTCGGCGCGCCCGCGCCCGCGACGGTGGCGACGCCCTCGCAGGCGCCGGAGCAATGTCGCTGCGGCTGCCGGTGCGGACACCGTTCGCCTACGAAGGGTTGTTCGGGCATCTGGCCGCCACCGCGGTGCCCGGGGTCGAAGAGGTCCGGGACGGCACCTATCGCCGGACGATGCGGCTTCCGCACGGAAGCGCTGTCGTGGGCCTCACGCCTCACCCGGATCACGTGCGGTGCCGGCTGGTGGTCGACGAGTTTCGCGATGTGTCGGCCGCCATCGCCCGCTGCCGGCGGCTGCTCGACCTGGACGCCGATCCGGAGGCGGTCGTCGAAGCCCTCGGCGCCGACGATCACCTGGCGCCTCTTGTGACCAAGGCACCCGGGCAGCGCATCCCGCGCACTGTCGACGAGCACGAACTCGCCGTGCGGGTGGTGCTCGGCCAGCAAGTGTCCACCGCCGCCGCACGCACCCACGCCGCGAGACTCGTGAGCGCGTATGGCGACTCCGTCAGTGACTCGGCTGGCGGGCTGACGCACCTGTTCCCTTCGGTAGCCCAGCTTTCCGATATCGACCGCCGCCACCTGGCGTTCCCGGCCTCGCGGCAGCGCACTCTGACGGGGTTGATCGCCGCGTTGAGCACCGCAGAGGTGGTCCTCGACTCGGGATGCGACTGGCAGGCCGCGCGTCAGCAGTTGTTGGCGCTGCCCGGCATCGGCCCGTGGACCTCAGAGATGATCGCCATGCGGGGACTGGGCGACCCGGACGCTTTCCCGGCCACCGATCTGGGCGTGGCCGCCGCCGCTGGGCACATTGGCCTACCGTCGGCGCCCAAACCGCTGAGCGAACACGCCAGGGCCTGGCGCCCCTGGCGATCCTATGCGACACAACATCTTTGGACAGCCCTCGATCACGCGGTCAATCAGTGGCCGCCGAAGGAGAAGTGATGAGCGACGACGTACGGTACCGGACCATGGACAGCCCGGTCGGGACGCTGACGCTGGCGGGAAACGGCGGCCGTCTGCGTCACCTGCGCATGACGGATCAGACGTATGAACCGGACCGGTCGGGCTGGCTGCGCGACGACGAGGCGTTCGGCGATGCGGTGACCCAACTCGAGGAGTACTTCCGCGGCGAACGCCAACACTTCGAACTCTCCCTGGATATGGTCGGTACAGCGTTTCAACGCCGGGTCTGGGAGGCGCTGATGACCATTCCCTACGGTGAAACCCGCTCATACGGAGAGATCGCGCGACAGATCGAGGCGCCCGGGGCGTTCCGCGCGGTCGGCTTGGCCAACGGGCACAACCCGATTGGCATCATCGTGCCCTGTCACCGGGTCATCGGGGCCAACGGCAGCCTCACCGGGTACGGCGGGGGCATGGAGCGGAAGAAGACGTTGCTCGGACTGGAGCGCAGTCACGCGTCGGCGCTACCGACGTTGTTCGATTAGCACCGCGACGCAGCACGTCGCAGAGACTCGGGCGCGCCTGGTAACCAGGCGCTCTACCGAAGTGCCACTCCGTGGCGACGGGCATTGGCCTCCAGACGTTTTTGCTCTCGCGCCAGGAGTCGACTGACTTCCCGCAGGCCACTGATCTGCTTGTCGATGCGCTCGCGCTGTTCGGCCACCAGCCGCGCGCCGTCCGCGCAGTTGATGTCGCGGGCACGTACACCGTCGAGCACACTGCGGATCTCGTCCAGGGAGAAACCCATCGACTGCATGCTGCGGAGCAGTCTGATCTCACCAACGAGCTTCTCGGGATAGTCGCGGTAGTTTCCGCGGATGCGGGGCACCGTCCCCAACAAGCCGCGACGCTCGTAATACCGCAGCGCGTGGCGACCGAGTCCGGTTCTCGCTTCGAGTTCAGCGATCTGCATGCGCGTTCCGCCTTGACTGTAGACCGTGGTCTACACCTTAGTGTTCGGCGACCGATCACACACGAGGAGAGTGACCATGCATCTACTGGCCGCCGCCACTATCAGTGTCGACTGTCCCCGCGCGAAAGCGTTTGCCTACGCCGCCGACCTGGAGAACTTCGGCGAATGGTTTCCGGGTGTCATTGCCATCGTGGCACGCGATCAACTGGCATTCACGACGATCGACAAGCAATATTCGGAGCAGGTCACCGTACCGTTGCGCGGAACTCGTGAGGTGGGATTGCGGGTCGTCGATGTCGATGAACCGCGACGGATCGTCACCGAAGGGGACCTTGCACTGTTGCTACCCCGTATGGAGATGGAGTTCTGCGACGCCGCAGCCGGCTCGTGTGTCATTCATTGGCGCATGTTCAGCCGAGTGCAATCGGCGTGGCTAAGTCGTTCCGCGATTCCGCTTGCCGGGCTGTTGATGCGTCGGCGGGCACGAGTGGGCCTGCGGACCTTGAAGGCACGCTTAGAAGCGCATGCGCAAATCCCATGATCTGCTCGCCGCCGCCCAACGCCCGGTGACCGAGGCCTCCGACGCTCTTGAGTGCACGAATGCCGGTGCCCCCCAACTGTGTTGGGGGGCACCGGTTTTAAGGTGTGTTCGGCGGTGTCCTACTTTTCCACCCGGGTGGGTAGTATCATCGGCGCTGGCAGGCTTAGCTTCCGGGTTCGGGATGGGTCCGGGCGTTTCCCTGCCGCTATGGACCGCCGTAACTGTATTCACTCGTTTTTGAGTGCCCCCCTTTTTTTGTGGGGGGAGGTGTGTGGGCCCCGTGTTTTGGTGGTGGGGTGTGGTCGTTGTTGTTTGACCGTGTGGTGTGGTTGCGAGGTTTTGGGGTTGTTGTAAGTTTTCGGCCGGTTAGTGCCAGTTCCCTGCGCCTATTGCTAGGTGTGTAGGTCTGGTCTATCGATCCCGTGGTCTGCGGGGGGCCTTATCCCTCTAAAAGGGTGAGAAGCCTGGTCTTGGAGGGGGTTTCCCGCTTAGATGCTTTCAGCGGTTATCCTGTCCGAACGTGGCTATCCAGCGGTGCCCCTGGTGGGACAACTGGTGTACCAGAGGTTCGTCCGTCCCGGTCCTCTCGTACTAGGGACAGGTTTCCTCAAGCTTCTGACGCGCGCGGCGGATAGAGACCGAACTGTCTCACGACGTTCTAAACCCAGCTCGCGTGCCGCTTTAATGGGCGAACAGCCCAACCCTTGGGACCTGCTCCAGCCCCAGGATGCGACGAGCCGACATCGAGGTGCCAAACCATCCCGTCGATATGGACTCTTGGGGAAGATCAGCCTGTTATCCCCGGGGTACCTTTTATCCGTTGAGCGACACCCTTCCACTCGGGGGTGCCGGATCACTAGTCCCGACTTTCGTCCCTGCTTGACATGTCCGTCTCGCAGTCAAGCTCCCTTGTGCACTTACACTCAACACCTGATTGCCGTCCAGGTTGAGGGAACCTTTGGGCGCCTCCGTTACATTTTAGGAGGCAACCGCCCCAGTTAAACTACCCACCAGGCACTGTCCCTGAACCGGTTTCACGGTCCGAGGTTAGAGGCCCAATACGACCAGAGTGGTATTTCAACAACGACTCCACAACCACTGGCGTGGCTGCTTCACAGTCTCCCACCTATCCTACACAAACCGTATCGAGCACCAATACCAAGTTGTAGTGAAGGTCCCGGGGTCTTTTCGTCCTGCCGCGCGTAACGAGCATCTTTACTCGTAATGCAATTTCGCCGAGTCTATGGTTGAGACAGCTGAGAAGTCGTTACGCCATTCGTGCAGGTCGGAACTTACCCGACAAGGAATTTCGCTACCTTAGGATGGTTATAGTTACCACCGCCGTTTACTGGGGCTTAAATTCTCCGCTTCACCCCAAGGGGTTAACGGGTCCTCTTAACCTTCCAGCACCGGGCAGGCGTCAGTCCGTATACCTCGTCTTGCGACTTCGCACGGACCTGTGTTTTTAGTAAACAGTCGCTTCTCACTGGTTTGTGCCACCCACTTGTGCTTGGGCCGCAAGGGCTTACACACCATGTGGGTCCCCCTTCTCCCGAAGTTACGGGGGCATTTTGCCGAGTTCCTTAACCATAGTTCACTCGTACGCCTTGGTATTCTCTACCTGACCACCTGTGTTGGTTTGGGGTACGGGCCGTGTGTGCGCTCGCTAGAGGCTTTTCTCGACAGCATAGGATCACCGAATTCGCCTCACTCGGCTATGCATCACCTCTCAGGATATGTGAGACACGGATTTGCCTATGTCTCTCCCTACCGGTTTGCCCCAGTATTACCACTGACTGGTACGGCTACCTTCCTGCGTCACCCCATCGCTTGACTACTACCCGTCCGGGTCCCGCGCAGCCGGCGAACCCCGCACCCCGAAGGGATTGGTGATCCACCATTTGGGCGGTTAGCAGAACGGATTCATCAGGGACGCTCACACACGGGTACGGGAATATCAACCCGTTGTCCATCGACTACGCCTGTCGGCCTCGCCTTAGGTCCCGACTCACCCTGGGCGGACTGGCCTGGCCCAGGAACCCTTGGTCTTTCGGCGGGCAAGGTTCTCACTTGCCTCATCGCTACTCATGCCTGCATTCTCACTCCCACACCCTCCACAACTAGCTCACGCTGCTGCTTCACCGGATGCAGGACGCTCCCCTACCCAGCGCCACAAAGGACGCTGCCGCGGCTTCGGCGGTGTGCTTGAGCCCCGCTACATTATCGGCGCACAATCACTTGACCAGTGAGCTATTACGCACTCTTTCAAGGGTGGCTGCTTCTAAGCCAACCTCCTGGTTGTCTTCGCGACTGCACATCCTTTTCCACTTAGCACACGCTTAGGGGCCTTAGCCGGCGATCTGGGCTGTTTCCCTCTCGACGCACGGAGCTTATCCCCCGCCGTCTCACTGCCGCATTACACCGTGTCGGCATTCGGAGTTTGGCTGACGTCAGTAACCTTGTGAGGCCCATCGGCCATCCAGTAGCTCTACCTCCAACACGAACACTGCGACGCTGCACCTAAATGCATTTCGGGGAGAACCAGCTATCACGGAGTTTGATTGGCCTTTCACCCCTACCCACAGCTCATCCCCTCAGTCTTCAACCTAAGTGGGTTCGGGCCTCCACGCGGTCTTACCCGCGCTTCACCCTGGCCATGGGTAGATCACTCCGCTTCGGGTCCAGAACACACCACTACACCAACCCCTACGGATTGGATACGCCCTATTCAGACTCGCTTTCGCTACGGCTACCCCACCCGGGTTAACCTCGCGACATGTCCCTGACTCGCAGGCTCATTCTTCAAAAGGCACGCCATCACCCCACGCAAAGCGAGGGCTCTGACGGATTGTAAGCGCACGGTTTCAGGTACTCTTTCACTCCCCTCCCGGGGTACTTTTCACCATTCCCTCACGGTACTAATCCGCTATCGGTCACTGAGAAGTATTCAGGCTTACCGGGTGGTCCCGGCAGATTCACAGCAGATTCCACGGGCCCGCTGCTACTCGGGGAACATTCCACAGGAGCTGACAGATTTTCGCTTACGGGGCTCTCACCCACTACGGCAGACCATCCCAGGCCACTTCAACTAACCCATCAGTTTCTGACTCCTGCCCTCATCGGCGGATGAGAGAAGAAACGCCCCACAACACCGCACACACAACCCCCGCCGGGTATCACATGCACACGGTTTAGCCATCCTCCGCGTTCGCTCGCCACTACTAACGGAATCACTATTTGTTTTCTCTTCCTACGGGTACTGAGATGTTTCACTTCCCCGCGTTCCCCCCCGACACCTATGTATTCAGTGCCGGGTGACACGACATCACTCGTGCCGGGTTTCCCCATTCGGACATCCTCGGATCCACGCTCGGTTGACAGCTCCCCGAGGCATAACGCAGCCTCCCACGTCCTTCATCGGCTCCCAGTGCCAAGGCATCCACCATGCGCCCTTAAACACTTACAACACAAAACCAAAAAATGAGTCACCCAACCCCGAAAGGCTGGGCATCAGAAAAATTTGCATTACATGAGACGACAACCCACACAAAGAAACCACCCCCCACACAGGGAGGCACCCCTTCACGCAAGCCACCATCTCGATGCTCGCAACCACTATCCACAAATCAAACACCACACCCCACCACCAAAGCGGGGCAACAACAAGAACCCCCAACCCCCAGAACAAACTCCAGGAAGCCAAGAGCCGGCACCTGCCACCAACGCAGCAGGCCCGCGGGCTTGTTGTCTCAAAGCCCAATAGTGTGTCCGGCAGTTTCTCGAAGCAGTGTTCCCACACCACTTCTCACGTTTGTTGTGCACCAAACCCCGCCCACTACAGGCAAAGGGTTCCTCACGGCATCAGGTGTGACCCACTGCCACAACCTTTTTCGTGGTGCTCCTTAGAAAGGAGGTGATCCAGCCGCACCTTCCGGTACGGCTACCTTGTTACGACTTCGTCCCAATCGCCGATCCCACCTTCGACGGCTCCCTCCACAAGGGTTAGGCCACCGGCTTCGGGTGTTACCGACTTTCATGACGTGACGGGCGGTGTGTACAAGGCCCGGGAACGTATTCACCGCAGCGTTGCTGATCTGCGATTACTAGCGACTCCGACTTCACGGGGTCGAGTTGCAGACCCCGATCCGAACTGAGACCGGCTTTGAAAGGATTCGCTCCACCTCACGGCATCGCAGCCCTTTGTACCGGCCATTGTAGCATGTGTGAAGCCCTGGACATAAGGGGCATGATGACTTGACGTCATCCCCACCTTCCTCCGAGTTGACCCCGGCAGTCTCACGAGTCCCCACCATAACGTGCTGGCAACATGAGACAAGGGTTGCGCTCGTTGCGGGACTTAACCCAACATCTCACGACACGAGCTGACGACAGCCATGCACCACCTGCACACAGGCCACAAGGGAAACCACATCTCTGCAGTCGTCCTGTGCATGTCAAACCCAGGTAAGGTTCTTCGCGTTGCATCGAATTAATCCACATGCTCCGCCGCTTGTGCGGGCCCCCGTCAATTCCTTTGAGTTTTAGCCTTGCGGCCGTACTCCCCAGGCGGGGTACTTAATGCGTTAGCTACGGCACGGATCCCAAGGAAGGAAACCCACACCTAGTACCCACCGTTTACGGCGTGGACTACCAGGGTATCTAATCCTGTTCGCTCCCCACGCTTTCGCTCCTCAGCGTCAGTTACTGCCCAGAGACCCGCCTTCGCCACCGGTGTTCCTCCTGATATCTGCGCATTCCACCGCTACACCAGGAATTCCAGTCTCCCCTGCAGTACTCCAGTCTGCCCGTATCGCCCGCACGCCCACAGTTAAGCTGTGAGTTTTCACGAACAACGCGACAAACCACCTACGAGCTCTTTACGCCCAGTAATTCCGGACAACGCTCGCACCCTACGTATTACCGCGGCTGCTGGCACGTAGTTGGCCGGTGCTTCTTCTCCAGGTACCGTCACTTGCGCTTCGTCCCTGGCGAAAGAGGTTTACAACCCGAAGGCCGTCATCCCTCACGCGGCGTCGCTGCATCAGGCTTGCGCCCATTGTGCAATATTCCCCACTGCTGCCTCCCGTAGGAGTCTGGGCCGTATCTCAGTCCCAGTGTGGCCGGACACCCTCTCAGGCCGGCTACCCGTCGTCGCCTTGGTAGGCCATCACCCCACCAACAAGCTGATAGGCCGCGGGCCCATCCCACACCGCAAAAGCTTTCCACCCCAGACCATGCAGTCCGGAGTCCTATTCGGTATTAGACCCAGTTTCCCAGGCTTATCCCAAAGTGCAGGGCAGATCACCCACGTGTTACTCACCCGTTCGCCACTCGAGTACCCCCGAAGGGGCCTTTCCGTTCGACTTGCATGTGTTAAGCACGCCGCCAGCGTTCGTCCTGAGCCAGGATCAAACTCTCCAAACAAAAACCCCCGGACAAACCGGGCAGAATCCGAATCAGAAAAATCTGACCAAGCAACCAGAAAAATCTGGCATCAAAAAAACATCCACCCCTAAACGGGAAAAAGAGGTGAACAAAAACAACAAACAAAAACCACCAAACACACTATTGAGTTCTCAAACAACATGTCCCTGTTTCGGGCAACCCTGCCAGCTTAGATCACTCTGGCTAGGAAGGTCAAGCCCCGTCCTGTGTTGTCCGCTCGTTTCCGTTCGGACCCGGCCGGTTGGCTTCTGGCGGAAATACTACGCGCTGTCGCGCAAACGCCCAAACAGCCAGCGTACAGACTGTTTCGGTGCCGCGCAGCGTTATGCGACGCGTTCGATCTCGGCCCCGAGACCGACCAGGTTCTCGACGAACCGGGGGTAGCCGCGATCGATGTGGAAGACGTCGTGGACCTCCGTGTCGCCGTCAGCGACCAATCCCGCCAGCACCAGCCCGGCACCGGCCCGGATGTCCGACGACCACACCGGAGCACTCGACAGCTGCGGTATCCCCCGCACCACTGCGTGATGACCGTCGGTGCGCGCATCGGCGCCGAGCCGGATCATCTCCTCGACGAACCGGAACCGTGCCTCGAATACGTTCTCCGTGATCATCGACGTGCCGTCGGCGATCGCAGCCAGGCCGATCGCCATCGGTTGCAGGTCGGTCGGGAAACCGGGGAACGGGAGCGTCGCGACGTTGACCGCTTTCGGACGGTCGTACTGAACCACCCGGAATCCGTTGTCGTTCTGGGTGACGGTGGCACCAGCGTCGTGCAGTTTGTGCAGCACCAGCTGAAGGTGCGCCGGATCGACGCCGGATACGGAGATGTCGCCCCGGGTCATCGCGGCTGCGATGCCCCACGTCGCCGCCACGATCCGGTCACCGATCACCCGGTGTTCTGTCGGATAGAGCCGGTCGACACCGGTGATCGTCAACGTCGACGAACCGGCGCCCGAGATCTGCGCCCCCATCTGATTGAGCATCGTGCACAGATCGACCACGTCGGGTTCTCGTGCCGCGTTGTGAATCGTCGTCACCCCGTCGGCCAGCACCGCGGCCATCAGGATGTTCTCGGTCGCACCCACCGAGGGGAACTCCAACTGGATCTCCGCGCCGTGCAGGTGATCGGCCTCGGCGACGACACAGCCGTGTTCGATGTTGCACCGCGCCCCGAGCTGTCGCAGACCCGACTGGTGCATGTCCAAGGGTCGGGAGCCGATCGCGTCGCCGCCGGGCAAGGCGACCTTGGCCCGCTTACATCGGCCCACCAGGGGGCCGAGCACACACACCGACGCCCGGAACTGACGCACCGCGGCGAAGTCGGCATCGTATTTCGGTTCGTCGGGGGAGGTGATACGCACGACGTCGCCGTCGAGTTCGACGTTGGCCCCCAACCCCCGCAGAACTTCGGCCATCAGGGGAACGTCGAGGATGTCGGGGCAATTCGTGATGGTGCTGGTGCCGTCGGCGAGCAGCGCAGCCGCCATCAGCTTCAGGACGCTGTTCTTGGCGCCCCCGACGGCGACTTCGCCTGATAACCGGCTGCCACCGGCCACCACGAAATGCTCGCTCACGCCGGTTAGTGTAAACAGCCCGCCGGGCCGTGTCAGGCTGCCGAGCCGCAGGCCGTCACGCCGGTCGGCAGGGCGTGCCGTAGCGTTTCAGTATGGCTGTGCACCTCACCCGGATCTACACCCGTACCGGCGACGATGGGACCACCGGCCTCAGCGATTTCAGCCGGGTCTCGAAAAACGATCTGCGCCTCTCGGCGTATGCGGACTGTGATGAGGTCAACGCGGCAATCGGGGTGGCGGTAGCGCTCGGCTCCCCTGAGGGGCGCGTGCGCGAGGTGCTTCTGCAGATCCAGAACGACCTGTTCGACGCCGGCGCGGATCTGTCGACACCGGTCGTGGCGGAACCCGAGTATCCGCCGCTGCGCATCGAACAGCGCTACATCGACCGCTTGGAGTCGTGGTGCGACGAGTTCAACGAAGGTCTGCCCGCACTGAACTCGTTCATCCTGCCCGGCGGCACACCGTTGTCCGCGCTGCTGCAGGTCGCCCGGACCGTGGCGCGTCGTGCCGAGCGGTCAGCGTGGCAGGCGGTCGACGCGCACGGCGAATCGGTCAGCGTGTTGCCCGCGAAGTATCTGAACAGGCTCTCGGATCTGCTGTTCATCTTGTCCCGTGCGGCCAACCCGGACGGAGATGTGCTCTGGCAGCCCGGCGGACAGCGAAAAGTCGACGACGCCGAGCGCTGACCGGCAGGGTCAGAAGCTCCGCCGCCGGGTCCGCGGGGACGGTCGGGACTCCAACCACGAGGTGAACGCGGTCAATGCCCCGCGATCCAGCGCGATCTCATAACCCCGCCCGCGTTCGGGCCCGGTGTCGCGCAACTCCAGGATGATGATCTCGTTGGTCATGATGTCGAATTCGTCGCCGCGCGGCGAGCGGCGAGAGACGACTTCCAATCCTCGCCGGGTCAGCGTCCGATCCGGCCACCAACGGATGCTGGACAGTCGATAGAAACCGGCCTCGCCTCCCCGGTAGCGCATGACGCCGTGCCGCCAACCGTGTCCACCGATGGCCGGTACGTCCCGGAGGATCGCCGCTGTCCCACCCACCTGCCGCAGCTTCCAGAGGCGGTAGAACAACGCCGCGACGAGCAGCGCGAGCACACAGACCAGCGCGACCATGAACAGCATGGACGCGCTCACCCGGCCGCTTCCTAGTCGATCTGCCCCAGGGCGCGCAGACGTGCGCGCCCCCAGGCGGCCGTCCTGGGATCGTCGGACTCCGAATCCTGTTTGGCCTCGTCGGCGTTGATCTCGGATTCGAACTGCGCGTTCTCGACCAGGATCCGGACCGCTTCTTCGGTGACGGACAGGAACCCGCCATCGACGGCGATCCTCAGGTCGTCCTCGCCCTCCCGCTCGACCCGCACCATCGCGTCGTCGACGAGCTGCGCGACGAGCGGAATGTGATTCGGCAGGATGCCGATCTCACCGGCGGTGGTGCGGGTGAACAGGAACGTCGCCTCGCCGGTCCACAGCTCGCGTTCCACGGCAACGATCTCGAGATTGAGAACCGCCACGTCACACCACCTTTCGGAGCTCGATGCTCGCCGAACTCATCACACTTGTCCGTTCTTCGCGCGAGCGCTCATCACAACTTGGCGCCGAGGCTCTCGGCCTTCTTGGCCAGGTCGTCGAGGCCGCCGATGAGGAAGAACGCCTGCTCGGGCAGGTGGTCGAAGTCGCCCTTGGCCAGCTTGTCGAACGCCTCGATGGTCTCCTTGAGAGGCACCGTCGAGCCCGGCTGGCCGGTGAACTGCTCGGCCGCCATCATGTTCTGGCTCAGGAAGCGCTCGATGCGGCGGGCACGCTGGACCAGCTGCTTGTCCTCCTCGGCCAGCTCGTCGATACCGAGGATCGCGATGATGTCCTGCAGATCCTTGTAGCGCTGCAGGATTCGGATGACTTCCTGCGCGACGCGGTAGTGCTCGTCGCCGACCACCGCCGGGTCCAGGATGGTCGAGGACGACGCCAGCGGGTCCACGGCCGGGAAGATGCCCTTCGAGAACACTGTGCGGGAGAGCTCGGTGGTGGCGTCGAGGTGCGCGAACGTCGTCGCCGGCGCCGGGTCGGTGTAGTCGTCGGCGGGCACGTACACGGCCTGCATCGAGGTGATCGACTTACCGCGGGTGGAGGTGATGCGCTCCTGCAGCTCGCCCATCTCGTCGGCCAGCGTGGGCTGGTAACCCACGGCGGACGGCATACGGCCGAGCAGCGTCGACACCTCGGAACCCGCCTGGGTGAACCGGAAGATGTTGTCGATGAACAGCAGCACGTCCTGGCCCTGCTCGTCGCGGAAGAATTCGGCCATCGTCAGCGCCGACAGGGCCACGCGCATACGTGTGCCCGGCGGTTCGTCCATCTGACCGAACACCAGCGCGGTGTCCTTGAGCACGTTGGCGTCTTCGAGCTCGACCCAGAGGTCGTTGCCCTCGCGGGTGCGCTCCCCCACCCCGGCGAACACCGAGGTACCACCGAAGTTGCGGGCGATGCGGTTGATCATCTCCTGGATGAGCACCGTCTTGCCCACGCCGGCACCGCCGAACAGCGCGATCTTGCCACCGCGCACGTACGGGGTCAGAAGGTCGACGACCTTCAGACCGGTCTCCAACATCTCCGTGCGGGGTTCCAGCTCGGAGAAGGGGGGCGGCTTGCGGTGGATCGACCAGTGATCGAAGTCCTTGCCGTAGCCCGGCTCGTCGAGGCAGTCACCGAGAGCGTTGAACACGTGGCCCTTGACGCCATCACCGACGGGCACCGAGATCGAGGCCCCCGTGTCGGTCACCTCGACCCCACGGACCAGTCCGTCGGTGGGCTGCATCGAGATGGTGCGCACCAGGTTGTCGCCGAGGTGCTGGGCGACCTCCAGGGTCAGGGTCTTGGACAACTCCTTGTAGGAGATGTCGGCGTGCAGCGCGTTGAACAGCTCCGGCACGGAGCCGCGCGGGAACTCGACGTCGACGACCGGGCCGGTGATGCGAACCACGCGACCCGTGGTCTCCTTGGCTTCTGCGGTTGCAGTCATTTTCTCTTCGCTTCCTTACGGGCCGAACTACTGAAGGTCATTTGGCGTCGGCCAGCGCGTTGGCGCCGCCGACGATCTCGCTGATTTCCTGGGTGATCTGAGCCTGACGTTCGCGGTTGGCGGCCAGCGTCAGGGCCTTGATCAGATCGTCGGCGTTGTCGGTCGCCGACTTCATCGCGCGGCGTCGCGACGCCGACTCCGAGGCCGCCGCCTCCAGCAGGGCGGCGTAGACCCGGGTGGCCACATATCGCGGCAGCAGCGCGTCGAACAGCGTCTCCGCATCGGGCTCGAACGAGAACAGCGTGCGGGGCCCTTCTTCGGGCTGCTCGTCCTCGATGTACTCGACCACCATCGGCGCGATCCGACGGGCCACTGCGCTCTGCGACAACATCGACTTGAACTCGGTGAACACGATGTGCAGCTCGTCCACACCGAGGATGCCGTCGTCGCCCGGCTCGTCACCGTCGTCGTCGGCCCCGGACATGAACGCGGTCACGAGCGTGTCGGCGATGTCGCGGGCATGCTCGTAGTCGGGCCGCTCGGAAAACCCGGTCCAGGAATCGGTCACGGTGCGCTGACGGAAGTTGAAGTAACCCAACGCCTTCCGGCCCACCACGTACAGGACCGGGTTCTTGCCTTCTTCCCGCAGCAGCGAGAAGAGCTCTTCAGCCTGGCGCAGCACGTTGGCGTTGTAGGCACCGCAGAGCCCGCGGTCCGAGGACACCACGAGGACGCCGGCCCGCTTGGCGCCCTCCCGCGGAACCAACAGCGGATGATCCAGCGCGCTCGCGCTGGCCAGCTCGGTGAGCATGTTGGTGATCTCGGTGCTGTACGGCCGAGCCGCCTCGACTCGGGCTTGCGCCTTGCCGATCCGCGAGGTGGCGATCAGTTCCTGTGCCTTGGTGATCTTCTTGATCGACCCGGCGGAACGGATACGCCCGCGGAGCTCACGCAGTGTTGCAGCCATCTAGCTCTCCAGACCCTTCAGCGCTCGGTCCTACTTCCCGGCCTGCTTACGGACCTTGACCGACTCCTTCTGGACATCTTCTTCGTCCATGGCCTCGGTCTCGGCCTCGTTGACCACCGAGCTTCCGTCCGAGGCGGAGAAGCCCTTCTTGAACTCGTTGATCACGTCGGACAGCTTCTCCTGAGCTTCCTCGGAGAGCTTCTTGGTCTCCCGGATCTCGTCGATGATGCCTTCGTGGGAGGCCTTGACGTGCTCGAGCAGCTCGGTTTCAAAGCGTGCGACGTCTTCCACCGGAACGGAGTCGAGGTGCCCACCGGTACCCAGGAAGATCGACACGACCTGATCCTCGACGGCGTACGGCGTGTACTGGGGCTGCTTGAGCAGCTCCACCAGCCGCGCACCGCGGTCCAGCTGGGCCTTTGATGCGGCGTCAAGGTCGGAGGCGAAGGCGGCGAACGACTCCAGCTCACGGAACTGTGACAGCTCCAGACGCAGCGAGCCGGCCACCTCCTTCATCGCCTTGATCTGCGCGGCGCCGCCGACGCGCGACACCGACACACCGACGTTGATGGCCGGCCGCACGCCCTGGTTGAACAGGTCGCTCTCCAGGAAGCACTGGCCGTCGGTGATCGAGATGACGTTGGTCGGGATGAAGGCCGAGATGTCGTTGGCCTTGGTCTCGATGATCGGCAGGCCGGTCAGCGAGCCACCGCCCAGTTCGTCGGACAGCTTGGCGCAGCGCTCGAGCAGCCGGGAGTGGAGGTAGAACACGTCGCCGGGGAACGCTTCGCGGCCCGGCGGGCGGCGCAGCAGCAGCGAGATCGCGCGGTAGGCGTCGGCCTGCTTGGTCAGGTCGTCGAACACGATCAGCACGTGCTTGCCGTCGTACATCCAGTGCTGACCGATGGTCGAGCCGGTGTAGGGGGCAAGCCATTTGAAGCCGGCGGAGTCCGACGCGGGTGCGGCGACGATGGTCGTGTACTCCATCGCGCCGCCCTCTTCGAGGGCCCGCTTCACCGAGGCGATCGTGGTGCCCTTCTGGCCGATCGCGACGTAGACGCAGCGCACCTGCTGCTTGGGATCGCCGGTCTCCCAGTTCTTGCGCTGGTTGAGGATGGTGTCGACGCAGACGGCGGTCTTGCCGGTCTTGCGGTCACCGATAATCAGCTGCCGCTGGCCACGACCGATCGGGGTCATCGAGTCGATGGCCTTGATACCGGTCTGCAGCGGCTCGCTGACGCTCTGTCGCTGCACCACCGAGGGGGCCTGCAGCTCGAGCGCGCGGCGCTCGCTGGACTCGATGTCACCCTGCCCGTCGATCGGCTCGCCGAGGGGGTTGATGACGCGCCCGAGGAATGCGTCGCCGACAGGTACCGACAGCACCTCGCCGGTGCGCTTGACCTGCTGGCCCTCCTCGATCTTGCCGAACTCACCGAGGATCACGGCGCCGACGCTGTGCTCGTCGAGGTTCAATGCGACGCCGAGGACGCCGCCGGGGAACTCGAGCAGCTCCTGGGTCATCACCGAGGGCAGACCCTCGACGTGGGCGATGCCGTCACCGGCGTCGATGACGGTGCCGACCTCTTCGCGATCGGAATCCGCGGAGAAGGAGGAGACGTAGTCCTCGATCGCGCCTTGGATGTCAGCAGCCGAGATAGTCAACTCTGCCATGGCTTTTCGCTTCCTGCCTTTTGGTGTTCTAGAGGGTCTGTGAGTTCGGTCAGTCGGGCAGCCGGGTCTCGGCCGACGCCAGCCGCGAGGACAGCGACCCGTCGATGACCTCGTCGCCGACGGTCACGGTGAGACCGCCGAGGAGCGAGGGGTCGACGTGCAGCTGCACCGACACCGGATGGCTGTAGATGCGGGTGAGCACCTCGGTGAGGCGGGTGCGCTGGGCGTCACTGAGCTCGGCGGCGGCGGTGATGTGTGCGACCACCTCACCGCGACGGGAGACCGCCAGCTCGGCAAGCTCTCGCACCGCATCGTCGGCCCGCTCGCCGTGCAGTAGCTCCACGGTCTGGGCCAGCAACGCCTTCGTTGTGCCGTTGGCCTTGCTCCCGAGAAGCTTGTCCAGCAACCCGATTCGGCCTTCAGCGGGCGTGGTGTAGTCGCTCAACAGGGCGCTCAGCTGGGACTCACCGTCGAGAATCCGGCTGAAGCGGAAGAGCTGCTCTTCGACCTCACCAGCCTCGTCGTTGCGCTCGGCGCGCACCAGCAGCGCGAGGCGGGCGAGGTAGCGGATCGCGTAGGCCAGGTCGTCCTCGGTGGACCAGCGCTGGGCCACCGCGGTTTTGACCAACTCGAGCGCGGTGTCGGACACCTTCCCCGACAACAGCGCCTCGGCCAGTCCGCTCTTGGCTTCGCCGCTGTCCGTCGGCTCGCCCAGATGCTTGCTTAGCACCGGCTGGGACACCAGCAGCTTGGCCACCGAAACCAGATCGTCGGCCAGCGACGTGAGGCCGTCGGCGGGCACGTCGGTGGTCTGCTCGTCGAACCGCGAGACCACGACCTGCATCGCCTCGCGGCTGGTGGCCCGCATCTTGGCTCCGGCGCTGTCGGCGACGTTGGCCTCCGAGGGCGCCATCGCGTCGAGTTCGTCGAGGAACCGGTCCACCGTCGCAGCACGATTCGAGTCGTCGGAGACGTGCTGCTGCACGAGATCCCGCGCCCGGTTCACCGATTCGGTGCCCAGTTCCTGGCGGAGCTCGCGGATCAGCTGCTGTCGCAGCAGTTCCTTTTGCGCGGCACCTTGGACCTTGATGCGCTCGACGTCGGCGTCGGCCTGCTCCCGCAGCTGAGCGGAGATCTTCTCGGCGTCTGCGCGAGCCTCCTCGACCACCCGCTTCGCCTCGGCCTCGGCTTCGGCGACCGCTTCGGCGTGCTTCTCGTCGGCGCGCGCCACCTTCTCCGCCGCAGCGGAACTGTCCTCCAACTGCTGGCGGACGTTGTCCTGCTGCGTGCGCATCATGTTCCGCACCGGCGGCACCACGTAGCGCACCACCAGGAACACGATCACCACGAACCCGATGAACTGACCGATGAATGTCGACATGCCTACCGTCCCTGGCTCGTCGTCTCGGCAGGGCCGGAGCGTGTGACGTCGACCCCGAGCACCCGGCTGGCCAGCGTCTCGGACAGCGTCTCGATCGACGACCGCAGCTCGTCGGCGGTCTGCCGACCCTGCCGGGACAGTTCCTCGTTGGTTTTCTGCACCGCGGCGGTGGCCTCCTCGTTGGCACGCGCTCGCATGTCTTCGAGTATCTGCCGGCCTTCGCCGCGCGCCTCGTCGCGGATGGACGAGGCTTCTCGACGCGCCTCGCCCATCACCTTCGCCGAGTCGCCGTGCGCGGCGGCGAGCAGTTCGGCCGACTTGCGGTTGTCCTGCTCCGTCTTGGCGACCATCGCCTCACGCTCGTGCAACACCGCGCTGATCGGAGGCACCACGAACTTGGCGATGACACCCAGCACGATCAGGAAGATCAGCAGCACGAAGATGAATGTGCCGTTGGGCAGCAGGAAGTTGTTCTGCCCGCCTTCCTCCGCGGCGAGGACAGTGATGCTCAGGTCACCCATGACTCTCCAGTCCGACTACGCGACCGGGGTGGCGAACACGAACAGCGCCATGAACGCCAGGTTGATGAAGTACATGGCCTCCACCAGACCGACGGTGATGAAGAACGGCACGAACAGCCGGCCCTGGGCCTCAGGCTGGCGGGCTACGCCTTCGACCAGCGCGCTACCGACGACACCGTCGCCGATGGCTGCGCCGATGGCGCCGCCGCCCAGCAGAAGTCCACCGCCGATGAGTGCGCCGGCAGCGATCGTGGGATCCATTTCTTTCCTCCTTGCTAACTGGCAGGGCGTCCCTACCAGGTCTGGGTTGAGTCGATCAGGTTGGTTGGAGCTGATTGGTCACAATGTCTGGTGAAGCTGTCTGGTGAAGCGTCAGTGGTGTTCGTCTTCGAGCTCCATCGACTGCCCGAAGTACAGGATCGTCAGCAGCGCGAAGATGAAGGCCTGGATGGCACCGATGAACAGCTCGAACGACTTCCACAACGCGTTGGGTGCCCACATGATGTAGGCCGGGAACAGCGCGATGATCGTCACCATGATGCCGCCGGCGAAGACGTTGCCGAAAAGTCGGAGGGACAACGAGATCGGCTTGGCGAGCTCCTCGACGATGTTGATCGGCGCGAGGAAAGCGACGTGCCCCTTGACCAGCTTGATCGGGTGGCCGACCGCGCCGCGGCGCCAGAAGCCCGCAGCGTGGTAGCAGATGAACACGAACAGGCCCAGCGCCAGCACGAAGTTGATGTCGGCGGCTGCCGGTTTGAGGAACTCGTGGATTCCGGTCTCGTCGCGGTACTGCCACGGGAACACCGACAGCCAGTTCGCCACCAGGATGAACACGAACAGCGTCACCGCCAGCGGCAGCACGAACGGCGCGATCTTCATCCCGATCGCGCTCTCGATCTGGTTGCGGGTCTGCACGGTGATGGCTTCCCAGAACAACTGCACACCGCTGGGCACGCCGGAGGCGGTCACCTTGGAGCGGAGGTAGAAGGCCAGAGCCAGGACGATGACCGCGGCGATCGACGTCGAGAGCAGCGTGTCGGTGTTGACGGTCAGACCGAACCAGTTGGCCTCGGTGTGCACGCCGACGTGGATCCCGGACTCGGCGGCCAGGATCGTCACCGGCTGTGCCGGGTCAACGACATTGATGTCCGTCATTGCTAGCTCGCATCTCCTTCAGCACCGTCACGGCCTTGGGTTGCTGCCCCGGACCGCAGTTTGCGGGCGACGGGCAGGGTGGTGGAGAACACCAAAAGCATCTGGAACAGCGCCATCCCGAAAACCACCCCGAGCCCTTGCGGCCGGAAGACGAACGCGATGGCCAGGCCGATCACCGACAGCACCATGAGTCGGGCGGCCGAGTTCAGCGCCATGGCACTCTTGAGTGGATGTTCCTTGGCGGTGATCTTGGTGACCGAGCGGCGCACCAGCACCGCGTTGATCAGGCCGAGCCCCAGTCCGATGCCGAAGAAGACCCCCACCATGACGTGCCCGAGAAGAGCCGCGCCCAGGGTGCCCAGTCCGGCCAACACCACGCAGATCACGAAGAGTCGCAACGGCCTGAAAGCTATGGATGGCAACACCAACGGCGCGTCCTGCGCTGGCGTCGTCACTGACTCACCTCAATCCCGCGGTCAAGCATCATTCACCGAAGCCGTCCTGGATGGTTCCTGTGCGTGGCGCCCGTAGCGTATCGGAGGGCGGCAGACGCGCCGGAATCACCCAAGGGGTAGCTCCTGTGATCGGTCAAACTGTCGGTCGTTGGTCCATTCCGTCCGCCGCTGAAACGGTGGCGCCGAACGGGCCGGAGGGCCGGCAACCCGCGAGGTTCTTCGGGTTCTGAGAGCACCCTAACATATGGTCGAGGCCACAAAAGAGGGCCTACTACTACCTGTCGTATACGCTTTGCGAAGTGGCCTCGCCGGCAGCATTCCTGCGCCGCAGGAGCGGGATCAGCGTCACCACGACGGCGACCAGGATGGCGGCACCCATCACCGCAGCGGTGTCCCGCGGATCGAAGAAAATGGTGCTGGCGGCCCCCAGCGCAACGATGCCCACCCACAGGTAGATCAGTAGCACCACGCGGCGGTGGGAGTGCCCGATCTCGAGCAATCGGTGGTGCAGATGCATCTTGTCGGGGCTGAACGGGCTCAGGCCGGCGCGGGTGCGGCGGATGATGGCCAACAGCATGTCCAGCGCCGGGACGAACATCACGGCCACGACGAGCAGGAACGGCGACAACAGTGCGAAGACGTCGCGCACCCCGTACGCGGTCTGCGAGATGGGCCCCGCGGCGGTGGTGGACGCGGCGGCCAGCATCAGCCCGATCAGCATCGAGCCCGAGTCCCCCATGAAGATCCGGGCTTTGTGGAAGTTGTGGGGCAGGAAGCCGAGGCAGGCGCCGGCCAGCACCACCGAGATCACCGCGGGCGGGTAGAACAGCACGTCTCCGCCGTGGTCGCGCAGCAGACCGACCGAGAACAGGCAGATCGCCGATGCGGTGATCAGCCCCAGCCCCGCGGCCAGGCCGTCGAGCCCGTCGACGAAGTTCATCGCGTTGACGATGGCCACGGTCAGCGCGAGGGTGAGCAGGATCGACGCGACCTGGTCGAGCACGATGGTGCCCACCCCGCCGATCGGGATGTAGAGCACACTCCAGGCCACACCCATGGTGACCAGCACACTGGCGGCGGTGATCTGGCCCGCGAACTTCGTCAGTGCGTCCAGCCCCCACCGGTCGTCGATCAGGCCGACGAGCATGATCAGCCCTCCGGCGACCACGACCGCGGGCATGCCCGAGGAGTAGACGAACCCGCGAGTGAGCGCTGGCAGTTGCGAGGCCAGCAGTACCGCGGCCACCACGCCGAGGTACATCGCCAGCCCGCCCATCCGCGGGGTCGGCTGCAGGTGCACGTCGCGTTCCCGCGGGTAGGCCACCGCGCCCCACTTCGTCGCCAGCACGCGCACGAAGCCGGTGGCCAGATAGGTGATGACGGCCGCGGTGAGGCCGACCAGCGCCAACTCGCGCAGTGGGACACCGGCGCCGCGATCGGACAGTGCCAGCAGGGTTTCGTGCCCGGAGAAGGCGAGCGGGCTGGGGCGCTCGGCCAGCACGAGAAGACTCTCGGCCTGCTGGGCCGCCGCGATCACCGCTGCACCGTGTGCCACCAGAGTCAGGCCTGGTCTGCCGGCTGCTCGGGGTCGTCTGTCAGGCTCTCGGCGTCGACGCCCAGCACCGACGCGATCGCCTCGACTGTCACCGGGCCCTGTCGCAGCACCCGCGGGTGCGCGCCGGTGAGGTCGACGATCGTGGAGGCGGACTGCTGCTCGGCGGGTCCGCCGTCGAGGTAGACGTCGACCAGGTCGCCGAGTTGGTCGCGGGCCTGGTCGGCGGTGACCGCCGCCGGCCGCCCGGAGATGTTGGCGCTCGAGACCGCCATCGGGCCGACCGCGCGCAGCAGTTCGATGGCCACCGGGTGCAGTGGCATCCGCAGCATCACCGTGCCATTGGCGTCGCCGAGGTCCCACGCCAGGGACGGGGCCTGCCGGACCACCAGGCTCAGTGCCCCCGGCCAGAACGCGCGGATGAGTTCTTTGGCGCTGTTGGGCACGGTGTAGACCAGGCCCTGGATCGTGTGCCACGACCCGACCAGCACCGGCACCGGCATGTCCCGGCCCCTGCCCTTGGCCGCCAGCAGCGCGGCCACGGCGCTGCCGTCGAACGCGTCGGCGCCGATGCCGTAGACGGTGTCGGTGGGCATCACCACCAACCGGCCACCCTTCAGGGCGCTGATCGCTGCGGCGATACCGGTTTCGCGCTCCCCCGGGTCGGTGCAGTCGAACACATCGGTCACGAAAGCCAGCCTCTCACCCGCCGCGTACCGCGGTCACGAATCGGGGTCGTCCGGACAGGTCGTGTCGGGCGTTGACCTCGACGAACCGCCGGGTGGACAGCAACGCGTCGGCGGTGCGTGCCGACGTGGTGTCGTCGTGTTCGATGGCGCACCGGCCGCCCGGACGCACCAGCCGGGCCGCCAGACCGGCCAGCGGATCGATCACGGCCATGCCGTCGCGGCCGCCGTACAGGGCGTGGGCCGGATCGTGTTCGGCCACCTCGGGAGACAGCGCTGCACCGAGCGGAATGTAGGGCGGGTTGGCGACCAGCAGGTCGACGGTGCCGTCGAGGTCGCTCAGCACACCCGGCCGGGTGACGTCGGCGCACCGCAGCTGCACCGATGTCGCGGCCGCGTTGCGCCGGGCGTACGTCAGCGCCTCCTCGGCGTCGTCGACTGCGATGACCTGCGCTGACGGCCGCTCGGTCGCCAAGGCGATGGCCAGCGCCCCCGACCCCGTGCACAGGTCGACGATCACCGGCCGGTCGGGCAGCGGCTGGGCCAGCGCCCATTCCAGCATCGATTCGGTTTCCGGCCGTGGGATGAACACGCCCGGGCCGACCGAGACGGTGACGGGGCCGAACGGAGCGTTTCCGGTCAGGTGTTGCAGCGGTCTCCGCGCGGCGCGGGAAGCGATCAGCTCGTGATAGCGATCGGCGAACCCCGGCCCGGGGTCGGTGAACGCCAACCGACTGCGGTCGGTGCCGGCGGCGTGGGCGGCCAGCAGTTCGGCGTCGACCCGTGGCGAGGCGACGCCGGCGGCGGCCAAGGTCTCCGTCGCGGCGTCGATCAGCCGGCGCATCGTCACCGGCCGCTCGGCCACGCTCACGTGCTCTGCAACCGAGCCTGTTTGTCGGCGGCGGCCAACGCGTCGAACAGCGGGTCCAGGTCACCGTCGAGCACCTGGTCGAGGTTGTGCGACTTGTAGTTGATGCGGTGATCGGCGATCCGGTTCTCCGGGAAGTTGTAGGTCCGGATGCGCTCGCTGCGGTCCACGGTGCGGATCTGGCTGGCCCGGTCGGCCGACGCGTCGGCCTGCGCCTGCTCCTCGGCCATCGCCTGGAGTCGCGCGGCGAGCACCTGCAGGGCGCGGGCCTTGTTCTGCAGCTGCGAGCGTTCGTTCTGGCAGGTGACGACGATCCCGGTGGGCAGATGCGTGATCCGGACCGCGGAGTCGGTGGTGTTCACGCCCTGGCCGCCCTTACCCGAGCTGCGATAGACGTCGATGCGCAGGTCGGATTCGTCGATCTGGACCTGCTCGACCTCCTCGGGCTCCGGATAGACCAGCACGCCAGCCGCCGACGTGTGCACGCGGCCCTGAGATTCGGTGACCGGTACGCGTTGCACCCGGTGCACGCCGCCCTCGAACTTGAGCCGCGACCACACCCCGTCGGCGGAGTCGCCCTTGCTGGTGATCGACAGCGTGGCGTCCTTGTAGCCGCCCAGGTCCGAGGTCGTCTCGTCGAGAACCGTCACGGTCCAGCCGTGTCGTTCGGCGTAGCGGATGTACATCCGGGCCAGGTCCGCGGCGAACAGCGCCGATTCCTCGCCGCCCTCGCCGGACTTGACCTCGAGCACGATGTCGTCGGCGTCGTGCGGATCGCGCGGTGCCAGCAGATCGACCAGGCGCGCGTCGAGCGCTGCGACGGTCTCGGACAACTCGTCGACCTCGGCGGCGAAGGAGTCGTCGTCGGCGGCGAGTTCGCGGGCCGCGTCGAGATCGCCGCGGGCGGTCTCGAGCTTGCGGTAGGTGGTGACGATGGGGGTCAGCTGCGAAAACCGGCGGCCGGCCTTGCGAGCGGCGACCGGATCGGCGTGTAGCTCGGGATCGGACAGTTGGCGCTCGAGATCAGCGTGCTCGGCGAGGATGGCCTCGATCGCGGGTGCGGTATCGGTCATCTCGCCTCCTTCGGCCGTTCTCGGGTTCTGCGATCAGCTCCAATCCACGAAACGGCGCCCGCCTGCGCAGTGCAGCAGACGGGCGCCGATCGGAGGGCTACTTGTCGGCAGCCTTGGCGCGCTTGCCGTAGCGCTTCTCGAAGCGGGCAACGCGGCCCCCGCTGTCGAGGATCTTCTGCTTGCCGGTGTAGAACGGGTGGCACTGCGAGCACACCTCAACGGTGATCTGCCCGCTCTTCTTGGTGCTGCGGGTGGTGAAGCTGGCACCACAGCCGCACAGCACGGTCGTGTCTACGTAGTCAGGGTGGATACCCGATTGCATGGCTTCCTCTTCCATCGGGGGCCCCGGGTCGCCCTCCCCCGGCCGAATGGACCGGAAAGGAGTGTGCGGCGTGAACCGGGACCGAGGTCGTGACGTTCCGGCCCTGGGGCCGGATGCCTGGTGCGATTATGCCAGGTCAGCCGCCAGTAGCCTAAACGCGCACGCGGCGGAGGCTATTCCTGGCGATCGGACTGGACGTAGGCCTGCCCTCCGCGCCGCCACAGCAGCCGACCGGCGGGGTCGGTGCCCATCGACACGAGTTCTCGTTTGAGCACCTTGTTCGTCGCGGTACTGGGTAGATGTTCGGCGATCCAGACGTATCGCGGCCACGCCTTCGGGGACAGGTCCGGTTGCGCGGCGAGGAAGTCCGTGAACTGTTCGGGACTCAACGTGGCGTCGTCCTGCAGGACGATCGCCGCCATCACCTGATCGCCGACGAGCTCATCGGGAACGGGATAGACGGCGACCTGGCTGATGGCGGGTAGCCGGATCAGGATGCGCTCGATGGGCGCCGCAGTCATGTTCTCGCCGTCCACCCGCATCCAGTCCGCGGTGCGGCCGGCCAGGTAGATCCAGCCGGCGGCGTCGCGGTAGGCGAGATCGCCGGACCAGAACATGCCGTTGCGCATCCGCTCGCCGGTGGCACCGGGATCGTTGTAGTACCCGGCGAACATGCCGGAACCCTCGGTGTTGACCAGTTCTCCGATGGCCTCGTCGGGGTTGATCAGTTGGCCGTGCGCATCGAACCGGGCGACTGCACATTCGGACACGGTGTCGGGGTCGTAGATCGCCACCCCGGGGAAGCCCTTGCCGATGGAACCGGGCGGGCACCCCTCCTCGCGCGTGACGGTGACCGCGTTCTCGGTCGAGCCGAAGCCGTCCCAGACCGTGCAGCCGAAGCGTCTGCCGAATTCGGCGATGTCACGGTCGCTGGCCTCGTTGCCGAACGCGACGCGAAGCGGGTTGTCGTGGTCGTCGGGCCGCTCGGGGCTGGCGAGGATGTAGGCCAGCGGCTTGCCCACGTAGTTCATGTATGTGACGCCGTAGGCGCGCACGTCGTCGATGAACCGCGACGCGGTGAACTGGGCGGGAGCCATCGACGCGGCGGCGTTCAAGGCCACCGACCAGCCGGCCAGCACTCCGTTGGAATGGAACAGCGGCATCGACAGGTAGCAGACGTCCTCGCCGGACAGTTCGAAGCGGGCAACCAGCGCCGCGCCGGCGAGCAGCACCATCGCATGCATGACCTTGACGGCTTTCGGGTCGCCGCTGGTCCCGGAGGTGAAGATCAGCATGAACGTGTCGGTGGCCGCGACCTCGCGATGCGGTCTCAGTTCGCCTTTCGCGGGAGCGGTCAGGTCCTCCCAGTCGGGGCCGCCCACGAGCAGCACCCGCACACCGGGCAACTCCAGCCCGTCGAGCAGGCCGACGTGCTCAGGGTCGGTGAGCAGAATCTGGCAGTCGGCGCGCACGATGTCGCGGGCCAGCGCGGCGCCGCGGCGGGTGTTGTTGATGCCGCAGACGACGTACCCGCCGAGCCCGGCCGCGGCCATCGCGGTGAGCATGTCCGGGGTGTTGCCGAGGAGAACGCCGACGTGCAACGGGCGGTCGGGATCGGCGATGCCGATCAGGGCGGCTGCCTGACGGGCGGCCTCGTCGAGGTGCTCGCGCCACGTCCAGGTCTGTGCGCCGCACTTCACCGCGACCCTGTCGGCGATCTCGTCGTTGTCGCGCAGTTCTCGCAGCAGCTGTTGAACGGTTTCCGCCACTTCATCACCCTTCCCGCAGGTGAACAAATTCTTGCATGTGTCAACTGTCGACCCGCCCGCACCCGGCATCGCCCCACCGAACCCCGGCCGTCTGCGAAGATAAATCGGTGAGCGTCGACACCGCGGCCACATCGGAGGCGAAGCCCGAGACGAGATCCGTCCGCGACCGGCTGATCGATGCGGCCGAACAATGCCTGACCGCCAAGGGCATCCGCGCCACGACGGTCTCCGAGGTCGCCGAGGTCGCCGGCGTCAGCCGCGGCTGGCTGTACCGCCACTTTCCCGACAAATCCGAACTGCTCGGTGCCGCGATCGTCCGGCTCAACGACGCGTTCTGGACCGAATCCCGGACCAGGCTCGACGCGGTGAGCAGTCTCGATCAGCAGATCGCCGTCGGGGTGGTGCTCGCCCGCCAGGAGTCGGAGACGCCCGGCGCCCTGGTGCTCAAGCTGCGCCAGGAGGAGCCCGAGGCGTTCGCGGCCTGCGTGGGACTCGGCATGCGCGGGCTGATCCCCGAGATCGCGGCGTTCTGGACGCCCTACCTGCAGGCCGCCGTGGACCGCGGCGAGATCCATCCTGACACCGACTGCGCCGAAGCCGCCGAATGGATCGCCCGCATCACGATGAGCCTGGCCACCGTGCCGGGCGAGCGCTGTGACATCGACGATCACGAATCGCTGTTGCGCCATGCCCGGCGCTACATCGTCGCGGGGCTTCGCTGCGACCCCGGGGTCAGCTGAGCCGTTCGGCCGCCTCGACCGGGCGACCGGTGAGCAGCAGGAGCAGCTCGCGGATCGGCATCTCGAGCACACGCCCCTGCCCGACGGCGAAGTCGGCATCGGAAGCGACCAGCCGCACTCCGGCGAACCGGCGTCGCGCGTGGAACGGAAAGCCGCGCTGCCACACCCGGTGCGCGGCGACGACAGCCGCCGCGGCCGGCATCGGCCGGTCGATGCCCAGCGGAATGCAGATGTCCTGGGTATGCACCAGCACATCGGTCAGCGGGTCCTGCGCGGTGGTGCCCGGTGGATGACGACGCGAGCCGACGACACCGCGCAGGTTGGTGGCGATCTCGGACGCCGGCCGGCGGTCCGCGACGGCCATCCGGTTGACCAGGGCGTCGAACCGGAAGCCGCTGCGCGCGGCTTCAACGAGCATGCGCGGCATCGGCAGCGCGGCATGGGTCAGATGGGCCGCGACGTGACGCACCGTCCATCCGGTGCACAGCGACGGGGTCTGCCAGCAGTCGGGGTCGGCGGCGTCGAGGTCCTCGAGGAGATCGGCGAGTTCCCCGCGCTGGATGTCGATGTGCCGCCACACGGTGCCGGTGTCCATAGCGCCTCCACTGGTACGAAAAACTGACTAAATATAGTCAGGTATTCGTACTACATTCAAGGGATGGAGGCTCAGCCGAGCACACCGGTGCTGATGTTCGTCGCCCATCGCGATGTGGAGCGCCGGGTGATGGCGGCGCTGGCCGAGGCGGGCCTCGACGACATCACCAGCGCCCAGTCGCGCCTGATGCAGCGCCTCGATCCCGCCGGCATGCGGCTGACCGACCTGGCCGAGCAGGCGAGGGTGACGAAACAGACCGCGGGCGCGCTGGTCGACCAGCTGGAACGCGCGGGCTACGTCATGCGCCGGCCGGACCCGTCTGACGCCCGCGCCCGACTGGTGACACTGAGCGAGCGGGGCCTCACCGCGTGCTCGGCCGCAGCGGCAGAGGTCGCCGAAGTCGAACAGGAATGGCGGCGCCACCTCGGTGACACCGCGTATCGCGGCCTGCGGGACGCGCTGGTCGCGCTGCGCGCGGTCACCGACCCCTACCGGTGATGTCGATCCCGGGGACTGCACGCAGCGCCGACAACGACCCCGGGAGCGCTCAGTCGGTGTCGCCGCCGGGGGTGTTCTTGGACACCTGGACCAGGAACTCATAGTTGTTCTTGGTCTTGCGCAGCTGGCTCATCAGCAGGTCGATGGCCTGGTGCGGGTCCAGACCCGACATCACCCGGCGCAGCTTGTGCACGATGGCGAACTCGTCGGGCGAGAGCAGCAGCTCGTCCTTGCGGGTGCCCGACGGGTTGACGTCGACGGCCGGGAACACCCGGCGCTCGGCGATCTTGCGGTCGAGCTTGAGCTCGGCGTTGCCGGTGCCCTTGAACTCCTCGAAGATGACCGTGTCACCGGTGGAGCCGGTCTCGACCATCGCGGTCGCGATGATCGTCAGCGAACCGCCCTCTTCGATGTTGCGTGCCGCGCCCAGGAACCGCTTGGGCGGGTAGAGCGCGGTGGAATCGACACCACCGGACAGGATGCGGCCCGACGCCGGGGAGGCGTTGTTGTAGGCGCGGCCCAGCCGGGTGATCGAGTCCAGCAGAACCACGACGTCCTTGCCCTGCTCGACCAGGCGCTTGGCGCGCTCGATCGCCAGCTCGGCGGCCTGGGTGTGGTCGGACGGCGGCCGGTCGAAGGTGGAGGCGATGACCTCACCCTTGACCGAACGCTGCATGTCGGTGACCTCTTCGGGTCGTTCGTCGACCAGCACCACCATCAGGTGGCATTCCGGGTTGTTGCGGGTGATCGCGTTGGCGATGTCCTGCATGATCGTCGTCTTACCGGCCTTCGGCGGCGACACGATCAGGGCGCGCTGACCCTTGCCGATCGGCATGATCAGGTCGATGACACGGGTGGTCAGCCGGTCGGAGCTGGTCTCCAGCCGCAGCCGCTGATTCGGGTACAGCGGGGTGAGCTTGCTGAACTCGGGACGCTGCTTGGCGTCCTCGACCGACCCGCCGTTGACGCTGTCGATGCGCACCAGCGGGTTGAACTTCTGCCGCTGGTTGTTCTGCTCACCCTCTTTGGGAACCCGGACCGCGCCGGTGATGGCGTCGCCGCGGCGCAAGCCGTTCTTGCGCACCATGTTCATCGACACGTAGACGTCGTTCGGGCCGGCGAGGTAGCCGGAGGTACGCACGAACGCGTAGTTGTCCAGCACGTCGAGGATCCCGGCGACGGGCTGCACGACGTCGTCGTCGCGCAACTCGGTGTCGCGTTCACCGCCGCCGCCCCCGTCGCCGCCGCGCTCGCGGCGTCGACGGTCACGGAACCGACGCCCACGCCGGCCGCCGCGGCCGTCGCCGTCGTCGTCATTGTTGTTGTTGCTGTTGTTGTTGCTGTTGTTGTTGCCGCGGTTCTGGCCGCCGCCCTGCTGGTCGTTGCCCTGCTGGTCGTTGCCGCCGCCGCCCTTGTCGGACCGGTCGGACCGGTCGGACCGGTCGGGCTTGGCGCCCTGGTTGTCGCGCCTGTTGCGGTCCCGGTCGGGCGCGTCGGACTTGTCCGACGGCTCGGACTTCTCGGTGCGGGCCGGCTTGTCGCCACCCTTGGCCTGCTGCCCGTCGTCCTGCTGTTTGTTGTCCTGCTGCTTGTCGCCGCGCTGGTTGTCGTCCTCGGAGCGGTCGGCAGGCTTGTCACCGGTCGGCTGGGCCTGGCCCTGCTCGCGGGAGGCCGAGCGACGCTCACGCCGCTGCGGCGCGCGCTGCGTCTCTGCGGTCTGCTCCGGCGTCTCACCGCCCGCTTCCGGGGCGGGAGCGCTCTGCTCGGCGCTGGGCGCCTTCTTGCTCTGAGCGGTCCCGTTGGCGTCACCGCGGCGCTCGCGGATGGCGGCGACGAGTTCGCTCTTGCGCATCCCGGAGGCGCCCTCGACGCCGATCTCCTTGGCCAGGGCGCGCAGTTCCGGCAACACCATGCCGGACAGCGAGCCGCGGCGGGCAGGCGCAGCGGCTTCCGCGCTCGACGCCGAGGATTGCGACGACGGGGCCGCATCGGCGGGGGCGGAGACGTCTGCGGTCACGGGGTTCGACAGCTCGCCGCTCTGGGTGCTGCCACCAGCCGTGAAGAGGTCCGTATCAGTCACGGATTTCCTTTCTTCCCTCGCTGACCTGGTCACGCGGGGGTTCGGTGCGTTCAGCCGAGGGGCTCAACGCCACGGTCACACCATTGCCAGCGCAACGGTAATGTCCGGGATTCGCCGAATACGGCGAACCGTCTGTCCACAAATTGAAGACCTGGAAGAAGAGTGGTCGTCCTAATGTCGGCGCAGGTAATACACGCTGCGATGGCTGGACGAGAGCGAGAATAACCCGCATCGAGGCCGGAAGCAAGAAACCGACGTGCCTCACCTACTTTGAGCGCGTGGCCGGTTGTGGTGCCTCACCTATTTTGAGCGCGTGGTCTAGAAGGCTTGCCCGGTGGTGGAAGGCAAGATCGATATGGCTGCGAGGCGGCAGGTAACGAACAAACTGCGAGGTCAGTACCGCAAGGCATCCAAGGCGGACCGGAGCAAGATTTTGGACCGGGTGGTGTCCACGACCGGGATGGGTCGTTCGACGGCCCGGCGGATGCTGACCGGCCCGAAGCTGGCGGACCCGGCCGAGCAGGTCGATGGGCGCGCGCTGCGGGCGCGGGCTTCAGCGATGACGCCAGGGCGCTGCTGGAGCACGTGTGGGCATTGATGGGCATGCCGTGCGGCAAGTACCTGGCGGTCATGTGCGGCCTGTGGCTGCCGTTGCTGGCCGAGGCCGGTGATCTTGACAAGCCGTTCGCCACCGAGGCGGCATTGGCTGAGCTCAAGGCAATGAGCGCGGCGACCGTGGACCGGTACTTGAAACCGGCCCGAGACCGAATGCGCATCAAGGGTATCTCGACGACCAAACCCTCACCGCTGCTGCGGAACTCGATCACCATTCGCACCTGTGCCGATGAGGCGCCCGACGCCCGGGGTGATCGAGGCCGACACCGTGGCGCACTGCGGCCCGACGCTGATCGGCGAGTTCGCCCGCACGCTCACGATGACCGACCTCGCGATTGGCTGGACCGAGAACTGCTCGATCCGCAACAACGCCTCGAAGGCGATCACGGCGGGCATCGCCGAGTTGCAGCAGCGGTTCCCCTTCGACCTGGTGATCTTCGACTCAGACTGCGGGTCTGAGTTCATCAATCACGATGTCGCGGGCTGGCTGCAGGCCCGCGACATCGCCCAGACTCGCTCGCGGCCGTACCAGAAGAACGACCAAGCCCATGTGGAGTCGAAGAACAACCATGTGGTGCGCAAACACGCGTTCTACTGGCGCTATGACACCCCCGACGAGCTGGAGCTACTCAACCGACTGTGGAAGCTGGTATCGCTGCGCCTGAACTTCTTCACCCCGACCAAAAAACCCGTTGGCTACACCACCACCGAAGACGGTCGCCGCAAGCGCATCTACGACAAGCCAGCCACCCCGTGGCAGCGCCTGCAAACATCGGGAATCCTTGATGCACACCAACTCTCGAACGTTGCCGCCCGAATCGAGGGCATCAACCCGGCCGATTTGACCCGGCAGATCAACACCATCCAGATGCAACTCCTGGATCTGGCCCAGGCCAAGACCGAGGCCCTCGCCGCCGCCCGCCACCTCGACCTGGAAGCATTGCAACCGTCAATCAACCGATTGGCCACGGCGAAGTAACGCAAGCCCCCACGCGCTCATTATGCGTGAGGCACCAGCTCACCCTTCGCGCTCACATTTACGTGAGGCACCTCGGAACTGCGTGCTTCGCATGTTGCGTGTGTTACTCCCCGCCGTGGTGGGTGGGTTACCGGTGAACCGTCACGCCGGAGGTCCACCTGACGCCGTCACCGACCGACATCCGGTCGACCGCGAAGCCGTTGATCCGGCCGAACTCGAGAGCTTCAGCCGGCAATTCGGCGTCCGTACTCATCGCCAGAACCGCAGGTCCAGCACCTGACAGCACTGCTGCCACGCCACAACGCCGCAACACCGTCAGGTATTCCGCGGAGGCGGGCATCGCCGAGGCGCGCTGCGGTTGATGCAGCACATCCTCGGTGGCGGCCATCAACAGGTCGGGGCGTTGGGTCAGCGCGACCACCAGCAGCGCCGAGCGGCTCAGGTTGAACCGCGCATCGGTGTGGCTGACCTGGTCGGGCAGCACCGCCCGGGTCTCGGCGGTCGAGGAACGCACCTGAGGAACGGCGGCGAACAGGTTGATGTCCGGGTGCAGACTGATGGGCGCTGCCGCGTAGCGCCGGGACGACCCGCACACCTCGGTCCAGGACACCACCGCACCGCCGAGCACCGCGGCCGCCGCATTGTCGGGATGCCCCTCGAACTCCGAGGAGATCTGCACCATCTCGTCTTCGGTCATCATCGGGTAATCAGCTTGCGCGGCAAGCCCGTTGGCCGCAGCAAGCCCGCCGACGACGGCCGCGGCCGACGATCCCAACCCGCGGGAGTGCGGGATGTCGTTGCGGCACCGCACCCGTAGCCCGCCGGCGACGGTTCCCGTCGCGACCAGGCCGCGTTCGATGGCGCGGACCACCAGATGTGAACCGTCCAGCGGCACCTGGCCGGCACCCTGCCCCTCGACCTCGACGACGAGCCCGGATTCGGTTGTCTCGACGATGATCTCGTCGTACAGGCTCAACGCGACGCCCATGCTGTCGAAACCGGGCCCGAGGTTGGCGCTCGACGCCGCCACCACGGCGGTGGCGGTCAACCCGGGGGGCAGTTTGTGGTTCACAGGGCTTCCAACCGCCTCAGACCAGACCCAGTTTGGCGACCACGGCCACCGGGTCGACGGGGACGGGGATGACGGCCGGCATGCCCTTGAGCGCGGTGTCGGGATCCTTGAGGCCGTTGCCGGTCACCGTGCACACCACGGTCGACCCGCGGGCCACCAGGCCGTCCTCGATCGCCTTGAGCAGTCCGGCGATGCTGGCCGCCGACGCGGGTTCGACGAACACGCCTTCGGCGCGCGCGACCAGATGGTAGGCGGCCAGGATCTCCTCGTCGGTGGCGGCCAGAAAGCGCCCATCGGACTGCTGCTGGGCCTCGACCGCAGAACTCCACGACGCCGGTGAGCCGATGCGGATCGCGGTGGCGATGGTCTCGGGATCGCTGACCGGTTCACCGAGCACCAGCGGCGCCGCGCCGGCGGCCTGAGTGCCGATCATGCGCGGCAGCCGGGTGGCCAGACCGTCGCGGTGGTACTCGGTGTAGCCCTTCCAGTACGCGGTGATGTTGCCGGCGTTGCCCACGGGAAGTGCGTGCACATCCGGGGCGTCACCGAGCGCGTCGACGATCTCGAACGCCGCGGTCTTCTGACCTTCGATGCGGAACGGGTTGACCGAGTTGACAAGTGACACCGTCGGGAAGTCCGAGGTCAGCTTGCGGGCCAGTTCCAGGCAGTCGTCGAAGTTGCCGTCGATCTGGATGATCTTCGCGCCGTGCATGACGGCCTGGGCGAGCTTGCCCATCGCGATCTTGCCCTGGGGCACCAGCACCGCGCACGTGATGCCGGCGCGCGCGGCATAGGCGGCCGCCGAGGCCGAGGTGTTGCCCGTCGAGGCGCACAGCACGGCTTGCTGACCGCGGGCGACCGCCTCGGTCACCGCCATGGTCATGCCGCGGTCCTTGAACGAGCCGGTCGGGTTGAGTCCCTCGACCTTGAGGTGCACGGTGCAGCCGGTGTAGTCCGACAGTCGCGGCGCGGGCAGCAGCGGGGTGCCGCCCTCGCGCAGCGTGATCGCCGTCCAGTCGTCCTCGACGGGCAACCGGTCCCGGTAGGCGGCGATCAGGCCGGGCCAGGGCTGGTGCACAGCCTGTGGCGCAGTGGTGCTCACTCGGTGGTCCCTTCCATCCGCAGCACGCTGTTGATGCTCTGCACGACCTCCAGATCGGACAGTGCGGCAACGGTTTCCGACAGCGCGGCGTCCGTCGCCTGGTGGGTGACGACGACGATGCGCGCTCCGCAGCGCTGTCCGCCTTCGTCGACCATGCCCTCCTGGCGCACCTCGGCGATGCTGACCTCGTGCTGGCTGAACTCGGCGGCGACCGCCGCGAGCACACCCGGACGGTCGGCGACGTTCATGTTCACGTAGTAGCGCGTGGGTATCACGCCGATGGGCGCGATCGGCAGCTTAGCGTAGTTGGAGTCCCGTGGTCCGCGCCCGCCGGAGACCCGGTTGCGGGCCGCCATGACCAGATCGCCCAACACCGCCGAGGCGGTCGGCGATCCCCCGGCGCCCTGGCCGTAGAACATCAGCCGCCCGGCCGCCTCGGCTTCGACGACGACCGCGTTGAACGCGCCGTTGACCGAGGCCAGCGGATGATCCAGCGGAACCAGCGCGGGATACACGCGCGCCGAGACGCTCTGCTGGCCGGTCTTGTCCGTGAGCCGCTCACAGATGGCCAGCAGCTTGATCGTGCATCCCAGCGCCCGCGCGGAGGCGAAGTCGGCCGCGGAGACCTTCGTCATGCCCTCGCGGTAGACGTCGTCGGCGGTGACGCGGGTGTGGAACGCGATCGAGGCCAGGATCGCGGCCTTGGCGGCGGCGTCATAACCCTCGACATCGGCCGTGGGGTCGGCCTCGGCATAGCCCAGAGCGCTGGCGTCGGCCAGCGCGCCGGCGTAGTCGGCGCCCGTGCTGCCCATCTCGGAGAGGATGTAGTTGGTCGTGCCGTTGACGATGCCCGCCACCCGCAGCACGGAGTCGCCGGCCAGCGACTGGGTCAGCGGCCGGATGACCGGGATTGCCCCGGCGACGGCGGCCTCGAAGTACAGGTCGACGTTGGCGCTCTCGGCGGCCGAGGCGATCTCCCCCGCCGCCACCGCCATCAGCGCCTTGTTGGCCGTGACCACCGACTTGCCCTGTTCGAGCGCGGACAGGATGGCCTTGCGGGCCGGCTCGACCGGGCCCATCACCTCGACGACGATGTCGACGTCCTCGCGGGAGACCAGACCTTCGATGTTGTCGGTCAGCAGCTCGGTGGGAACTCCGCGGTCGTCGGCGATGCGGCGCACGCCGATGCCGCGCACCACCAGGGGCGCCCCGACCCGCGCGCACAGATCGGCGGCGCTGTCGTCGATGATGCGTACGACCTCGCTGCCGACGTTCCCCAGACCGAGGACGGCCACGCCAATTTCTTTGTCGGTCTTCGTGCCGACGGGTGCGCTCACGGTGTCACCTCACTTCCAAACTCAACAGATCGTCGACCGTCTCCCGGCGCAGCACCAGGCGGACCTGCCCGTCGCGCACGGCCACCACGGCCGGCCGGCCGATCAGGTTGTATCGGCTCGACATCGAGTAGCAGTATGCGCCCGTGGCGGCGACGCCGAGCAGGTCACCCGGCGCGACGTCGTCGGGCAGCCACGCGTCGCGCACCACGATGTCACCGCTTTCGCAGTGCTTGCCCACCACCCGCGACAGCGTCGGGGCGGCCTCGGTGGTCCGTGACAACAGCCGCACATCGTATTCCGCGCCGTACAGGGAGGTGCGGATGTTGTCGCTCATCCCGCCGTCGACGCTGACGTAGCGGCGGTGCGCGCTGGAGCTGACCGCGACGTCCTTGGTGGTGCCGACCTCGTAGAGCGTGATGGTGCCCGGCCCGGCGATGGCGCGGCCCGGCTCGACGACCAGGTTCGGGGCCGGCAGGCCGACGGCGGCCGACTCGTCGCGAACGATGGCCAGCAGCTTGTCCGCCAGTTCGCCCATCGGCGGCGGATTGTCCTGCGGCAGATAGGAGATGCCCAGGCCGCCGCCCAGGTCGACGATGGACATCTGCGAGGTCTTGTCGATCCCGAATTCGGCGACCACGTCGCGCAGCAGACCGATGACCCGGTGGGCGGCCAGTTCGAACCCGGCCACGTCGAAGATCTGCGAGCCGATGTGGCTGTGCAGGCCGACCAGGCGCAGGTGATCGGTCGCGAACACCCGGCGCACGGCATCCATGGCCGCGCCGGTGGCCAGGGACAGCCCGAACTTCTGGTCCTCGTGGGCGGTGGAGATGAATTCGTGGGTGTGCGCCTCGACCCCGACGGTCACCCGCACCAACACGTCCTGGACGACGCCGGCCTCACCGGCGATCTCATCGAGTCGCTCGATCTCGATCATGGAGTCGACGACGACGTGACCGACACCGTTCTTGACGGCCGCGGTCAGCTCGGCGACCGATTTGTTGTTGCCGTGCAGGGCGATTCGCTCCGGCGGGAAGCCGGCGTGCAGCGCCACGGCCAGCTCGCCACCGCTGGCCACGTCGAGAGAGAGCCCCTCCTCGGCGACCCAGCGGGCGATCTCGGTGCACAGGAACGACTTCGCGGCGTAGTGCACGTGTTCCCCGCCGCCGAAGGCGCGGGCGATCTCCTGGCAGCGGCTACGGAAGTCGGCCTCGTCGATCACGAACACCGGTGTGCCGAACTCGGCGGCGATGTCGGTGACCGCCACCCCGGCGATCGAGACGACACCGTCGTCGCCGCGAACGGTGTTGTGCGGCCACACGTTCGGGGCCAGCGTCAGCACCTCGGCCGCGGTGCGCGGGCGGTCGGGGGCGCCGGCGTGGTGCACCTCCTCGGCGTGCCGGGGGCCGGCAGGGTGGGCGATCACATCCGCTCCGGAGCGCTGACGCCGAGGATGGCCAGGCCGTTGGCGATGACCTGGCGGGTGGCCTGGCACAGCGCCAGCCGGGCGGAGTGCAGCTCACCGGGCTCTTCGTCACCCTGGGGCAGCACCCGGCACGAGTCGTAGAACCGGTGGTAGTCGCCGGCCAGATCCTCGAGGTAGCGCGAAACCCGGTGCGGCTCACGAAGTCCCGCTGCCGTCTCGAGCACCCTCGGGAATTCCCCGAGGTTGCGGATCAGCGTGCCTTCCTTGTCGTGGGTCAGCAGATCCAGATGCGCGGTGTCCGGCGTGACGCCGAGGTCTGCGGCGTTGCGCGCGAGCGCCGACAGCCGGGCATGCGCGTACTGCACGTAGTACACCGGGTTCTCGTTGCTGGCCGAGGACCACAACTCCAGGTCGATGTCGATCGGGGTGTCCACCGAACTGCGGATCAGCGCGTACCGGGCGGCGTCGACACCGATCGCCTCGACCAGGTCGTCGAGGGTGATGACGGTGCCGGCCCGCTTGCTCATCCGCACCGGCTGGCCGTCACGGACCAGGTTGACCATCTGCCCGATCAGTACCTCGACGGTGTCGGGATCGTCGCCGAGCGCCGCGGCGGCGGCCTTGAGCCGGGCGATGTAGCCGTGGTGGTCGGCGCCGAGCATGTAGATGCACAGGTCGAAGCCGCGCTGGCGCTTGTCCAGGAAGTAGGCGAGGTCACCGGCGATGTAGGCGGGCTGACCGTCGCTCTTGATGACGACGCGGTCCTTGTCGTCGCCGAAGTCGGTGGTGCGCAGCCACACTGCCCCGTCTTTTTCGTAGATGCTGCCGGTGTCGCGCAGCTTGGCGATCGCCTGCTCGACCCGACCGGAGGTGTGCATCGAGTCTTCGTGGGTGTAGACGTCGAAGTCGGTGCCGAACTCGTGCAGTGATTCCTTGATGTGGTCGAACATCAGGTTGACCCCGATGGCGCGGAACGTCTCACGCATCTCGGCGTCGGGCAGGCTCAGCGCGTCCGGATCCTTGGCCAGCACCTGGGCGGCGATATCGCCGATGTAGGTGCCGGCATAGCCGTCCTCGGGGGTCGGCTCACCCTTGGCGGCGGCGATCAGCGAGTTGGTGAACCGGTCGATCTGCGCGCCGTGGTCGTTGAAGTAGTACTCGCGTACCACCTCGGCGCCCTGGGTGCTCAGCAACCGGCCCAGCGCGTCACCGACCGCGGCCCACCGGGTGCCACCGATGTGGATGGGGCCGGTGGGGTTGGCGGAGACGAACTCGAGGTTGACCTTGGTTCCGTCCAGCGCCTGCGACGTGCCGTAGCGTCCGGCGGCGGCGATGACGTCGCCGACCAGAACGTTCTGCGCCGAGGCCTCGATCCGCAGGTTCACGAACCCCGGTCCGGCGACCTCGGCGGCGGCGATGCCGTCCTTGTCGGCCAGCGCGGCGGCCAGCCAGCCGGCCAGCTCACGCGGGTTCGCGCCGGCCTTCTTGCCGAGCTGAAGCGCCAGGTTGGTGGCGTAATCCCCGTGTTCGGGGTTGCGCGGGCGTTCGACGGTCACGGTCGCAGGCAGCACAGCGGTGTCGAGGCCGTGCTCGGTCAGCACCGCGGCAGCGGTCGACTTGAGCAGCTCGGCCAGATCGGCGGGGGTCACGGGGGTCCATCCTATGGTCTGGGCCCTTCTGGCCCCGAATCCGTTTCCCGTTGTGCGGATGCGCTACGCTAGGCCACGCCCAACGGCGCAATCAGTACCGCGTGCGCCCCCGTAGCTCAGGGGATAGAGCGTCTGCCTCCGGAGCAGAAGGCCGCAGGTTCGAATCCTGCCGGGGGCACTCTTTCTACCAGCACAGATGCGTGTCCGCACAAGATGCGCACAACAAGAGGCTCGGTCTGGCTCCGATACAAAGGGAGCCCAGCCCAGATGACCACCGCCGGACCTCTTTCCGCACTCTCTCACCGCTGCCCGTTCTGCGGCGCAGAACCCGGCCAGCCCTGCCGCACACACCGCGGCAACGGGCGCGAACTCGACTTGCCGCATTCCCGCCGCATCGTCGCGGCCAGCCCCGAACTGCAAGCGATCAAGGCCTTGGCGAGCACGCCCCGGCAGGCCCTGTGTTGCGAGTGCGGAAACCTGCGCACGTTCTGGCGGAACTACTACCCGCCCCGCGACGAGAACAGTGGCGACAGTCTGTTCATCGACCCTCGGGGCTGGTTCGACACCGGCTCCCTCAAGTGCTCCCACTGCGGCGTGCGCACTCGGCACGCTGCTGGCCGAAGAACACCTGTCCGACCTCGCCGAGAGGTATCAGGCCTATGGGCTCGGCGGCCCGTCGCCCTACACCTACGACGTCAGCGAAGACGGCAGAGAATCGCTCCGCGAGCGGCACTTCGCGCAATACCCGCGCAACCCGTTCGTGCATCTTCGCCACTGGAAATAGGAGGAGAGGGAGCGCGCAAGGCCGGCAAAACTTGGTTTCGCGCGATGGGTGGCGAACCAATCCCGGTGCCCGAGGAAGTGCGCGAGAACGGCCAAACCATAACCGATGTGAAAGCTCCCACCCAGCTCACCGACCCCGACCGCACCGAGCACGAGAACCTCGATATTGAAACGGGCATTTGGTGGGCCACCGACGGCGAGTGCGTCAACTGCCTGAAGGTGCGCCACGACTGGTTGCTCCAGGAGCAGCGCAAGCAACTGCTGGTGAAACTCCTTGAGGTGTCGAACGCCGTCGACACGATGGCTCCGGAGGATGTCACCGCGTTGCGCGAGCACCTTGACCGCATCATGGAGGTGGCCCGGTGAATCCACACGACGTGGACGACGTGTGTTGGGACTTGTCCGCTCCAGCATCTGGACGCGATCTTTCAGGATGCTCCCGGAGACAGGGCCGAGTGACTACACCACCCAAGAGTTGATTGCTCTTGCGGCGGTGATCCGGCCTGTCTACGAGCGCCAGCAAGTGCAGGAGCGCCACCCCGCGCCGCTCCTCAAATTGGTGCGCAAGACGTGCAGAAGGAAGGCGCCCAGTCCACCCCGAGCACACTGCAGTTGCTGCGGTGGATTCCCGGAGCGTTGGGCTCGAGTTCTCCCCCAGTAGCGCCCCGGCCGTCGAGAAGCGGCGCCGGGGCGCGCTGCTGTTGCGACACCCAACCGACCAGTGGATAGCAGGGCTGGGCGGACGGCACGCAACGACTTGAACCACTGTTCGCGCAGCTCACAGCAGGTGATTGCATTCTCAGCGTTTCACACTACAAGAGGCGACGAGTGTGAAGTAGATTGTGAAGTGTGACCTCCTCTAGAATTGACGACCCTTTCGAAGAGTCCCGCGTGGCCGAAGTGCGCCTGGACCGGAGCCCCTTGGCCGTCGTTCTCTTCCAGATCCGCTTTCCGGGTCCCGTGACACGCATCGAGCACGCGATCCTCTCCGGGGATCTCGCAGACGCGCTTAGCGCTGATTACCCCTTTGCTGAGCGACAGGAAGTTGTTGAGTTCGTGTTCCAACCAGGACACATGCCGGCGCAAAAGTCCACAAATTCCACAGCCCTGGCTTTATCGGATGCATCGCAGCAATGGACGCTGTCCATCGCGAGGGACTCTCTATCGCTGACAACGACCGCTTATAAGGACCGAGACGATCTTCTCGCCCGGGCCGAGGGAATATTCGAGGCTCTTGCGCGGGTCGCGCAGCCGCCAGCAGTATCCCGAGTCGGTCTGCGGTACATCAACAGGATTGTCGACACTAAGCTCGTTCAGAGGCTTTGCGAAAACGCCGGTGTTGCGGAGCCAATCCGTCAGCAACAGCTTTTCTCGCTGACCCACGGCGCGATACAGAGCACGCTGACTGAACTCCAATACGCCTGGTCCGAAGGGCAGAAGTTGCAGGCCAGGTGGGGCCTCTTACCCGCAGGCCAAAGCATCGCAAATCCACTAGAACCGTTACCGAATCAGTCGTGGTTATTGGACATTGACGCTTACCATGAAGCACGCTTCGAGTTCTCGACAGAGACGGTGGTCATGCAACTGAAGACCCTCAGCGAAAAGGCGTATCGCTTCTTTAGGTGGTTCTTCACCCCTGAAGCTCTTCCTGAGTTTGGTGCAGCCGAATGACGAGCGTTCTTGTCCCCGTGGAAGAGGACCCGGCAAGCATTCAGCCTCAGTCGACTTGGACGGAGCCGAGCGCCGGCCTTAAGTGGCGCTGCAAGGCAGACTACGAAGCGGAGAATTTCGCGGCATTAGCTGCCGCGTCTAAGTGGTACGCGTACCACCTTTGGCACCTCTCGCGACGCTGCGGTGAATACGCATCGGCCACTGCGATTACAGGGCTGGATTCCCGCGGCACCGAGTTCATACTGCGATACCTGGCAGGTTGGACAGCTCCTCCCGCCATGGCGGTCTTGCTTCGCCACGGCGGTCAGGCGGACCACTCGCCCACTCTTGAGTCGCTTCATTCGCATGCTGGTGGCTTTCTGCCCCTAAAGGAGACTCATCCGTCGAATCCGCAGGAAATGGTGCGATGGCTGTACGAAGAGTCAGGTCTTACTTGGGATCAGTTGGCTCGTACGTTGGGCGTGTCTCGTCGCTCCGTCCATGCTTGGGCCCGTGGACAACGGGTAAGTGGCACAAACTTGGAGCGTCTCAGCAACGTTTACTCCACCATAAGAGGCCTCGACGCAAACTCTGCCGCCGACCGCCGATACGCTCTTTTCAGCCCTCGAGATAACAACCAGCCCAATCTTTTTGATCAGTTAGTTATGCATGCGCGAAAGGCAGAGCTTCCCCAAGACGAGCAGGGGTTAGCTCGACGCTTGGGAATAGCGGCAGATTAGAGGGTCTCTTAGGTGAGCTCTACGGATGAGTTCGAAGAACTGCGCCAAGGCGATTGGCTTGTTGGCGTCTCAAGCCTATCGGTGCTAAATGCGAGCGGTGGTGTTGCGCGCCAAGAGGCCACGCCCCTTGGGGTCGTTGTGCTTACGCAGTGCTGCGATTTGGCCAAGAATGACACTGGGGTTTTGCATGTTGCGCCCGTTGTACCGTTGGAGGGAAAGCTTCTCGCTGATGCGAAGGCGGGCAAGACGTCTAGGTACGGGCACCTGGAAGGTGGATACTACATCGATCTAGCCATAGTAGGGACCCTTGATCGGGATTCGATAGCAGAAGACTTGGAACGAACGCCGCTTGACACTCAGAGGCGAGTCGCGTTGGCCGGTTGTATCGCGCGCCGATACTCGCGTTTTGCGTATCCCGGGGACATCGTTGAGGTGCTCAGGCCCCTGTCAACGAGAATTCGAGAGAAGGCGCTGAAGAGCGGGGCTATCGGAGAGGTATTACAGCGGGTAGTAACCATGCGCTTGGAGTGCGAGCCAGACTGGGACGCCCCAGCTGGCCTGTCTCTAACTCTCCTCGTTCTAGTCAGCCCAAAGTTCTTGCCGTCGCTAGGAGACATCGACTTCGACGCTGTCGATGCAGGTCCAAAACAGATGCGGAAGCAGGGCCTTAATGGGGCCGCGGAGGCATTGCTCAAGTGCGAAGTGCATAGTCCGCAGACGACATCCCTCTGGGAGGAGTTCGGCGATGAGCTTTTGGCCCTGTTCCGCGAAGGTCTCGGCAATGCCCCGCCTGGCTATATCGAAGGCGTACAGGTCGAAGTGCTGCGCACTGATGAGATCAACTTCGAGCGTTACCGGAACACGGTCGATCTTGACTTCGACTATCTCTCTAACACTTAAACGCGCTTCTTCCGACTTCGCCTTCTCCTCGTCGTCGACTCATCGCGAACTGTCGGGGCGTACATGGTGCCCATCTCGCGGATCGCCCTGGTTGCCGGCCATGTCCTCGGCGGCGTGGTTGTTCTCGTCAGGCCGCCCACACCGGCGGTCGGGGCCGGTCTAGGGGCTTCACGCGACTCGCCTGGAGCCGACGCCCTGCGAATCGATTCAATCATCCTTCGTTAAGAGGTGGTAGTGAACCGCCCTGGAAAAGTTGGAGGCTCCTGACCTTGGAAACGAGGATGCAGGTATGCCGAAGGAACAGTCAGCTGGCAAGCCCACGACGCGTCGCTATAGCCCGGAGGAGAAGGCTGCCGCGGTCCGGATGGTGCGCGCCTTGCGCGCCGAGCTGGGCACGACGCAGGGCACGGTGGCGCGGGTGGCCAACCAGCTCGGCTACGGGGTGGAGTCGGTGCGGTCCTGGGTGCGCCAGGCCGACATCGACGAGGGCGTGGCGCCCGGGGTGACGACTGCTGAATCGGCGCGGCTCAAGGAACTCGAGCAGGAGAACCGGGAACTTAAGCGCGCCAACGAGATCCTGAAACGAGCAGCGAGTTTCTTCGGGGCGGAGCTCGACCGCCAACACAAGAAATAGTCGACTTCATCGACGCCAACCGGGCTGAGTTCGGGGTCGAGCCCATCTGCACCGTCCTGCGCAGCGCAGGAGTGTCGATGGCCCCGAGCACCTACTACGACACCAAGACCCGGCCACCGTCGGCGCGGGCAGTCCGCGACGCCGAGCTGGCACCGGCGCTGCGCACGCTGTGGGAGGACAACTACCGCGTCTACGGGGTCCGCAAGCTATGGAAAGCCGCACGTCGGGACGGCCACGACGTGGGCCGCGACCAGGTCGCGCGCCTGATGCGCAGCCTCGACATCCACGGGGTGCGGCGCGGCAAACCCGTCAAGACCACCAACGCCGACCCGGCCGCGCCACGGCATCCTGACCTGGTCAACCGCCGCTTCACCGCGGCGGCGCCCAACCAATTGTGGGTGACGGATCTGACGTACGTGCCGACCTGGACCGGGGTGGCCTACGTCTGCTTCATCGTCGATGCGTTCTCCCGGACGATCGTGGGATGGCGGGTGGCGTCGAACATGCGCACCACCATGGTCCTCGACGCACTCGAGATGGCCCGGTGGTCACGCGGAACCACGTTGCCCGGCTTGACCTGCCACAGCGATGCCGGCTCGCAGTTCACCTCGATCCGCTACGGCGAACGGCTCGCTGAGATCGGTGCGCTGCCCTCGATCGGATCGGTCGGGGATAGCTTCGACAACGCCCTGGCCGAGACGGTCAACGGCTACTACAAAGCTGAGCTGATCTACGGGCCGGCCCGCTCCGGGCCGTGGAAGACCGTCGAGGACGTCGAGCTGGCCACCCTGAGCTGGGTGTACTGGCACAACACCGCCCGCCTCCACAGCTACCTCGACGACGTCCCACCCACAGAGTTCGAGACCGCGTTCTACGATGCCCAACGGAGCGACCAACCACTGGTCGCAATCCAATAGATCGAGCCTCCAGTAGAACCAGGGCGGTTCATAGCCCCCAGTCATAGCTGTCCCACGCGGCATCCATTACCTCGTTCCGACAGAACGCATCGACGGGTTGAGCCGTTAATTCGTTAGATAGATCGAATACCTCTTTCTCCGAATCAGTCATGAAGTCGAGCAGGAAGCGATTAATCGGCGTACTCCGCAGGGTCACCAGCAATTCCACCTCTTGACTCGCACAAACAAGGGTCGGGATCGTCGACTCCGTGTCGAGTCGACTTTGCACCTCTGGAGTGTTCACGAATGCGAATGACTCCATCGTGACAATCAGGCCAAGTCGTGGGAGGTCATGGGGGATCTCGGCAAACGCCGGATGTCTATCGGATACGTTCCTGTTCGCCTTCTCGATCTGTGAGTAGGCCTTCCTCAGCTTGGTTGAAAGCGTCTCCCACATAGCGGTAGAGCCCAACCTGATCGGGTCCGTCGGTCGAGTCGACTTCACTTCGATAAGCAGCACGGCGTGCTGCATGACCACGATCCAGTCCACGGAGCGATTGCCGTTGTCGTAGTGGTGACGGCGCTCGCTGAAATTCCCCACTGACGCTCATCGAAATTCCCCACCCGTGTGGCTCCGCCGAGAAAGGCGGGCCTCCTTCCAAGCTGCTGGTGTCTGACGCCAGTTGCTTCATCGAAGGAGGCCCGCTTTCTCATGCTCACATGGGAGGACGATGTGGAAGTACATGCCCTACGCAAGCGTGGTTGGACGATCTCGGCGATCGCCCGCCACACCGGCCGCGACCGCAAGACCGTGCGGGACTATCTGTCGGGGAAGCGAACGCCGGGGGTTCGGGCGCGACCGGGTCCGGATCCGCTCGATCCGTTCGTCGACTACGTCACCGCGAGGCTTACCGAGGATCCACACTTGTGGGCCCGCACCCTGTTCGACGAACTCGAGGAGCTGGGGTTCGGGCTGTCGTATCAGAGCCTGACCCGCAACCTGCGCAGCCGGAATCTGCGCCCGGTGTGCGAAGCGTGCCGAACTGCGACCGACCGCCCAAACGCGGTGATCCCCCATGAGCCGGGTGAGGAAACCCAATGGGACTGGCTGGAATTGCCCGATCCACCCGAATCCTGGGGATGGGGCAGGACCGCTCACTTGCTGGTCGGCTCACTGGCTCATTCGGCCAAGTGGCGCGCCGCCCTGGCGCCCTCGGAGGACCAGCCGCACCTGGTCGCCGGCCTCGACCGCGTGCCCCGCGGCCTGGGTGGGCTCACCCGGGTATGGCGTTTCGACCGGATGGCCACGGTCTGCGATCCCGGCAGCGGCCGGGTGACCGCCTCGTTCGCCGGCGTCGCCAAGCACTACGGCGTCTCAGTGGCGATCTGCCCGGCCCGCCGCGGCAACCGCAAAGGTGTGGTCGAGAAGGTCAACCACACCGCCGCTCAACGCTGGTGGCGCACCCTGGCTGATGACGTCACCGTCGAGCAGGCTCAGGTGAGTCTGGACCGCTTCGCGGCGGTGCGTGGCGACACCAGGCTGCGAGTCACCGCCGACGGCCGCTCCACGGTCGCCACAGTGGCCAAGACCGAACCGCTGACCGCGGCACCGCCGCTGCCCTATCCGGTGATCGTGGCCGAGACCCGTACCGCGTCGCGCCAGGCGCTGGTGTCCTATCGCGGCAACCGCTACTCGGTGCCCCCGCAGCTGGCCGCCGCCCAAGTGATCGTGTCGCATCCGGTGGGCGGGCAGTTCTGCGACATCGCCACCACCAGCGGGATCGTTATCGCCCGCCACCGGATGGCCGCCGACGGGCTCGGGGTGATGGTGCGCGACAGCGGCCACGTCATCGCATTGGACGCCGCGGCCATGGCGACCGCCACCACCGCACGACCACACCGCCGCAAGGAACGCATCCCACCCGGCCCGGCCGCCAAAGCCGCCGCCGCACGCCTACGTCAACACACAGCACACGACTCAGGAGCCATCGAAACATCGGCTTCGGCAACCGATTCCACGGTCATCGACCTATCCGCCTACGAGCGGGCCGCCCAGAGAAGGACCATCCAATGAGCCCCACCCCCCGCACCCCGAAAACCACCACCCTCGCCGCTCAGGAGGCTCCGACGGCGACCGCCACGCGCTATCAGCAGCTGCGCTCCCATCTGGCCGAACTCAAACTGGCCGCTGCCGCCGAAGCCTTGCCCGCGGTCCTCGACCAGGCGACCGCTGAGGGCCTCTCGCTGACCGTCGCCCTGGAACGACTACTGGCCGTCGAAGTCGAAGCCAGCACCGCCCGCCGCCTGGCCGGCCGGCTGCGGTTCGCCTGCCTGCCCACCCCGGCCACCCTCGATGACTTCGACGTCGACGCCGCCGCTGGCATCGACCGCAAACTCATCGACGAGCTGGGCACCTGCCGCTATCTCGAATCGGCGACCAACATCCTGCTCATCGGACCACCCGGCACCGGCAAAACCCACCTCAGTGTTGGACTCGCGAGGGCTGCCGCACACGCCGGCTACCGCACCTACTTCACCACCGCCGCGGATCTGGCCGCCCGCTGCCACCGCGCCGCGATCGAAGGACGCTGGGCCACCACCATGCGCTTCTACGCAGGCCCGACACTGCTGGTAATCGACGAACTCGGCTATCTGCCGCTACCAGCCGAGGCGGCATCAGCGCTGTTTCAGGTTGTCTCTCAACGATATTTGAAAACCAGCATCGTCATCACCACCAACCGCGGCGTGGGCGCTTGGGGAGAGATCCTCGGTGACACCACCGTGGCCGCCGCCATGCTCGACCGCCTCCTGCACCGCTCGGTGGTGATCAACCTCGACGGCCAGTCCTACCGCCTCCGAGATCACCACGACGCCGCCGAAACCCTCCGCCGAACCACCACCGGCACCCGCCAACCACTACACTGACCGCTGCTCACAGGTGAGGAATTTCAACGAGCACACCTGGGGAAGTTCGATGAGCGCTATCAGTGGATTTCCGGAATTACTCTCGCACCAGGGATGAGGGCGAGATGGCGGCCGATGTATTGCTCGAACAGTTCGCCCACCTCCGTGGCGAACGCCTCCCCCCAACGGCCGAATCCCGAATACCAGACGCCGAGCGGGCTGATCTTTCTATCGATCAGAGCCGGCACAGGGACGAGTCTGCCCTGGCCAAGACCCGATACCGCCGGACGGTCGAGCAGAGGGTTAAAGGTGTACCTACGCAACGGCGCAGCCCGAAAATCTGCCCTGCATTGCTGGAAGTAGCGGAGGTCACCCGTGAAGTAGCTATCGATGATTGTCGTAATCAGCGTCACGGGTATGCGTTCGATGATGTCCTGCACTGCTGGGTCGCTTTGCAGCCAGGTCTCGTCGAAGCCGCCCGCATTCGTCGATGCCAGTGTATGAACTATGAATCCGATACCGACGTACTGGGATAGATCGCAGCCAAATAGTTCCTCGAACCATCCCTGCCTCAAGATGGTTAGGTCCTTTACTGGGTCCGTTTGTGCGAATAGGGCTGCTGTACGGAGCAGATTGTGATACCGAGACTCGTTGAATCCGAACTGCTCTGAGGCCTTGCGGAAAGGAACGACATAACTGCGTCCGGTTCCTGTCGTGGCTCATCTAGCCGCCAGTAGGCGGCGAGACATTCGCTCAAGTCGCTGCTGGTGGCCGGTTGGCGATGTTCGTTGCCAGAAACCAAGCTCACTCGAGCAACATCCGCTAGCGCCCATGGATTCACAGCGGTGCTGATATCGCCTCGCCTCCACGACCCCGGTTCCGAGACTGCGGCGCCGACTTGCGCGACGATCGGAATGAGGGATGAAGGTTTGTGTCTCCGTACCCGTGCAACATAGTCGGCATCACTGATGAGGCATCCACCACGCCTATCCATCTGACACTGCTTGGCGGACAGCCGATCCGAGCGCGAACGGAACTAGGGTTAAATGGATTTCACGTTCGGGATCGCCGGCCGTGTGCATCGTGAACTCATAATGATCAAGGTTTGTCTGTGTATAAGCTTTGCTGCGCTTATGATTGGATGTTCCCTGACCTTTTGAATCGCCTTATCAATCACAGCGGAGACGTTTTTGCTGCGGATGAATAGCAAGATGGCAGCCTTGGTGTCTCGCCAGACCAAGTATCGGAACAATTGGTCGAGCGCACTGTCCATCGTCCTGGGGCCTGACCAGACCTTGCATTCACCAATAAAGATGTTGCGGTCATCGACGCGGATTAGGATGTCGGTCTTGCCCGCGCCGTTGAACACCTCACCGCCTGCGGCGCCTTCAAAATGGGCGTTGAGACCGATGAGCAACAGATTTCGGATCTCCTCCTCGTCTAGCTTGGCGGCGACCGAGGGGTTGCGCTCTAGGGCGTTCCGCTGACTGAGAAGTACCCGCAGCGCCTCGTAATAATCGTCCATAGCCATCGTTGGCTCGGGTTTGAACGGTGTATTGGAATGAGCCGGCCTGGTGCTCGATGGCTTGATAGTTCTACGCCTCAAAGGCGTGCGTACGTGTCGGCGTCCTTCCGCCGCCGGACCGGGTAGCCGATCGCAGCTTGCAGGTTCCGCGTCGCGAGCAACTGTTCCCGACGGCGCATTACCAAGACAGGAACCTCGGCAACAATCTGCTGGTTGTGGGCCTCGATCTGGCTTCGTGACCAAGCTAGGTATTTCTCGATAGTGGCGATTTGATTGTCGAAGCCCTGTTTGAGGGCCGCCGGATCATCGGGCGGATCGTCGACCGCCAAGCGAATGTCCTCACTGTTCAGCTGCAGAACGGATGGCCGCACGGTTGTGGAGTGGTCCGGGCAGAAGGTGAAAACATCCTTCTCACCGTCGAACGGGACGACGAGTACGAATCTCGTTACATGCCGTGAATAGCGCTCCCCGAACTGCTGGTACTGCTGATCTACTTCTGTTGGCTCAATCTGGTAAGCGGAGTCGATGTCCAGCTCCGGACACCGAACGGACCCCGCCTCCACCAGTTCATCGATTACGTCCTGGGCTGGTGCGTTCAGGAGCGCGTTGTCGTTCATTGACTGCAGTCTCTCCGAGACAGCCCTCGCCGTGCTTTGCAGAACGTCAGACAGGCCCCAGCCCGGCTTGAATGGGCCACCATTTGAGAAAAGCTGAGTACTCCCCATGTAACTATGGTGCTCGACAGGAACACAGTTGTCGGCCTTCTTCGGGGTAAGGCTTCGGCACGGACACGGCCCCTTCAACGGACGTCGTGACCCAAAGTCAAGCAAACCGACTCCGGACAACCCAGGGCACATCGAAGTCTCCGGACATGCCGGGGCGGTTCAGTTGCGCATATTGGCGAACGGGCGCGCCCCGTAGTGGGCGCGGAATTGCGAAATCATCTCAGTCTCGATCTTCGGCGCGTCAGCATCATCGGTGACGCGCCATCCGACCAACAATTCTGCGTGATCGGCCAGCTGCCAGATTCGCCGCCCACCAGTATGGCCGACCGGCTCACCGGCGCCGGAGCGACGAAACTCATCGAGCCGTTTACGTAGCCCACGCCTGCCGCTGCCGCCGAGGCTGGCCTTGCCGATGTAGACGATTCGGGTTCCAGGCACCCATAGGGCCTGCAGCTCAGAGACGGGAACGGTCGGGTCTTTCCCCTTGAAGTGACCGGCAGGTGAAACGTCGAGGAAGCTGGGCGGCTCATCGGTCGGTCTAACGATGACGTACACGCCGGGGCCGGTTGGGACGTCGGCGTTGGGAAGCTGAGCGAACGGCACCCAACCGGTGAACAGGGTCAGGTCGATTGGGGCGGTCATCGAACACCCTCCACGTCGAACGCCCACTGGATTGCCCGAGCTACCCGTCGTTCGTATTCGTCACGGATATGCGTTGCTCGGGTCATGATGTAGTACGGGTGCGGCGGAAACAAGAGATGCGTCAGGCCCGACAAGTCGGACTGCTTGGATCGTGGCACGCGGAAGGGCCAACTGATTTCCCGCCCGTCGGGTTCTGGGTATAGCCGCAGCACGGCTGATTTGGCGAACTTGCCCACGGCTATGACCAGGCGCGGCTGAACGATGTCGCGCAGCTCCTCGCGGAGAAAGCCCGCGCAATTCTCGGTCTCATGGACAAGGGGATCACGGTCGTTGGGCGGGTGACAATGGATCGAGTTGGTGATGAACAGCTCAGTCTTGGCGTGTCCGGCGCGCTCGAAGCAGCGGTCGAGCACCCGCCCGCTCCCACCATAGAAAGGCTCTTGCTTGGCCATGCATCGTCGACAAAGGGCCTCACCGACTATGGCTACAGGTGAGTCGATCGAGCCATACCCCGGTGCGGATGCAGTCTCCCCGGGCACGTTCAGGCGGTCCGGAGACGTGCACTTGCGGCAAGCCTTGATTCTGCGGTCGAGGCGGGCCTTAGCCACTTGACGATTCTGGGACATCACGCCGACGCTAGCGTCCACGCAGCCAGTCGGCCCAGAATTCGAGTCTCGGTCGCCGATTCCCAATGTTCGCCGCGCCTGGTCGGGTGACCCTCAGCGTCGGGGTGTCAGCGAGTCTGGTGCGGGCCGGCTCGGGCAGCCCGCAGCTCGTCCATAGGTCGCAGAACGGCCTCCTGCGACGCCGACGGCACCAGCGCAGATCGGGGTTGTCGGGCGCAATGCCCGACTGCCACCCGAAGGAGGTTGCGCCCAACCCGAGACCATTTGTAGCAGCCTTGGCGTGCTACGACCGTGACGCAGTCTCTTGCGCTCGTCCGACGTTCCACACCTCCCCCGCCCGCCGCCGTCGCGTCGGTGGACTTGTCAGACCCCTGGTTCATGCTTCTGGTCATGGCAGATCGCGCCGAACCACTCGGACAGCCGGTGACCACTTCGACCCACCTTCTCCTCGGTGCCATGCGGGGCGGCTGGCGTGCGCTGGCCGACCGTTTCACCGACGAGCAGGTGGAGCGGCTCACCACGATGGAGCGTCACCCGGCCTATACGGGTCGGCCCGAGTTCCTGCTCCTCGAGGCGCTCGAGTATGTCCAGCCCGGCCTCCTCGGCGAGTACCTGGCCGAGATCGCCGCTCAACCGGAACCGTGAACGCGTCAGCTCCGGGCCGTGTCGTGCAGTGCGGGCAGCATCAACACCACCCCGCTGCCCAGAGACACCGTGGCGGTGATCAGCAGCACCATCCCCAACCCGAGCCCGGGAATCACCGCGCCGGCCAGCGCCGGCGCCGCCACCGAGCTGACGGCTCCGACGACCAGGCAGGCGGTGAACGCCGCCCCGGCGCGTTCGGGCACCAGCTCGGCCGTCCACACCGCCAGCACCGCCGACCCGGTCATGTACCCGACGCCGAAGATGCACGCCGAGATCGCCGTGGCGGTCAGGGACTCGCTGGCCAACCCGAGCAGTACCAACGCGCCAGCCACGACCACCAGGCACAACGCCGCAACCCGGGTACTGCCCACCCGCTGGGCGGCGGTTCCGGTCGCGACGCCCACCACCCCGGTGAGGCCGATCGCGATGTACAGCGCCGGGACGGCCCACTCCGGCAGCGAGCCGCGATCCAGGACGTCGGCGGCGTAGGTGAAATAGATGATGACGGTGGCGAAGTAGACCACCGAATACGCGGCCGGCACCCGCAGCGCCGCGGCCAACGAGGGTCCGCCGGCCGGCCGTTCCGCGGCGGGGGCCGGCGCCGTGCGCGGCACCAGGCGCAGATTGACCAGCGCCGCCAGCACCGCAGCGACGGCGATCGCGACCCAGACCAGCCGCCATGAACCCACGATGGCCAGGATCGCCAGGCCACCCAGCACGACGAGCCCGCCGCTGGTGCCGGTGGTGATGATGGCCAGCGCCCGCGGTTGCTGCCGCAGCGCCACGGTGCGCGTCACGATGTCGGAGTACGGGGCCCACACCCAGCCGCCGGCACCGCCGGCGAGCACCGCACCGAGCGCCAGCAGCCACGGGGACGGGGCGAGCGCCACAATCACCGCACCCACCGCCCCGGAGACACCGCCCACAGTTGTCGGCGCGCGGGACCCGCGGCGGGCGGCCAGCGGACCGGCGAGCAGCAGGCCGGCCAGATATCCGACGAAGGTGGCGCTGGCGATGAGACCCAGCACCAGCTCCGACAGGCCGAGGTCGGCGCGGATATCGGGCAGGGTCACGCCATAGGCGTAGCGGGCCATGCCGAACGCGACACCGACCACCGCCGCTCCGGCCAAGCCGATCCGCCCACCCGCGGACAGCGTCATGGGTGAATCCTCACTGTCTGGGGTTCGTCGCTCCCCCGAGAACCTACGGGACCGCCCCGCCCTGCGCCGGAGGGGTTTCTCGGGAGCCCAGCAGCGAGCGCACCGCATGGTCGAGGAACGCCAGCAGCGGCACCGCCAGCAGCACCCCGATGATGCCGGCGACGACACCGCCGGCGGTCAGCGCGACCAACACCGCCAGCGGATGCAGCCGCACCGCCCGACCCATGATCAACGGCTGCAGCACGTTGCCCTCGAGCTGCTGCACCGCCAGCACCAAACCCAGCGTGAACAGGCCGTAGAGCCAGCCCTTGGCCAGGATCGCGATCACCACGGCCAGAAACCCGGTGACCATCGCGCCGACGAACGGCACGAAGGCACCCAGAAACACCAGCGACGCCAACGGCAGCGCCAACGGGATACCGAGAACGAGCAACCCGATCCCGATACCGACGCCGTCGACCAACGCCACGACGAACGTCCCCTGCACGTAACCGGTCAGCGTGGTGAAACCCGACCGGCCGGCGTCACGAACCCGCTCACGCACCTGCGCCGGAACGATGCGGGTCACGAATTCGTAGATCGAGCGCCCCCCGTGCAGGAACACGATGAGCATGAAGATGGTGATGAAGAAGCCGGTGACGAATTTCGCGAGCGCGGACGCCGTCGACATGACACCGCTGGTGATCTCGGCCTGCCGTTGCTGCAACGTGCCGATCGCGGAATCGACGGCGTTGTTGATCTGCTGCTGACCGAGCTCCAGTGGACCGTTGGCAGCCCAGTCGCGCAGCGAGTCGATGCTCACCGTGATCTGGTCGATCAGGTGCGGCAGACCCTCGATGAACCGGGTGACGACGAAGGTGAGCAAGCCGCCGAGCGCGCCGAGGCCGAGCAGGAACACCAGGACCACCGCCAGCGAGCGCGGCACCCGGCGCCGGTGCAGCCAGTCGACCGCGGGCAGGAACAACGCGGTGAGGATCAGCGCCAGCGCCAGCGGCACCACGATCACCACGAAGCGCTGGATCAACCAGAACAGCACCGCTGCCGCGGCGGCCAGCACCACCAGCCGCCACGCCCACGCGGCGGCCTTGCGGACCTGCGGTGTGACCGCCTCGTCGGCGAAGTCAGGCATCAGCGTCAACCTCCTGCGCGGCTCATACCCACACCCGCGGAGCTGACACAGCCCGCCCGTCGGGTCACCCGGGCAGCGAGGTCCCCGTCTCCTTCTCGGCGAACTCCCACAGCCGACGCGCGTCGTCGTAGTCACACGCGTTCGGCGTGCGGCCACTCAGGGTCGGGCCGCCCTTGAAGCCGAAGCGGCCGTTGATACCCACGTAACTGCCCGGCGGGATCGGTTCGGTCAGGCAATACAGTGTCGGTGCCGCGCCGGCCTCGATGTCGTTGCCGATGCGATTGGCCGCCGCGGTGGCCACTTTGTTGACCGCGGCCATCAGCGGGGCTTCGGAGATGTTGGTCAGGTTCGACGAGACCCAGCCCGGATGGGTCAGATAGCTGCTCACCGGCGCACCCGCGTCGCGCAGCCGCCGGTCGAGTTCCAGGCCCCACAGCATCACCGCGAGCTTCGAGCGGGCGTACGCCGGGAACGACGACCATTTGTGCACCCGCAGATGAGGATCGTCGAACGCGATGGACGCCTGCTTGTGGGCATCGGAGCCGACGTTGATGATCTTCGAGCGCACCCGCTCGAACAGCAGATTGGTCAGCGCGAACGGGCCCAGGAAGTTGGTGCCGAGCGTCATCTCGAAACCGTCGACGGTGTCGCTGCGGTGCTGGGCGACCAGGCCGGCATTGTTGATGAGGACGTCGACGTCGCCGTCGAACAGACCGGGAAAGGCGCGCACCGAGGCCTGATCGGCGAGGTCGAGTTTGACCACCTCCGTGTCACCGCCCATCTCGGTGGCGCGCTGCGCCCCCAGCTCCAGGTTGCGCACCGCCAGGATCACGTGGGCGCCGGCGCGTGCAAGCGCCGTCGCGGTCGCCAGCCCGACGCCGTTGGTGGCGCCGGTGACGATGATGCGGGTGCCGGTCATGTCGCCGAGTCGGTTCACCGACCAAGAGGTAGTCACGCTGGGAGATTAACCGCGCCGGTTGTCCGGCAAAACGTTGACATGACAGATTCCGGCTGGTTGTCTACCGCTCGTGAGCGACGCCGCCCGCGACATCGAGAATCTGGTGTACACCTACGCCGAGCGGATCGACGCGGGCGACCTGGACGGGGTCGCCGCCTTGTTCGCCCACGGACGCATCTGCGGTGTCGAGGACGGGCCACCGGAGACCGTGTTCGAAGGCACCGCCCGGGTGCGGCAGATGTATGAGATGGCCACCCGCCTCTACGACGACGGCACCCCCAAGACCAAACACTTCACCACGAATGTGCGTATCGACGTCGACGAGGACGCCGGCACGGCGCGGGCCAGTGCGTACTACTGCGTCACCCAGGCCACGCCGGAGCTACCGCTGCAGGTGATCGTGACCGGCCACTACCGTGACACCTTCCACCGCGTGGACGGCGCGTGGTGGTTCGACAGCCGGACCATGTACGTCGACCAGGTCGGCGACACCAGCCGGCACCTGAAGTTCTGACGCGGTGGGGCGCCCCTTCGACGCTGCGGAGCTCATGGCCGCTGCGCAGCAGAAGGAGGGCCTCGACGACTGGGGGCCGCTGCCGTTCGCCGAGCCGCTGCAGGTGTTGACCGACAGCTACTCGGGCGCGCCGCTCAACGACATCGGCGTGCACATCCTGCGCTCGGGTCTGGTCCACAGCCTGCGGATGAGGCTGCGCGCGCAGGAGTGGATCCGCCGGCACCCCGAGATCACCGAGGAAGTCATCGCCGCGCCCGTGGTGGTCACCGGGATGATGCGCAGCGGTACGACCCTGTTGCAGCGACTTCTCGCCGCGGACAGTCGCTTTCACTGCGCCTACGGCTGGGAGGTCGTCGAGGTCGCGCCGCGGCTCGACTACCAGTGGGCGGGCGGTCCGGATCCGCGCATCGCGATCAGCGAGAAGCGCGAAGCGGTCTCCCGCGAGCTGGCGCCGGAGCTGTTCGCCATCCACCCGATGTACGCACGCGAGGCCGAGGAAGAGATCGTGTTCCTGTCCGACGCGTTCCTGTCGCACGTCCCGGAGTCCGGAGCCGATGTGCCGGGCTACCGGTCCTGGCTCGACGGCCAGGATTTCGCGCCCGCGTATGCCTACCTGCACCGGATGTTGCAGTTCCTGCAGTGGCAGAAACGCCGAGCCGGCGCCGCCCCCGCCCAGCGATGGGTGCTGAAATCCCCGGCGCACCTCGGCTATCTGGACGCCTTGCGCATTCAGTTCCCCGATCTGCATCTGGTGCACATGCACCGCGACCCGCGGCAGACCATCCCGTCCGGGGCCGGCCTGAACGCCACACTGCACGCCATGCACAGCGATCAGGTGGACAAGACCCGCGTCGGCGCTCAGTGGCTGCAACGCATGGGCTGGACCAACGACCGCGCGATGACGGCTCGGCAGAGCTGGTCCGATGAGTCCGCCTGCTGCACCGACATCGAATTCGCCGAGGCGGTCGCCGACCCTATTGGTCACGTGGCCCGGGTGTACGAGGCGATCGGCATGCCGCTGACGGCGACCGCGGAGTCGGCGATGCGGCGCTGGCTGGCCGAGCGGCCGCGCGAACCGGCACGGGCGCCCTACCGGGCCGGCGACTTCGGCCTGTCCGACGAGCAGATCACCGAGCGGTTCACGGCCTACCAGAGGCGGTTTCGCGCGGCGAGCCCCACCACCAGGAGGACATGAATGACCGAATTCACCGGCGATCCCGTCGCGACCGCGTCGCAGCACGAACAAGAGCTCGCAGCACTGGAGCTGACCCGCCACCCCACGGTGCAAGCCGCGTACCGCGACGTGGCCGAGAAGTGGCTGAGCCGGGCGCGCGCCTCACAGGCCATGCGGGAACGCTTCGACGACGCGTTCACCGAGGTGATGTTCTCCGCAGCCATCTGGTCGTCCAATCAGGACAAGCTCCGACCGAAGGTCAGCTGCATCACCCGGCTGAGCCATCCGGTCGCCGGCCACCAGATCCCCGGATCTCGTTGGGGCATCGACAATCCCGACAGCGTCTATCGGGTGATCCCGATCTCGGGCGACGAGCGCTACGAGATCCACGGCCGCGTCGGGCCCCATCGGATGACCGAGAACTACTTCACGCTGTGGAACCCCGACATGGGCACCGTCGCCGTGCTCAACGGCCGCACCATGAACGTCGACGCCGACGGCTCCTTCACCATCACCGTCGACTCCGCCCCTGCCAACGGGCGGCCCAACCACGTGCAGAGCACCCCGGAGGCACACGAGTTCTACATCCGCGATGTACTGCTGCACTGGGATCGCGACGACCCCAATCACCTTGCGGTGCAGCGGCTTGGCGACGAGCCGAACGTCGCAGCACGCACACTCGACGAGCAGGCCGACGCGACTGCGGCCATGATGGCGCACTTCGCCGACTTCACCGGCAAGCTCAGCCACGGCATCTACAAGATGCCGGCCAACCACTTCGACCTGGCCTGGTCGGCCGACAAGGTCGGCGCGATGCGCAACCAGGTGTATGTGATGGGACGCTTCGACCTGAACCCCGGGGAGGCTTTCGTCGTCGACGTCAACGACGGCGGCGCCGAATACTTCACGGTGCCGTTGAGCAACATCTGGGGCACCACGTTGGACATCTGTGACCGCACCGGCAGCCTGAACAAGGCGCAGTCGGTGCCCAACGAGGACGGCACCTACACCTACGTCATCTCCCCCACCGACCCCGGAGTCGCGAACTGGATCGACTCCGACGGGCTACGTGAGGGCATCCTGACGCTGCGGATGGCCGAGTTCGGCGAGCACGGCCCCCGCGAGGATCTCGGCGCGCACGGTCGCGTGGTGCCGCTCGACGAGCTGGAGAAGGCGGTGCCGACGCTGCGTCGGGTGTCGGCGCAGCAGCGGGCCACCGAGCTGGCCGAGCGACGAGCGGCCTACCTGCGCCGTCTACCGGAGAGGATCTGACATGGCACGCTGGTTGATCACCGGATGCTCGACCGGCATCGGCCGCGAGATCGCCCGCGCTGCACTGGAAGCCGGGCATTCGGTGGTGGTGACAGCACGCCGGGTCGAGTCGGTGGCCGACTTCACCGACGAGTTCGGTGACCGCGCCGTCACCGTCGCGCTCGACGTCACCGACAAGGAGCAGATCGCCGCCGCGGTGCGCACGGCGACCGACGCATTCGGCGGCATCGACGTGCTGGTCAACAACGCCGGCAACGGTTACCTCGCGGCGATCGAGGAAGGCGAGGACGACCAGGTCCGCAAGCTGTTCGACGTCAACTACTTCGGCGTCGTGGACATGATCAAGGCGACGCTGCCCGGCATGCGGGCCCGCGGCGCCGGACACATCGTCAACATCTCGTCGATGACCGGTCTGGTGGCCAACCCACCCAACGGGTACTACTCGTCGACGAAATTCGCGCTCGAGGCGCTCACCGAGGCGCTCGCGCAGGAGGTCAAGCCGTTCGGGATCAAGGTCACCGCCATCGAACCGGGCGCGTTCCGCACCGACTGGGCCGCGCGGTCGATGTGGGAATCCGCCACCCCGATCAGCGACTACGACGACACCGTCGGCTCCCGAAAAACCATGATCAAGGAATTCGCCAACCACCTGCCGGGTGATCCGCGCAAGGCGGCCGACGCGGTGCTGATGGTGACCGGCCTCGACGATCCGCCGTTGCGGCTGCTGCTGGGCCGCGACGTGTTGAAAGCGGTGCGCGACAAGCTCGCCGCGTTCTCGGCGTCGATCGACGAGTGGGCGTCGGTCACCAAAGACGTCGAGTTCCCGCGAGGCTGACGATGGGTTCGCTCGACGGTCAGGTGGCCTTCATCACCGGTGCGGCCCGCGGGATGGGTCGTGCGCACGCCGTGAAACTGGCAGGCGAGGGCGCCGACATCGTCGCCCTGGACATCTGCACGGGCTTCGAGTTCACCGACTACCCGGGAGCCACGGTCGACGACCTCGAGGAGACCGCCCGGCTCGTGCGTCATCAGGGACGCCGCATCCTGGCCCGGCAGGCCGACGTGCGCGATCCCGACGCGGTGGACGCCGTGCTCGCCGAAGCGCGGCGCGAGTTCGGCCGCCTCGACATCGTCATCGCCAACGCCGGGGTCATCCGGGTGACCGACAGCGACCAGCGTCGTCGCGACTTCCGCGCGATCATCGACGTCAACCTGGTCGGCGCGTGGAACACCGTCGACGCCGCGATCCCGGATCTGATCGCCGGCGGACGCGGGGGGTCCATCGTCCTGACCAGCTCCACCCAGGGGCTGCGGGCCTCCGACACCGGCCGGGCCGGTCTGCAGGCCTACGCCGCCTCCAAACGCGCCCTGGTGGCGCTGATGCAGGGCTGGGCACGCCAGCTGGCACCGCACTCGATCCGGGTCAACACCATCCACCCCAGCGGCGTCGCCACCGACATGATCATGAACGAATCGACGATGGCGCTGGCCACCGCCGGCGATCCGTGGCTGCTGGCTCAGCAGAACGCGTTGCCGATCGCGCTGGTCGATCCCGCTGACATCGCCGGCGCGGTGGCGTGGCTGGTCTCCGACGCGGCCCGGTTCGTCACCGGCACCTCGTGGCCGCTCGACGCGGGGTTCACGCTGCGCAGCTGAGCACCACGCGCCGGGAAGCACTGGTCAGCGATCTGTCACACCGGTCCGGTCACGGGCCGACCAACCGGGTGGTTAGGCTGGGTGGCAGATCCATCGACGGACCAGGAGGCCGCCATGCAACTGGCGCTGACACCCGAGGAAGCCGCCTTCCGCGACGAGCTTCGGACGTTCTACCGAACCAAGATCCCCGAAGAGATCCGCGAGCGGACCCGGCTGGGCGCCGAGGTCAGCCGCGAGGACATCGTCACCAGCCACAAGATCCTCAACGACAACGGCCTGGCGGTGCCGAACTGGCCGGTCGAATGGGGCGGCAAGGACTGGACCCCCACCCAGCAGCAGATCTGGCTGGACGAGATGCAGCTGGCCAGCGTGCCCGAGCCGCTGACGTTCAACGCCAACATGGTCGGACCGGTGATCGCCGAGTTCGGTTCGCAGGAAATCAAGGAGCGCTTCCTGCCCCCCACCGCCGCGCTGGACATCTGGTGGTGCCAGGGCTTCTCCGAGCCCGAGGCGGGCTCGGACCTGGCATCATTGCGGACGACGGCGCTGCGCGACGGCGACAGCTACGTCGTCAACGGACAGAAGACCTGGACCACGCTGGGTCAGTACGCCGACTGGATCTTCTGCCTTGTCCGCACCGACCCCAATGCGCCCAAGAAACAAGCCGGTATCTCCTTCCTGCTCATCGACATGAACACCCCCGGCATCACGCTGCGTCCGATCAAACTCGTCGACGGCAGCTTCGAGGTCAACGAGGTGTTCTTCGAAGACGTCCGGGTGCCGGCCGACCAGCTCGTCGGCGAGGAGAACCAGGGCTGGACGTACGCCAAGTTCCTGCTGGGCAACGAGCGCAACGGCATCGCCCAGGTCGGGCGCACCAAACTGCGCCTCTCCGAGGTCAAGGAACGGGCCAAGGCCAGCGGCCTGCTCGACGACGCGCTGTTCGCCGCACGCCTCGCCGAAGCCGAGAACGACATCCTGGCCCTGGAACTGACCCAGATGCGCGTCGCCTCCAGTTCCCAAGGCGGCAAGCCCAACCCCGCCTCGTCGGTGCTGAAGCTGCGCGGCAGTCAGCTGCAGCAGCTCGCCACCGAGCTGATGCTGGAGGTGGCCGGCCCCGACGCGCTGCCGTTCGAGGCGGGCGAGGCGATCACGTCGCCCGAATGGGCCCAGCACAGCGCACCGCGTTACCTCAACTACCGCAAGACCTCGATCTACGGCGGCAGCAACGAGGTGCAGCGCACCATCATCGCGTCGACCATTCTCGGATTGTGAGCTGAACCATGGACTTTCAACTCAGCGAAGAGCAGGTCCTGCTCCGCGACACCACCCGCGACCTGCTCGCCCGCGCCTATGACACCGAGCGCCGGCTCGAGATCATCGACAGCGAAGCCGGTTTCAGCCGTGACGTGTGGAAGCAACTGGCCGAGATCAGCGTCCTCGGGCTGGGCTTCGAGGAAGAAGCCGGCGGGCAGAACGAGATCCAGGTGGTGCTCACCGAGGTCGGCCGGCGACTGGCCCCCGAGCCCGTGTTGCACGGGGCCCTCGGGCCCGGCGCGTTGATCGCCGAACTCGGCTCGGCCGAGCAACGCGCGCTTCTCGACGAGGTCGCCGCCGGCAAGCGGCTGCTGGCCTTCGCCCACCAAGAGCCGGGGATGCGCGGAACGCACGCACCCGTCACGACCAAGGCTGCCCGCGAGGGTGATTCGTGGACGGTGACCGGCTGCAAGAACCCGGTCCTGGCCGGCGACAGCGCCGACACCCTGGTGGTGACCGCGGCTCTTCCCGACGGCGGCACCGGCGCATTCCTCGTCGACGCCGGCGCGGTGAACCGGCAGCCGTTCCGCACCTTCGACGGTCAGCGCGCTGCGCAGATCGATCTGGACGCGGTGGCATGCGAGCCATTGGGGGAGGCGACCGACGCGTCGGCGGCCATCAGCCACACCCTGGTGCGCATCTCGTCGGGGCTGTGCGCCGAAGCGCTCGGCGCGATGGAAGAAGCACTGCGGCTGACGACCGAATACCTCACCCAGCGCAAGCAGTTCGGTGTCACGCTGAACACCTTCCAGACGCTGACCCAGCGCGCCGCCGACATGTACGTGTCCCTCGAGCTGGCCCGCAGCATGACCCTGTATGCGGCCATGTCGATCGCCGACGGTGACCTGGACCCGACCATCGCGGCGCGGGCCAAACTACAGATCGGCCGCTCCGGACGCCACATCAGCCAGGAGGCCATCCAGCTGCACGGCGGCATCGGCGTGACGGCCGAGTACCCGGTGGGTCACTACGCGGCCAAGCTGACCGCGATCGAACACACCCTCGGTTCCTCGCAGGATCAGCTGCACGTGCTGATCGGCCAGCTCGGGGACTACGAGATCGCCACGGTGCGCGAAGGCTAAGAGCTCTGGGCGGAAAGCGTTTCCGCCCTGCGCAACTCGTCCGCAGCGCCGACCACGTCAGAAGCCGATGAGCCCCGGCGTCATTCGGCCCGTCACGTTGCCGACCATCGTCTCGTCGTACGGATCGACGATCAACGGGTCGCCGCCGTCAGGCAGGGTCAGGTCGTCGAAGCGAACCCAGATGGTGTTCGGGCTGGTCGTCAACTCGAAGAAGTAGACCCTGTTGGTCAGGTCGCACACCGTGCGGTACTCGGTGTTGTAGACACCGAACTCGCCGTAGGGAGCGCCGAACGGCACCGAAACGTTGCGCATGATGGCCAGCACACCGGCGACCGCCTGACGTTCGTCGCGCGGTTCGGGCAGCAGCGCCGAATAGTATGCCGCACGCTGAAAACGGTCGACGGCGTTGACGTTTCCAGGCAGTGGCATGTCGCGCGACGGCCGGGAGAAGTCCTGCTCGGCCAGCAGCGCAAGCTGCTCGTCGTAGGTGGGGTCGTTGGTCATCAGTGTGTACTGGCGGCCGTGGTGCACGACCGGAGTGCCGTGGTCGAATTCGATGATCGCCGAATCTCCGGAAGCGTCTTCCAGAGCCAGATGGATGGTCGCGTCGTGGCCGTGCGCGCCGACCATCACCACGTCCAGGCCGTCCATCAACGCCAGCGCTTCGGACACGGTCGCCGCCTGGTCCAGCAGGTACTGCAACCACATGCCCGCATGCACCCCCGGTTCGGCCGGGTTGCGCACTCCGAAGTCGGTGCTCTGCAGGTACAACCCGTGACCAGCAAGGCCCTTCTCGTTGAAGCCGTCGATACCGCCGAGGCCGTACACCGAGGTGACCAATGTCGCGTAGCGGCTGGTCCAGCGCAGCGGATTACGGGGTACCACGTCGACGCCGGCCAGCGCTCCCCCGTCCCGCCGGCGCCCGGCCGGAAACGCGACGATCAGCGGTTCGGTGGATTCCGGCCAGTCCATGCTGCGTCCGGTCAGCACCGCCAGGTCGTTCGAGTTCCACAGCACACGGGTGCACACGGCCACCAACCTAGGCCAGACCACCGGGTCGCCGGACGATTTCAGAAACCGTTGCGGACTGGGAGCAGCGCCAAGCCATGCAGGGCGCCCAGGCACGTCATGCACGGCGCCAGGCCAAGTCGTGAGCGGCGCCGGGCCAAGTCATGCACGGCGGTGGGCCGAGTCGCGCACGGCGCCGGGGCGATGTCGTCAGCGCCTCGAAAGTACGGTTTCTGACACAAATCGGGTGATTTCCGTCAGAAACCGTACGCTCGCGGGCTGCGGTACGCGGGATGCGCGGGACGGGGCCTGCGGGATGCGGGATACGGGACGGGGCCTGCGGGATGCGGGACGGGGGCTGCGGGACCCGGGCTCCGGGCTCGCGGGACGCGGGATATCTGGGCCACAGACGGTGACATGCCGTGAGCGCGTCGAAAGTACGGTTTCTGACACAAATCGGGTGATTTCCGTCAGAAACCGTACGCTCGCGCGGCTGCGGGACCCGGGATGCGGGTTCGGGCTGCGGGGTTCGGGACGCGGGAACGTGGGACGCGGGCTCCCAACCCCGGTAAAGCCGCGTGAGCTGCGGGGAATCAATCGTCGTCCGGTTGCACTCAACGCTGGGGTGCCCGAGTGCGATAAGACTGGGTACAGACCTGAAACGAGCATCCGTGGAGAGGAGCGCACGATGCAGGTGAAGAAGATTTTCGTCGCGGCGGCCGTCGCCGGCGGCATGGGTGCGGCATCGATGGGCCTGGGCGCAGGCCTGGCCAACGCCGACCACGACTGGTGGCTGCCCCAGCCGCCGCCACCCGGCCACGTCGGACAGATCGTCAACGTTCCGCCCGGACACATCGGGCAGGTCACCGGTGTGCCACCCGGCCATTGGGACAAGCCGTGGAAGTGGGGCCGCTAACCGCGGGGTCACCAGGCGGGAGTCAAGTTGGCGCCGCTAACCGCGGGGGTCGCCAGGCGGGAGTGAAGTGGGGCCACCAGCCGCCCTGTCCGAGAAGGCGCAAGAGCCTCGCCAACGCGTCAGTACTCGTCGTGCAATCGGATCCACTCGTAGGCCGGTTGCTGCGGCCAGCCTGGCGGTGACTTCTCCCAGGTCTCCTGACGGCCGTACGGGGTCAGGTCGAGCAGGTCGAACACCACCATGAAGGGTTCCTCACCGCGGTCGAACGTCTGCCAGGTGTGGAACACCCGGTCGCCGTCGCGCAGGAACACGCTGATGGAGTGCCGTTCCTGACCGTCGACGGTGGTGTGAAAGTCCTCGTTGAAGGTCGACCGGCCCGATGACATCCAGGGCAGGTCCCAGCCCATGCGGTCCTTGAAGGCGACCAGCTTGCCCACCGGCGCGCGCGACACCAGCACGAACGCGGTGTCCTTGGCGTACAGGTGCGAGAGCGGACCGACGTGATCGGCCATCATCGAGCAGCCAGCGCAGCCCTCGTCCCACTCCGGCGCGAACATGAAGTGCTGGACGATCAGCTGCCTGCGGCCGTCGAACAGATCCAGCAGGGTCAGCGGGCCCGTCTCGGTGTCGAACACGTACGGGGTGTCGATCTCGACCATGGGCAGTCGGCGGCGAGCGGCGCTGACTGCGTCCTTGGCGCGGATGAGGTCCTTCTCCAGCACCAGCAGTTCGGCGCGCGCCGTCTCCCACTCGGCCCGCGACACGATGGGCGGCAACGCGTCGGTGTCGGTCATGCCTCGAGCTTGCCACTGTTGAGGCCGTCATCTCGGCGCGCGAACACCGTGTCGTAGATGCTCCAGGCCACCAGTGTGCCCAGCGCGATGGAGAACACCGCGGAGAAGGTGTTACCCAGCGTGGCGGCGTCCAGCGACCGCTGCACGGCGGCCGCGGTGATCGACTCGAACCCCAGCGCGCCCGGCACCAGCGACCAGAACGCTGCCAACAACATGACGAACACCGGCGGGGCCGTCTTCAACTTCGCCGCGGCCACGGCGAAAGGAAACACCAGCAGAGCACCGAGGGCCCCGGAGTGCGCCGACGACAAAAACAGACCGCCGATCTTCTGGCCGATCAGTGCCACGGCCACGGCGGCGGTCACCCACAGTAGCGACCCGCGCGGCGCGGACAGGTAGATGTAGAGCCCGATCCCGATGACGATGATCGCGACGTAGAACGACAGCGGACCCATCCGGTCGGCCACGGCAGGCGACCCCGGCCTGCCCGCGATGGCCACCCCGATCGCCACCCCGAACGCCAGCAGCATGAGCTGGACGACTCCGTACACCAGCCGGCTCGACCCCGCCATGATCGCCCCACCGGCCAGCTCCATGGCTCCGATGGTCAGCGACAGGCCAGGCAGGGTGGCGACCAGCGCGGGAGCGATGATGCGCAGCAGCTCGTCGTTCGCGGCGTCGGCGACGAACCAGATCGCCAGCGTCGTCACCAACGCGGCCGACAGCGACGGGATGATGACGGCCAGCGTCGGGATGCGTCCGGCGACCACGACCACGGCGCCGACCACGGCGCCGAGGAACACATACGCCCACAACGCCGTCCACGCCGGGTTGATGACGATGCCGAAGCCCAGTGTGGTGATGACGTAGCCGACCAGGATCATGACCGGACCGAAGCGTGGCCTCGCGGTGCGCGCCGTGGTGATGTCGCGGACGGCGTCGCGCGGGGCGACCGCGCCCGCTGTCGCGAGCCGCGCCACCGCGTCGACCTTGCCGGCGCGATCAAGCTGAGTGGTGCCTCCGGTGGAGGCCGCGACCTCGTGTCCGACGCGGCCCACCTGCACGATCAGCACTGTCGGCAACGCGACGACGCGCACCGGCTCGCTGGTGTAGCGCCGGGCGATGCGCTCCAGCCGGGACTCCACGACGCCGCTGGGCACCTGCACTTCGATGAGGGCGATGCCGATGTCGCGCAGCATCTCGGCGACCTCGTCGATGGGGAACGTGTCGGGTGGGGCCAACGGAGCCGGCACCTGCTTGCTCACCGCCTGCCACATCTGCTTGGCGCGACCACCCCAGCTGATCGTCATGTCAGCAGCGTGTCATCCCGCCCTCAGGTCCGGAACCGAACCGCGCGCGTCGGCTGTCAGAACTCTTCGGCGATCGCAGCGACCCGGCGCACCTGGTCGATGTCGGAACTGGTGGGGATCAGATGAACCTCGTCGGCGCCGATCTCGGCGAAGCGGCCCAGCACCGTTCGCAACTCGTCGTCGGTACCGGCCCACCCGGTCGTCGGCGCCATCGCGTCGACCACCTCGGCGGGGATCCAGTTCATGTAGCGGCGCAGATGCCGGTGCACCTGCGCGCGCGGCTCGTCGCCGTCACCGAGGGCGAACCAGAACGAGGTCGCCAGGTGCGGGGCCGGCTTGTCCGCCTCCTGCCAGGCCTGGCGAGCCACGTCGAACAGCGCGGACTCCTTGTCGAGATCGAGATCGAGGGTGATCCCGGCCAGACCCTCTGCCCAGGCGGCGGCGCTGCGCACGGTCTTGGGCCCGATCGTGCCCACCACCAGCTGCGGGCCGCCGGCCTGCACCGGCGGCGGTCCGACGGGCAGCGTCGCACCGGTGACGTTCTCCCCCGCCCAGACGCGCTTCATCACCGCCACCCGCTCGGCCATCTGGCGCATCGTCTGCGTTGCCGGATCGGCACCGACGGCGTGGTAGTCCTCGTGGCGACCGCCCACCCCGATGCCGACGGTGAGCCGTCCGCCGCAGAGCAGGTCACCGGTGGCCAGCTGCTTGGCGAGCAGGACGGGATCGTGCAGCTGCGGCACCACCACAGTGGTCACCAGCCGCACCCGGTCGGTCCAGGCCGCCAGCGCCCCGAGCAGAGTCAGGCTCTCGGGGTTGTCGAACGCGATGCGTTCCCCCCAGCACAGCGACGAGAACGCGCCGCCGTCGATCAGCTGAGCCCAGGCCTTGAGTGTCCCCCGGTCCAGATCGGGCTCCATCACCGGCATCGTCATCCCGATTCGCACGTCGGCGATTCTGGCACGCCGGGTGGGTCGGGCGTGCAAGGCGTCACGGTGGGTGCGTCAGCGCGCCGGATCCTTGCGCGCACGGATGGGGTCGGCTGCCGGTGGGGTGAACAACGCGCCGCGCCAGCCGAGCCGCAGCGTGCGCACCGCCACCAGCAGCCAGGTGAACAACAGGCCCACGTAGGCGACGGCGGCCGCGTATCGGAACGCCGGCAGGTCGGTGTGCACCGCCAGCTGTGTGGTTCCGGTGACGAATGTGCCGACCGGGAACGTCAGGCTCCACCATGTCAGCGCGAACGGCATGCCCCGGCGCAGGGTGCGCACCGTCAGTGCGGTGGCCAGCGCGATCCACAGCACCGCGAAACCCCACACCGGGACGCCGTAGAGCACCGCGAACACGCTCATGCCGTCGGCGAGATTCTCGTCGACCGCCAGCGCGGCATCGGCGCCGAGCAACCCGGCCACCGTGATGGACTGGCCCAGCGGCCCCAGCACGATCCACAGCGTGGGCACCCGGGCGGTGCCCGACGTGCCGAAGTGTGCGAGTCGGCTCCACACCATGGTGATGATGATCAGCGACGCGATCAGCGACAGGCCGAACATCGCGTAGCAGCCGTAGAGCATGGTGGCTCGGCCGGGCCCATCGGCCATGTGCGGGATCAGCAACCCGCCCGTGGCAGCGGCCACCATCGGCGGCACGACAGGCATCAGCCAACCGCCGAACGCGGCGTCGGGTTCCACCCGGTGCCGGGTGAACATCAGATACGGGATGCTCAGCGCCGTGACCAGCCCGCCGATCGTCCCGGCGATCCACAGAATCCAGGCCAGGTTCACCGCGGTGCGCATGCCGATCAGATCCACCCCGACGAGCAGCGCGCCGGATCCGACGGTCAGCAGCGCCATCGGGGCCGCGCCGTAGAAGTGCGCCATCTGTGGGTTGCGCGCGTGGCTGCGGGCCATCTCGGAGTTGCGCACCCAGTGCGCCACCGTCGCCACGATCAGAACCACCAGCCACGTCGCCGCGATCACCCACACCACCTGCGCGAACGCCCGCAGACCCGGCAGGTGTACGGGCAGCGACGCGCCGGCGGTGGCGACGATCCCGGTTCCCATCACCGAGGCGAACCAGTTGGGGCCGAGATAGTCGAGGATCGCGGGGCGACGGCCGGCGGGATCTGCGGGGCCGGCAGGACCGGTGGGGCCGGCGGGATCTGCGGGGCCGGCGGTGTCGGCGGTCATTCCGTCAGTATGGCCAGCGGCGAGCGTGCGCGAAATGCCGGTTGGATGCGGCGTGTCGGGCGGGGACACTCACGCTCGCGCCGCAGGGCGCGGTGGAGGAAAACCCCCGCCGGACTCGCGGGAAAACGCCGTGTCCTCGGCGCGCGCCGGTCCATAGGTTGGTGGGCATGGTCGTAACGAATGACGCCGCCGCGCCCGAAGCCCCGGCGGCGGACACCGACACCACCGGCATCTCGGCCGGCGAGCCCCACCGCCGGCCCCGCCCGATCGGCGTGGTGCCCACCGCCTCGCTGATCGCGGGCGGCGCGCTGGCGGTGGTGTGGTTCTGGATCCCCCTCGGCATCGTCGTCCTCGGTATCTCGTCGATCCCGAGCATCATCGGGTTTGCCGTCGCCGCGGTGGTGTTCATCTACCTGATGCGGGGCATCGACTGGGTGGAACGCGTCCGCAGCGAGGCGGTGTTCGGGATGGGCATCGGCGTGCCTGCACGCCGGCTGTCCTCCTACACCGGGTTCCAGCGTTGGGCGCACCAGCTGTGGCTGGATGCGAGCAGCGGACGATTCTGGAAGTCGGTCGCCCACCACTATCTGCGCATGATCTACGACGCGCTGGTCACCGGTTTGGCCGTGGCGCTGCTGGCGTTCGCGTTCCTGGCCCCGGCGGCCGCGGTGGTGATCGGCAACAGCGACCCGCAGGCCGGCTTGTCGTTCCTGCCGACGCCGGTCGCGCTGCTGCTGGCCGCGGTGGCGGTCGCCGCGGCGGTGACGCTGCTGGTGTTCGCCCCGACGCTGGACGCGTCCATCGACCGCTGGCTGCTCAGCCCGTCGCCGACCGCGGCGCTGCAGAACCAGGTGAGCGCGCTGGCCGACGCCCGCGAGGGTGCGGTGACCTCGGCCCAGACCGAACGCCACCGCATCGAACGCGACCTGCATGACAGCGTGCAGCCGCGGTTGGTGTCGCTGGCGATGACGATCGGGCTGGCCCAGACCAAGCTCGACACCGACCTGCCCGCGGCCAAGGCCCTCATCGGCGAAGCGCACGCCGACGCCAAGAGCGCGTTGGTGGAGTTGCGCAACGTCGTGCGCGGCATCGCCCCCACCATCCTGTCCGACCGCGGACTCGACGCCGCGCTGTCGGCGGTGGTGCAGCGGACGGTCAACGCGGGGATCCCGACCACGCTCAGCCTGCACCTGCCGCGGCGGCTTCCCGACGAGGTGGAGGCGTGTGCCTACTTCGTGGTGGCCGAGGCACTGACCAATGTGACCCGGCACGCCGACGCCTCGAACGCCGCGGTCACCGTCCGACTCGACGAATCATCTCAGCAGCTGCACGTCAGCGTCTTCGACGACGGGCACGGCGGTGCGCGGATCGTCGCGGACGACGGAAGCGGTGAAGCCACCGGGCTGCGTGGCCTCGACGAGCGGGTGCGGGCAGCGCGCGGCACGTTCACGGTGTCCAGCCCGGCCACCGGACCCACGATCATCACCGCGGTGCTGCCATGCGCATAGTGATCGCCGAGGACTCGGCGCTGCTGCGGGCCGGTATCGAGCGGATCCTGACCGACGCCGGCCACGACGTCATCGCCGGGGTTCCCGACGCCACCAACCTGCTGCGGCTGGTCAACGACGAGCGCCCCGATCTGGCGATCGTCGACGTGCGGATGCCGCCGACGTTCACCGACGAGGGAATCCGGGCGGCCGCGCTGCTGCGGAGCCAGAACCCCGATTCAGCGGTGCTGGTGCTGTCGCACTACGTCGAGGAACGCTATGCCGCCGAGCTGATCGCCTCGGACACCCGGGGATTCGGATACCTGCTCAAGGATCGGGTGGCCGACGTGCCGGCCTTCCTCGACGCCGTGCAGGTCGTCGGCAACGGCGGCACGGTGCTCGATCCGGAGGTGGTGTCTCAGATCCTGGTGCGCTCACACCGCCGAAACGCCCTCGATGCACTCACCCCACGCGAGCACGACGTGTTGCAGCTGATGGCCGAGGGCAGAACCAATTCGGCAATCGCCGCCGCCCTGCACATTTCGGTCGGCTCGGCCGAGAAGCACATCGCCTCGATCTTCACCAAGTTGGACCTGGCGCAGGACGAGAGCGAGAACCGCCGCGTACTCGCCGTGCTGCGGTTCCTCGAATCGTGAACGTGCCCACGCGCACCGGAAGGAATGATCTCTGATGACCACCCCTCTGCTCCTCCCCCCTGGACAACCTGCCGGGCAACCCACGTCGCCGCCTCCGCTGTCCCCCGGCGGACGTACCGCGGTGCGGGTCGGGCTGGTTGTGCTCGCCGGCGTCCTGATCACCGCGGTCATCGTGTCGTTGGCGGGGTTCGCTTGGGGTGCAAGCCGATTCCGGGTGGTTGCCGACACGATGACGCTGCCGGCGACACTGCGCGCGTTGACTGTCGACACCGGGCCGGTGCCGGCGGTCATCCGGATCACCACCGATCGCGACGTCTCCGAGCCCCGCGTGGATCTGCGGTTGATCAGCCCCGCGCGCACGGACGTGGAGCCGTTGACGCTGGGCGCCGACGGCCGCAGCGCGCGGGTCAGTGTCAGCGCCGAGCCGGCGCCGATGCTGCGCTGGGCCCGGGGCGGTGAGATCACGGTGGTGCTGCCGCCGCAGCTGGCCCGGGGGCTGGCGATCACGACCGAGCAGGAGATGGGGGTGGTGATGGCCGACGCGGACGTCGATCAGCTCACCGCCCGGACCACCGACGGCGCGGTCGTGCTCAACGGGTCGGCACGTCGTATCGACATCACCAACGATCACGGTGACGTCGCCAGCCGCAACGCGATTTCGGTGGCCGAGTCGTTCCGCACCGTCACCGAGACCGGGGATGTCAGCGTCGACTTCGCCGCCGCTCCCGCCGTCGTCGACGTCGAGACCGGCGACGGGGATGTGGTCCTCGCGGTGCCCGATCCCGGCCCGTACGCGGTCAACGCCAGCACCGGCGAGGGGCGGGGCTCCACCGTGGTCTCCGTGCCGCAGACCCGAAACCGCGACGATGCGGCGTCGGTGGTCACCGCCCGCTCGGAGACCGGGGACGTCGTGGTCGAAGCGTTGCGCTGACTCCGATGGCTCAGTCGAGGATTCGCTCGGCCTCGCGCAGCCCGCTCAGATAGGCGCCGTGCACCGTGGCGAAGAACTCCTCCTGGGTGGCCTCACCGGCGAAGTGCAACCGATCGCCCACCGGCTCAGCGAGGGCGCGCTGATCATCGGGACTCGATCCCACCGCGAGGAAGCTGTAGGAGCCACGCGCGAACGGGTCGGCCGCCCAGCGGGTGACGAGCGCGCCGGTGGGCTCGGGCAGGCCCAGCGCGGTGCGCACCTGTTCGACCGCTGCCCGGTCAGAAAGCGCTTCGCGGTCACGGGCATTCCCGGCGGCGCGCAGACCGACCAGCAGCGGAGTGCCGGAGAACCGCAGTCCGTTGACCACATCGCTCACCGGCGCGTCGGCGCCCACAACGCCGAACACATCGGGTTCGGCGGCCCAGTGTGGCTCGTCGAACCTCAGCACGACCTTGTCGAGCAGACCGAAGCCCAGACGCCGGATCGCCTGCGACTTCGCCTCGGGTAGCGGCGGATCGAACGCGATGGCACCGGTTTTGAGCAAACCCAGGGGTACCGTGACGATCACCCGGTCGGCCGTGACCGTGCCCTGCGTCGTGGTGAGCGTGACGGTGGCGCCGCGGTGGTCGATGCGGGTGACGACATTGTCCGGTCGAATCTGCAGTCCCCGGGACAGATGCGCCACAAGCTGGCCGTAGCCGTTGGGCAGCAGCACATCCGGACCGTCGAGTTCCCCCTCCTGGCCGAACCACCGCAGCGACAGCTCGGCGGGGTCGGCCGCGTACTCGGCGGTGACCGTCGAGGTGATCAACCACTGGATCAGCGGATCGTCGACGTCCACGTAGCGCGCCAACACATCGGCCAGCGACGTCTGCGGTCCGGCATCGGCGCCGGCGCGGTAGATCTCGTCCATCGCGTCCGCCCAGGCGGATCCCGCCGCCTCCACGTCGGCGTCTGGGACCGGTTCGTCCCGGTCGAGCACCGTGACGTTCTCGAAGTCGGTTTCGACGGTGTCCGCGCCGATCTCGGCGACCAGGTCCATCAAGGGGTTGTCCTGCGTCCCGTGGATCCACGCCGCGCCGAGGTCGACGGGCACGCCGAGCGAGGTGTCCGTCCACGTGCGCCCACCGATGCGGGGCCGCGCCTCGAGGACGGTCACCATGACCCCGGCGTCGGCCAGGCGGCGCGCCGCGGCCAGTCCGGCCATCCCGGCGCCGACGACCACGACGTGCTCGCCGGATCCGCCCGGGGTCTCGTTCGTGCACGCGCCCACCCACGGCGCTGCCGCCAGCACGCCCGCGCCGAGGGTGAACGCCCGACGCGTGAGCGGCGGCATCAGTGCACTCGAAGCTGCTCGACGATCTGGGCTGCCGGCGCGGACACCGCCTTGTCGAAGCCGGTGCCCGCCCAGACGTTGGTGCCGTGCGGGTCACCGGCGCGCACCGCGGCCGCGCGCACCGGGCCGGTCAGGTAGTGCACCTCGGGATAGCCGAACGGTGCCTCGGCCTCGTGCTCGTCGATGAAGCGGTTCCGCAGACCCCGCGCGAACCGACCGGAAAACGCCTTGGTGACCGTCGTTTCGGTGAATGCCGGGTCGGTCAACGCCGCCCGGTGCACCGCGCTGCTCCCGGCCTCGTCGGCCAAAAGGAATGCGGTGCCCAGTTGCGCGGCGACAGCTCCGGCGCGCCGCACCCGGTCCACGTCCGCCGCGGTCATCAACCCGCCGGCCGCCACGACCGGCAGGTCGAGCTCCGCGAGGAGGGCGGCCACCAGGTCGTCGAGCGGAACATCGGACGGCGTCGCGGTCGGGTCGAAGGTGCCGCGGTGTCCGCCCGCCGACGGTCCCTGCGCGACCACGCAATCCACGCCCACCTCGGCGGCCTGGCGGGCTTCGGTCAGCGTGGTGACCGTGGCCGCGGTGGCGATGTCCGCGGCGGACAGGCGGCGGCGCTCCTCGGCGCTGGGCAACCCGAAGGTGAACGACACCAACGCCGGCCGGATATCGAGCAGCACATCGAGCTTGGCGGTCCAGTCGTCGTCGCTGAACCGGGGCGTCCCGAGCTCGGCGCCGTAACGGTGGGCGTCCGGTGACAGCGCCGCGGCGTAGCGAGCGATCGACTCCGGTGTCGCCGCGCTGGGGTGCGGCACGAACAGGTTGGCGCCGAGCGGGCCGGAGGTGAGCTCAGCCGCCGCGCGCAGCCGCTCGGCGAACACGTCGGCGCTGAGATAACCGGCGGCGATGAATCCGAGTGCACCGGCGTTGCTGCCGGCGGCGGCCAGCTCGGGCGTCGACGGTCCGCCCGCCATCGGCGCGATGACGATGGGGGCAGTGAGGTCGCGCACGTCGAACACCACACCGTGTTCCTACCACGGACGCCGCGTCTGCTTCCGCGATCCTCGTCGCCACCGGCGGGGATCCGCGTCCCGGGCGGACGGCCAGCGTCTAGTTGTCCTGATGCCCGCGCGCCTCTTCCTGGCGGCGGTAGTCGTCGGCGAAAGCGCGGACATGGTCGGGCAGTACCCCGGCGGCGACGTCGGCCAGGCTGGTCTGCTCGAGCACCGAGCGCATGCTGGCCCGAAGGGCACGCCACACGTCGGTCAACGCGGCCGTGGGGCCCGAGTACGGCAGGTCGCCGAGGCCGATGTCGCGCACGCTGGCCAGCGGACCGTCGATGCAGCGAAGCACGTCGGCGATGCTGATGTCGGCCGCCGGTCTACTGAGTTCGTAGCCGCCGTCGCGGCCCCGGTGGCTGCGGACCAGCCGGTCGGTGCGCAGGTCGGACAGGATGTCGACGAGAAACTGGGCGGGGATCTGCTGCGCCCTGGCCAGATCGTCTGTTTTGACGAGAGCGCCGGCCTCGGCGGTCGCCAGTTGGATCATGGCGCGGACGGCATACTCCGCCTTCGCCGACATCCGCATGGCGCCAGATTAGTCGGGCAGGTCCGCGGATCCGGGGACCACCACGGCGAACAGGTCGGCCATCGCGGCCAGGCTGGCGCTCTGCATCGCTGCGGCGGGCACCGGTTGTCCGTCCGTCCCGGGCAGGGCGCGGGTCGCGGTAGCACCGGCCACCACGGTCGGCGCGTAGCCGAGGTTGAACCCGCCGCGGGCAGTGGAGTTGACGCACATGTGCGTCATGAATCCGGCCAACACGAGATTCGGGGCCCCGACTGCCTTGAGCCGGTCGTCGAGGTCGGTCTGGACGAACGCATTCGGATAGCTCTTCACCACCACGGGCTCGCCCTCGCGCGGGGCGACCCGGTCGACGATGGCGCCGATCTCGGCATCGATGTCGTAGGGCGACCCGGCTCCGCCGTTGTGCTGGATGTGGATCACCGGGATACCCGCGGAGCGGGCCCGGTCCAGCAGCGCCGCCACCTCGTCCAGCGCAGCATCCACCCCCTCGAGTTCCATCACGCCGCGGGTGTAGGTGTTCTGGCAGTCGATGAGGACCAAGGCGGAGTCGGCCAGCGGGGCAGGCGCCGCGGGCATCCCCTCCAGCGCGCGCAGGGTGTTCAATTCAGACACGGCCTCAGCGTAGTGCGCCCCCCCGCGCTGTGGCGCCGATCTATCGCCGAGCTCCTGGCCGATCGCCGGCATGGCCAGCACAACGGCGCGACCTCCGGCGCACCGCGCGAGGCTGCTGCGCCGCGGCACCCTCGGGCCCGGCGCCGACGGCCGGCCGACCTAACGCCGGGGTGGCTGTGACGACCCGTCGGATGTGTCAACACCTCTGGGCTGCAGCACATTCGGCATGCACGAGAACGCCGATGGTCCGGTCGTAGGCAGCACCGACGACACCGTCCGGCGCTGCACGGCGGCGCTCGGCCCCGAGAGGGTTAGAGTCTCGGCCATGGACGCTCAACAGTCGCCTGAGGGCCGACTCGACGGGCGGACTGTTGCGGTGGCGCTGCTGTCCGATGTCTCGCGGCTGGCCGACGACATGTTGCAGTTTCTGGTGGAACGCATTCCTGAGACCGTCGAGGACGCCGAACTTCGCGGACTGACGCTGGGGTCGTGCTCGTCGAATCTGGAAGCGGCCTTGTCCATGGTCCGCCACGGCATCGACGCCGCCGCGGCCGAGGCGCCGGTCACCGCGCTCGAGCATGCCCGGGCGATGGCGTCGCGCGGACACAGCGTAGATGTCATGTTGCGCTTCTACCGGCTCGGACACGAGTACTTCACGGCGCGGCTCGCAGACGTGATGAGGGGATGGACGGGTGACTCTGCAACTGCCCTGACCGTCTACGCGGAACTGGAGCGCTTCGCGTTCCGCTACATCGACCGGATCTCCAGCCTCGTCGCCGAGGAGTACGTCGCCGAGCTCGACCGTCGCCAGAACCAGGCTCGCGCCGAGCGCGCCGAGATGGTGCAGGATCTGCTCGCGGGCAAGCGCATCACCGTCAGCCGCGCCGAACGAGTTCTCCGACACCGATTGACCGGCAGCCAGATCGGTTTCGTGTGTTGGGCACAGGACCGTGCAGTCAACCTGGAACGTCAGGCCAACATGTTGGCCAGGGCGTTGGGTTCACCGCACCCGCTCCTCATGGCCGACGGCCCGCTTGCGCTCTGGGGATGGGTCGCGGTGACCGGCGAGCAGGCTCGATTGGCTCGTGGCGCGTTGGCCAGGTGGCACAGCTCCGGCGAGGCCGTCCACATCGCTGTGGGCTCGCCTCACGAGGCCGTGCCGGGCTTTCGCCTGTCCCACCGTGAAGCGGTACGCACACGCCGCATCGTCGAACTCTCCGCGGTGTCGGCTCCGTCGCTGACGGTTTTCAGCGATGTCGCGCTCGTCGACGCGTTGGCCCAGGACCTCGAGGTGGCCCGGAACTTCGTGCAGGCCCAGTTGCGCGACCTCGGCCGTGACGGGCCGCAGGAAAGGGAGGAACGCGCGGCCTTGCTCGCCGTCCTCGACGCGCAAGGCAGTCTGGTGTCGGCAGCGCACACGCTGAACATTCACCGCAACACTGTGCTCAAGCGGGTCCGGCGCGCCGAAGAACGCCGCGGGGCTCCCGCCACTGCCGACCTGGCCGCGCTGCACGCCGCACTTCGCGGCGCCGACGTTCTCGGCGCCGCAGTGCTCAGCACCGGCTGAGTCCCATACGACCGGGGCTTCCCGCTCCTGGGCGTGTGCGCAGCGCACACGGCGATGGGCTGAGAGCGTCTTGATCGGCCGCAAGCGCGATTCGTAGCGTGAACGCGACCGATCAGCATGGCGGAAGGACTCCTGATGGCGACCATCGCAGAGGAATCTCCCTCGGTGCCGACACCGTCGCGGCACGCCCTGCCCGACCCCGGCGAACGGGTTCCCGCTCTCTCCTGGCCCATCGTCGCGATCTTCGTCGCAGCGCTGACCGTGTTCGGCGCGTCCACGGCCGCCGCCGTCTCCCACACGCTGCCTGCGGCGGCCACCATAGCCGCCAGCGCGGCAGCGATCTTCGTGATGTTCACGGTGCTGCACGATGCTTCCCACAGCGCGATCAGTTCCCACCGATGGGTCAACCGACTCTTCGGGCGTGTCGCGATGTTCTTCGTCTCCCCGCTGATCTCGTTCTCGTCGTTCGCCTTCATCCACATCGAGCATCACCGCAACACCAACGACGGCGATGCCGATCCCGACCACTTCGTCAGCGCCGCACCGTGGTGGCAACTGCCGTTCAGGTTTCCTGCGATGGATCTGCCCTACCTCCGGTTCCTGTGGCGCCACCGGAAAAAGCGTCCACGTGCCGAGATCATCGAAACCGCCGGCTTGATGACGTTTTCCGCGGCGGTCCTTGTGGGTGCCGCGCTCACCGGGCACCTGTGGATGGTCGCGGTGATCTATCTGATTCCCGAGCGCGTGGCCATCTTCGTTCTCGCGTGGTGGTTCGACTGGCTTCCCCACCACGGGTTGGAACAGACTCAGCGCGAGAACCGTTACCGGGCAACCCGGAACCGAGTCGGAGCCGAATGGATCATGACTCCGCTGCTGCTGTCCCAGAATTACCATCTGGTGCACCATCTGCACCCGTCCATTCCGTTCTATCGATACGTCGCCGCCTGGCGGCGCAACGAGGCCGCGTACCTGGAGCGCGACGCTGCGATCGGCACTGTCTTCGGTCAGCAACTGGACCCGAACGAGTACCGGGAGTGGAAGAAGCTCAACGGCAAGCTCGCGCCCATTCTGCCCGTCAGGATGCCGCGGTCATCGAGTGCGCGGCACGCCAGCACCTACCCGGTTCCGGTCAAGAGCGTCGACCGACTGACCGCCGACAGCGTGAGGATCACCTTCGAGGTGCCCGAGGAGTTCCGGGAACAGTTCCAGTTCCAGGCGGGTCAACACCTGACCGTCCAGCACCGCACGGACGACGGCACGACGATCCGGCGCAACTACTCGATCTGCACGTCAGCCACCTCCGGCGAGTTGGCGATCGGGGTCCGCCGCATCGACAACGGCGCCTTCTCGACGTACGCATGCGACATGCTGCGGGCCGGCGACGTGGTGAACCTCATGACGCCCACCGGCAGTTTCGGCGCACCCCTGCAGCCAGGGGCCGAGTGCGAGCATGTCGCGGTCGCCGCCGGCAGCGGCATCACCCCGATCCTGTCGATCATCAGAACCACCATGGAGATCGAAACCGACAGCCGTTTCACCCTCATCTACGGCAACCGCACCACCGAAACCACCATGTTCGCCGACGAACTCGACCAGCTGGAATCCCGGTACGCGGACCGATTGCGTGTCATCCACGTCCGCTCCGGAGAAACCCATCACCCCGCCGATTTCCGTGGCCGTATCGACTACCCGTTGCTCCGAAGGATTCTCGGGGAATCGATCACCCCGGTCGACCGGTGGTATCTGTGTGGGCCCCTCCCGCTCGTCACCGAGCTACGCGACAACCTCGTCTCCGACGGAGTCGACGACGACAGCATTCGCCTCGAGCTCTTCCGCGGTGCGGAACGGAGTGCACCGAACTCCGAGTTCCGCGGAGCTCAGCTCACGGTCGCGTTGTCTGGAACGAACCACTCCGTCGACCTCGGTCCCGGCGAGAGCATTTTGGAGGCAGCTCTCAATAATGGGATCGACGCGCCGTATTCCTGTCTCGGCGGCGCCTGTGGGACCTGCAAAGCCAAGATCGTCGAGGGCGCCGTCACGATGGAGCAGAACTTTGCGCTCACGTCCGCAGAAGTCGACGCAGGCTTCGTACTGACCTGCCAATCCCATCCGACCACCGACACCGTCACCGTCGACTACGACGGCTGACCTGACTCCGTCGACGTTTCAGCCCGCGGTAACCGCCAGCACGGCCTCGGCGAGCTCGGGGCGACACACGATCAGGTCGGGCAGCTTGGAGTCGCGCTGGTTGTAGATCAGCGGTGAGCCGTCGATGCGGGAGGTGTGCAGGCCCGCGGCGCGGGCCACCGCCACCGGCGCGGCCGAGTCCCACTCGTACTGGCCGCCGGCGTGCACGTAGACGTCCGACAGACCCTGGACCACCGAGGCGACCTTCGCTCCCGCCGAGCCCATCTCGACAAGTTCACCGCCCAACGCCTCCTTGACCTCCAGCGCGACGGCTGGGGGGCGCGTCCGGGACACGACGATGCGCGGCACCGCGGGCGCGGGCGGGGGTGCGGCCACCGACGGCGTCGCCAACGTCACGTCTTGGGCGGGAAGTGCCACCGCCCCCGCAACGAGCTCACCTGCCTCCCACAGCGCGACATGCACCGCCCAGTCGGTGCGGTCGAGTTCGGAGAACTCCCGGGTGCCGTCGAGCGGGTCGACGATCCACACCCGCTGCGCCGACAGGCGCACCGGGTCGTCGACGCCCTCCTCGGAGAGCACGGCGTCGTCGGGACGCTCGGCGGCCAGCGCCGCCATCAGGAAGTCGTGGGAGCGCTTGTCCCCCGCGTCTTTCCGGTCCTGCGCGGCAGCGTCGGCGAATTCTGCGCGGACGTCGAGCAGCAACCGGCCGGCCTCGGCGGCCAGCAACGCCGCCAGTTCATGGTCGGTCACTGGCCGCGACTCTCGAGCAGCTCGATGACCGCTGCGGCCAGTTCGTCGGGGCTACGCTCCGGGGTCAGCCGCAGGTCGGGATTCTTGGGCCGCTGATAGGGACTGTCGATGCCGGTGAAGTGCGTGATCTCACCGGAGCGGGCCTTGGCGTAGAGCCCCTTGGGGTCGCGCCGCTCGCAGTCGTCGAGCGGGGTGTCACAGAACACCTCGAAGAACTCGACACCGGCTTCGTCGGCCACGGTGCGCGCCAACTCCCGGTGCTCGGCCAGCGGACTGATGGCGGGTACCAGCACCACCTGTCCGGAGTCGGCGAGGATGGCCGCCACATGTGCCAGGCGTCGCAGGTTCTCCGACCGGTCGGCCATCGAGAAGCCGAGGTCGGCGTTGAGTCCGTGGCGCAGGTTGTCGCCGTCGAGAACGTAGGCGGGAACTCCTTTTTCGAGCAGCTTTTGCTCGACCAGCATGGCCACCGACGACTTGCCCGATCCGGACAGGCCGGTGAACCACACCATCCGGCCGGTGCTGAGCCGGTCCTCGGAGGTGCACAGGGAGTCGTGGCGCACCGTGTTCGGGCTGGCGGTCCGCGCGCTGACATTGGGCAGGATCATGCCGGCGGCAACGGTGACGTTGGTGTTCGGGTCGATCAGGATGAACGAACCGGTCGCGGCGATGCGGCTGTATTCGTCGATCAGCAGCGGAACCTGAGAGCGTAGCGAAATTCGGCCCAGCTCATTGAGTTTCAGTGCAGTCGCGGACTTGTCCCGGTGCAGCGTGTTGACGTCGAGCCGGTAGTCCAGCCCGGACACCTTCACCCGGGTGGTCCGGGTGGTGTGTTTGATGACGTAGTCCCGCCCGGGTTCCAGCGACGCGTCGTCGGCCATCCAGCAGACGGTCGCGTCGAAGTCCTGGGTGATGCGCGGCTGGTTGTTGGGCCGCGCGATCATGTCGCCGCGCGAGATGTCGATGTCGTCGGTCAGGCTGATCGACACCGCCATCGGCGGGAACGCTTCGTCGATCGGGCCGCCGGGACCCTCGATCGCGGCGATCTGCGAGGTCTTGCCGGCCGGCAGCACCACGACCTCGTCGCCGACGCGCATGACGCCGCTGGCCACGCTGCCGGCGTAGCTGCGGTGGTCGTGGTGGTCACGGGTCTGCGGACGGATCACATACTGCACCGGGAATCGGACGTCGACCAGGTTGCGGTCACCGGCGACGTAGACGTCCTCGAGGTGGCTCAGCAGGCACGGACCGTCGTACCACGGGGCCGCGTCGGACTTGCTGACGACGTTGTCGCCGTTGAGCGCCGACAGCGGGATGGTCGTCACGTCGTGGACGTCCAGCCGTGCGGCGAAGTCGTGGAAGTCGTCGCGGATCTTCTCGAATTTGTCGCGGTCCCAGTCGATCAGGTCCATCTTGTTGACCGCCAGCACAATGTGCTGGATGCCCAGCAGCGAGGCCAAAAACGCGTGCCGGCGCGACTGCTCGAGCAGTCCGTGGCGGGCGTCGACCAGCACAATCGCCAGCTGTGCGGTCGAGGTGCCGGTGACCATGTTGCGGGTGTACTGGATGTGCCCGGGGGTGTCGGCGATGATGAATTTGCGCTTGGCGGTGGCGAAGTAGCGGTAGGCGACATCGATCGTGATGCCCTGTTCGCGCTCCGCGCGCAGCCCGTCGGTGACCAGCGCCAGATCGGTGAAGTCGTGGCCTCGCTCGCGCGAGGTCCGCTCGACCGACGCCAGCTGGTCCTCCATGACGGCCTTGGAGTCGAACAGCAGCCGGCCGATCAGCGTGGACTTGCCGTCGTCGACCGATCCTGCCGTCGCGATGCGCAGCAGGGTGGCGGCGGGCTTGGTCAGCGTCGCTTCCGCGGCCGCCCTGGTGTCCGTCGTGCTCATCAGAATCCTCTGTTCTTCGCGCAAGCCTCGATACCACCCGTCGCTTCGCTCGCCCCCGCCATCAGAAGTACCCTTCGCGCTTGCGGTCTTCCATCCCCGCCTCGGAGATGCGGTCGTCGGCCCGGGTGGCGCCGCGTTCGGTCAGACGCGACACCGCGGTCTCGGCGATCACCTCCGACACGGTGGCCGCCTCGGATTCCACACAACCGGTGCAGGTGACGTCGCCGACGGTGCGGAATCGCACCGACTTCTCGATGATCGGCTCGTCCGCGCGGGGCTGCAGATACTCGTGTACCGCCAGCAGCATGCCGTCGCGCTCGAAGACCTGACGTTTGTGCGCGTAGTAGATCGAGGGCAGCGTGATCTTCTCGGCACCGATGTAGGACCAGATGTCGAACTCGGTCCAGTTCGACAACGGGAAGGCCCGGATGTGCTCACCCTTGCGGTGCCGGCCGTTGTACAGGTGCCACACCTCGGGGCGTTGGTTCTTCGGGTCCCACTGGCCGAACTCGTCGCGGAAGCTGAAGACCCGCTCCTTGGCGCGGGCCTTCTCCTCGTCGCGGCGGGCGCCGCCGAACGCGGCGTCGAACTTGTTCTCCCGGATGCCGCGCAACAACGTCACGGTCTGCAGCGGGTTGCGGGACGGTCCGTTGTCGACGACCCTCCCGGCGGCGATGTCATCTTCGACGCTGGCGACGACCAGGCGCACGCCGTGTTCGGCCACCAGCGCGTCGCGGGTGGCGATGACTTCTTCGAAGTTGTGCCCGGTGTCGACGTGCATGACCGGGAACGGCAGCCGGCCGGGCTTGAACGCCTTGATGGCCAGGTGGAGCATCACGATCGAGTCCTTGCCGCCGGAGAACAGCAGCACGGGCCGCTCGAACTCGGCGGCGACCTCACGGATGATGTGGATCGCTTCGGCCTCCAGCGCGCGCAGGTGGCTCAACTCGTAACGTCCGGCGTTCTGGACGATCTCTTCGGCGGCTGTCATATTTCCCCGTAAAGTTGGTACAACTGACCAGATTTATGGTGTTAGTCGGAATTATGGCCGCGACCGGAGCTCGTGTCAACGTGGGTGCCTGAGCCCGGGGTGCGCGGCGGCGAGTCGCGCACCCCGGGCGGCGAACGTCAGGACTGCAGGTCGTACACGGTGGTGCCGCCGACGTCGAGCGGGGTGAACGTCTGCTCCACCCAGGCGGTGATCTCAGCCGACGCGCCGCTCCCCCCACCCGGACCGCCGGGTCCGCCCGGGCCGCGGTCCGCGGCGATGAAGTACCGCACCTGTCCGTCGGCGACGTAAGCCTGGAACTGCTCCAGGGTGGGTGAGTCGTCGCCGCCGGTGAATCCGCCGATCGCCATCACCGACGCGCCGGTCTGCAGCGCGAGGTCGGCCGTGCTCATCGACCCGATGCCGGCGGCGGCCCAGCGGGCATCGGTGCCGGCGAGCATCGCCTGCAATTCGGCGTTGTCGGCGATCGACCGCCCGGGTCCGCCCGGTCCACCGGGACCGCCTGGCCCGTCGTGTCCGCCGGGCGCTCCCGGCCCGTTATTTTGGGCCAGCACCGGTCCGGACATGATGCCCGGGCCGGTGCCGACCTGCGAGGCGGTCTGGACGGTGTACGCCGCGGGTGCGGCTGCCCCGGCCACCAGCGCCGCAGCGGCGACCCCGACAGCCCACCGGCCCACCCGGTGCACCCCGGCCGCGATCACGGCGGCCGTGACGACCGAGACCACCAGCACCACCCAGCGCAGCCACGGGAACCAGTCCGGTGTGCGGTCGAGCAGGATGAACGCCCAGACCCCGGTCGCGGCAGACATCGCGGCCAGCGTCATCCGCGGTCCCCGGAAGCGTCTCCCGCGCCACAGTTCGGCGGTGCAGATGCCCACCAGCGCCGCGACCGCCGGCGCCAGGGCCACGGTGTAGTAGGGGTGGATGATGCCGTCCATGAAGCTGAAGACGGCGCCGGTGACCAGCAGCCAGCCACCCCACAGCAGCAGGCCGGCGCGCACCGATGCCGTGCGCGCGGTGCGGCGGGTGAACCACAGCCCGGCCACCAGGCCGATGAGGGCGGCGGGCAGCAGCCACGAGGCCTCGGCCCCCATCGACGCGCCGAACAACCGGGTCACCCCGGGGTCGCCGCCGAAGAACAGGTTCGCGCCACCGCCCGGTCCGCCCCCGGGGCCGCCACCGCCTGGACCGCCACCAGGGCCCTGTCCGCCCGTGACACGGTCAATGCCGTTGTATCCCAGCGCAAGCTGCACCAAGCTGTTGTCGGTGGAGCCGCCGATGTAGGGCCTGGAGTCGGCCGGCCAGAGACTGACCAGCGCCAGAAAGGAGCCCGCGGTCACGACCATTGCGGCGGCGCCGACGGCGAGTTTGCCGACGCGGTGCCACAGGCCGACGGGCGCGGCGACCAGAAATGCCAGCGCGAAGCCGGGAACGACGAGGAACGCCTGCAACATCTTGGTCAGGAACGCCAGCCCCAACACCACCCCGGCCAGCACCATCCACCGGGAGCGGGCCGACTCGATGGCGCGGACCATCAGATATGCCGCGATCACCAGCAGCAACACCAGCAGCGCATCCGGGTTGTTGTACCGGAACATCGACGCCGCCACCGGCGTCACCGCCAGGGCCGCGCCGGCTATCAACCCCGCACCGGGGCCGCTGACCCGTCGCACGGCGGCGTACAGCACCCCCACCGACGCAACACCCATCAACGCCTGCGGCAGCAGCATGGTGAACGGCGTGAAACCGAACAGCCGCCCCGACAGCGCCATGACCCACAGTGCGGCGGGTGGTTTGTCGACCGTGATCGCGTTGCCAGGATCCAGCGACCCGAACAGCCACGCCGTCAGGTTCTGCGTCCCGGCCTGCGCCGCCGCCGCGTAGTACTGGTTGGCCCAACCGGCCGACCCCAGCCCCCACAGGTAGAGCACCGCGGTGGCGGCCAGCAGTGCGGCTACTGCGGGGCTGACCCAGCGCGGCCGCACCGGGTCGCCGAGGCCGGGGTCAGCCGGCACGTTGCGTCCGTCGAGCGTGAGTGTCATCGTGAGGTTCCTTCTTCTCGGTTGCGGCCGGGATGGAAGACCCAGCCGCGCAGCAGCACGAACCGCACGGCGGTGGCCACCAGGTTGGCCCCCACCAGCACGGCGAGCTCGGTCACGTGGTGGGCGTCGGGCGCCAGAGCGTGCAGCAGGCCGAGCGCACCGCTGGTGATGGCCAGCGCGATGCCGAAGACGATCAGCCCCTCGGCGTGATGTCGGGCCACCCGGGGACGGCCCGAGACGCCGAAGGTGAACCGCCGGTTCGCGGCGGTGTTACCGATCGCGGTGAGCGCCAACGCGATGCCGTTGGCCAGCGCCGCGCCGGCCCATCCCTGCATCGCCAGGAACAGCAGCACATAGACAGCGGTGGAGGCGGCGCCGACAGCCCCGAATCTCACCCCGTGCCGCAGCAACGAACCGGGCGCGGCCGGCCTCGTCGAACCGAGTTGCGCCGCGATCACGTGCACCGGAATCGTCCCGGTGGCCAACCCGCGCACCAGTCGCCCTACCCCCTTGAGGTCGGCGGTGGCGGTGGCGACGATGTCGACGCGACTGTCGGGGTCGTCGACCCAGTCGACAGGGACCTCGTGAATGCGCAATCCGCACCGCTGGGCGAGCACCAGCAACTCGGTGTCGAAGAACCAGCCGGTGTCCTCGACGTGGGGCAGCAGCAGCGCCGCGACGTCGGCACGGATGGCTTTGAAGCCGCACTGGGCGTCCGAGAAGCCGGCCGCCAGAGTCGATTTGAGAATCAGGTTGTAACACCGCGAGATGAACTCCCGTTTCGGGCCGCGATGCACCCGGGCGCCGCGACCCAGGCGGGTGCCGATCGCCAGGTCGGAATGGCCCGAGATCAACGGTGCCACCAACGGAGCCAGCGCGGCCAGGTCGGTGGACAGGTCGACGTCCATGTACACCAGCACGGCGGCGTCGGACCGCGACCAGACCCACCGCAGAGCGCGGCCGCGCCCCTTCTCCTCCAACCGCACCACCCGCACGTCGGGCAGCTCCGCGGCCAGGCGCGCGGCGATCTGGGGGGTGTCGTCGATGCTGGCGTTGTCGGCGATCGTGATCCGGAACGGGAACGGCATCGCGTCGCCGAGGTAGGTGTGCAGCCGGCGCACCGAGTCGGCCAGCGCGGTCTGCTCGTTGTACACCGGCACCACGATGTCGAGCACCGGGACTCCGGTGCTGCGGGCGGCCCGCGCCACATCATGGCGCGGCCTGAACGATGGCCGTTCACAACGGGACTCGAGATCTGTTGCTGTCATGACATCCATGCTGGATGGACCGGGTGTGCTCACCGTTGGCTCGGGCTATGCGCCGGCTGTGAGATCTGCGGCATGGTCAGGTCGTAGAGAACGGTCCCGTCGACCGCAATGGCCGGGAAGCGCTCAGCGACCCATTCGGTTATCTCAGCAGACACTGATGAGGGGTCGGCGCGGCCCATGAGCGGCCGCCCTTCGATGAAGTAATGAATCCGTCCGTCTTCGACGTCGCGGACGAACTGCGCCGTCGTCGGCGACGGATCGGTGCCGTTGAATCCGCCCACCGCCAGCACCGGCGCTCCGGCCGCCAACTGATAGCCGGCTGCGTTGTTCGACCCGACAACCGCTGCGGTCCAGGTGAATCGACCCTCGTCGTCGGTCAGCATGCGCGTCACCTCAGCACTCGGCGTCGGCGCGTCGAGCAGCCCGCCGCCGAACCCGCCACCTCCGGCGGGCCCGGCCGACGGTATTGCCCCGGAGTGCGGCGTCAGTGCCGTGGCGACCGAGAAGGCTGCCGGCGCGGCAACACAGGACACCACGGCCAGACCTGCGACGGACCGGGCCACAGACTGCGGGAGCCGGCCCACGACCAGCAGCAGCGCGGCGCTGCCGGCTCCCCCAGCCGCGACGGCCGCCCGCAACCAAGGTTGCCACTCCGCGTGCCGCGCCAGCAGCACCGCCGCCAGTGCGGCGGTCACGAGCACGGTGCCGGCCAAGGCGATCGCGGCCCGGGTGTCGAAGCGGTTGCGCCACAGCAGTGTGGCGCCGATGCCGACGCAGGCGGCGAGGGCCGGCGCCAGCGCGACGGTGTAGTACGAATGCACGATGCCGTTCATCGCGCTGAACACGACGGCGGTGACGGCCAACCAGCCTGTCCAGATGATCAGTGCGGCACGCGTGGCGTCGGTTCTGGGAGCGCGGCGGGTGAGGATGAATCCGGCGGTGGAGCAGATCACCGCAGCGGGCAGCAGCCAGGCAATCTCGGTGCCCATTCCCGCGCCGAACAACCGGCCCCAGCCGACGTCGTGGTCGAGGTTGCCCAACCCGCCCGGTTCGTCCCCGGTCAGCCTGCCGAAACCGTTGTAGCCCAGCGCCAGTTCGAGAAGACTGTTGTGCTGCGAACCACCGATGTAGGGACGCGCCGACGCCGGCCAGAGCTCCACCAGCACCACGTACCAGCCAGCAGAGACCACCACAGCCGCGCCGGCGGCCAGCGTGTTCGCGAGCCGGTGGCGCATCGGTGCCCGTCCCGCGACGAGATACGCCGCCGCCAGCGCCGGCACGATGAGCAGCGCCTGCAGCATCTTCGCCAGAAACCCCGCACCGACCGCGACCCCGGCGGCGATCAGCCACCACCGGCCGGTACGGCCTTCGCACGCCCGCTGCGTGCAGTACGCGGCGATGACGAGCAGCAGCACCAGCATCGCGTCGGGATTGTTGAACCGGAACATCAACGCCGTGACCGGTGTCAGGGCGAGCACCGATCCGGCGAGCAGGCCCGCACCGGCGCCTGCCACCCGGCGCACCGCCGCGTACAGCACCGCGACGGCGCCGACTCCCATCAGCGCCTGCGGTACCAGCACACTCCACGGGTTCAGCCCGAACATCCGCACCGAGATGTCCATCACCCAGAGCGCAGCGGGTGTCTTGTCGACGGTGATGGCATTGGCCGGGTCGCTGGACCCGAACAGCATCGCTGTCAGGTCGCGCGCACCGGCCTGCGCCGCCGCCGAGTAGAACGCGTTGGCCCAACCGCTGGCGGCCAGATCGTAGAGATAGAGCACCGCCGTGCAAAGCAGTAGCAGCACCAGACCCGCCCGGCCCTCGCCGGCCCGACGAGGTCGGGGACGGACGGAGGCACGGCGCATCGGCTCGGCGGTGGTCGCAGGGGTCACCGCTCGATCGTCTGGGACGTCGCTAGGCCCCGGGTGAGGCGGAGCTGTGCGCCGACTGTGAGTGCCGCGGCAACGTGACCGCGAATTCGGTTCTGCCCGCGACACTGTCGACGACGATCGCGCCTCCGTGAGCACGTACCACGGCATCCGCGATCGCCAGGCCCAGTCCGGTGCTGCCTCCGCCGCGCGACCGCGAGGTGTCCCCACGCGCGAATCGTTCGAAGACCTCGGGCAGCAGCTTCTCGTCGATGCCGGGGCCGTCGTCGGTGACCGTCAGCACCACCGCGCCGTCGTCGGACACCCGCAGGGCAGCGGTCACCGAAGTGCCGGGCGGGGTGTGGGTGCGGGCGTTGGCGAGCAGATTGGCCACCACCTGGTGCAGGCGTGTCTCGTCGCCGTCGACCAGGACCGATTTGTCGGGCACATCGAGTTCCCAGGTGTGTTCGCGGCCGGCGACGTGGGCGTCGCTGACCGCGTCGACGACGAGTCGGGTCAGGTCGACCGGATCGCGGTCCAGCGGCCTGCCGGCATCGAGGCGGGCCAACAGCAGGAGGTCTTCGACCAGCCTCGTCATGCGGGCGGTTTCGGATTCGACGCGGTCCATCGCGTGGGCGACCTCGGCGGGCAGATCGCCGTGGCGGCGTTGCGCCAACTCGGTGTACCCACGGATGGCAGCCAGCGGGGTGCGCAGCTCGTGGCTGGCGTCGGCGACGAACTGACGTACCCGCGTCTCACTGGCATGGCGCGCCGACAAAGCGCTCGCGATCCGGTCGAGCATCCGGTTCAGCGCCGCACCGAGTTGCCCGACTTCGGTGTGGGCTGCCGCGGGGTCGACCGCGACTATCGGCGTCGGCAGGGAGACCTCGCCGCGGTCCAGTTCCAGGTCGGCCACCTGTTGCGCAGCCGCGGAAACGCGTGCCAACGGGGCGAGTTGGCGACGCACGATCACGACTCCGGCCGCTGCGGCTGCCAGCAGGGCCACCGCGGCGACGACAGCGAAGATCAGCGTCACCCACCACATCGTCTCGTCGACGTCGGTGGTGGGTATGCCGGTGACCACGGTTTGCCCGAGTCGGTCCGGCTGTAGAGCGATGACCCGGTAGCGGCCCAGCCCGTCGAGTTCCACCGTGGCGGGCCGGCCGTCGTCGTGTACCGCGGCGAGTTGTCGTGCTGCGGCAGCAGAGATTTCGGCGCGGGCTCCGTCGGCCGTGATGACGGCCGCCGTGAGTGGTCGGCCATCCGCGATCACCGCTCCGACGGTGCCGGCGGCCTGGCCCGGCGCGTTGAGGAACTCCGGACCGGGCCCGGCCCCGGGGGAACGCGGGCCGGGCGAGGGCCCGCCGGGGTACAGCAGGACGGGCTCGGGCGGGCCGGACGAGGGCGACCCCCGCTCGGGGCGGTCGGGCGCCGGCGGGCCGAGCGGCGGAAATCCCGGCGGCGGGCTCGGCATCGATCCCAGCGCACGCCGTTCGGGCGGCCCCGAACCGGGGGGCGGGGGCGGCCCGAACTTGAAGATGACCGCCGACCGGTAACCCGCCTCGACGACCTGCTCGTCGAGCTGGTTCATCAGAAAGCGTTGCAGCGCGAACTCCGTCGCGAGGCCGATGGCCGCGCACACCACGGCCAGCAGCGCGATGAGGGTGACCAACAGCCGGGTGCGCAGCGACCAGCTTCGCGGTGACCGCAGGATCGCGCGCCGGGGTTCAGCGCGCGGGTTTGAGGACATACCCCGCACCGCGCAGCGTGTGGATCATCGGCTCGCGCCCGCTGTCGATCTTCTTGCGCAGATATGACACGTACAGCTCGACGATGTTGGACCTGCCACCGAAGTCGTAGCTCCACACCCGGTCGAGGATCTGGGCCTTGCTCAGCACCCGTTTGGCGTTGCGCATCATGAAGCGCAGCAGCTCGAACTCGGTGGCGGTCAGGGTGATCGGCTCACCGGCGCGCGTCACCTCATGGCTGTCCTCGTCCAGCACGAGGTCGCCGACGACCAACTTGGCACCGTCCGACTCGGCGGTCGCCACGCCGGTGCGGCGCAGCAGCGCGCGCAGCCGCAGCACCACCTCCTCCAGAGAGAAGGGTTTGGTCACGTAGTCGTCGCCTCCGGCGGTCAGCCCCGCGATACGGTCCTCGACCGAGTCCTTGGCAGTCAACAGCAGCAGCGGCAGGCCGGGGATCTGCTCGCGTAGTTTGCCCAGCACCTCCAGCCCGCTCATGTCGGGCAGCATCACGTCGAGCACGACCACGTCCGGCGGAGTCTGCTTGGCCGCGGCGATCGCGCCGGCGCCGTCGCCGGCCGTCGAGATCTCCCAACCCTCGTACCTCAGCGCCATCGAGACCAGTTCGGCCAGGACCGGCTCGTCGTCGACGACGAGGACGTGGACGGGACTGCCGTCGGCGCGCCGCATCGTGACGCGCGCGTTGTCGGTCGCGGCGACATGGGAGAACTCGGACACGACCCCATTATGTGTCCGGGCCGTAGGCGGGTCCTGTGCCGTTGCTATGCGCACGCTGTGAAACGGTGCCCGTCGGCCGCCTGACGAGCATGCCTACCCGACGCTGAGCCCACGCACAGCGGGCACCAATCGGCCGGCATCAGGGTGGGCGCCATGGATACCGATCACACCAGGCCGGCCGCTCCGATATGGGGCAGCCCGCAACCACACCAGAGGTGGGGCACCCGCCGGACCACGGCGGCCGTCGCGGTCGCCGCGGCCATCGCGGCCGTAGGCGGCGCGGCGATCTTCGCCGCGAGCGGAGGGGCATCACAGGTCGCCGGCCCACCCGGAGCTCCGGGATTCGGCCCGCCTGGTGGGCCGCCCGGAATGGGTGCGCCGGGGATGGTCGCACCGTTCGCTCCCGCGTGCGCGGCCGAGGTCGTCGACGCACCCACCCGCTGACGGACCGGCGCGCCGGAGTGGGCATCGGTGGGCCCGGCCGCGGCATTTCTCCTACCCTGTCGGGATGCAGCCCAGCGGTGGAACCACCGGATGACCCGTTTCCTGACGCGTCGGCTGCTCAACTACGTGGTGCTGCTGGGTGTGGTGTCGTTCCTGACGTTCGCGCTGACGTCGCTGACGTTCAATCCGCTCGACAGCCTGCTGGAGCGCAACCCGCGTCCGCCGCAGTCGGTGATCGACGCCAAGGCCGCCGAGCTGGACCTCGACAAGCCGATTCCGGTCCGCTACGCGAACTGGGTGTCCGGCGCGGTCCGCGGCGACTTCGGCACCACCGTCGGCGGCCAGCCGGTCAGCGACGAGCTGTGGCGCCGCATCGGGGTGAGCCTGAGGCTGGTGCTCATCGGCTCGGTCCTCGGCACCGTCGTCGGCGTCGTGGTGGGCGCGTGGGGCGCGATCCGTCAGTACCGGCTGTCCGACCGGGTCATCACGGTGCTGTCGCTGCTGATCCTGTCGGCCCCCACCTTCGTGATCGCCAACCTGTTGATCCTGGGGGCGCTGAAGGTCAACACCATCCTCGGGGTGCAGGTGTTCGAATACACCGGGGAGACCTCCCCCGATGCGATCGGGGGCACCTGGAACCGGCTCGTCGACCGCCTGCAACACCTGATTCTGCCCACCTTCACCCTGGCGCTGGCCTCGATCGCCGGGTTCAGCCGCTACCAGCGCAACGCCATGCTCGACGTGCTCGGCCAGGACTTCATCCGCACCGCGCGCGCCAAGGGCCTGACCCGCCGCCGAGCGCTGTTCAAGCACGGCCTGCGCACCGCGCTGATCCCGATGGCCACCTTGTTCGCCTACAGCGTCGGCGGTCTGTTCACCGGCGCCGTGTTCGTCGAGCAGATCTTCGGCTGGCACGGCGTCGGTGAATGGGTGATCCAGGGCGTCGCCAGCCAGGACACCAACATCGTGGTCGCGATCGTCATGTTCTTCGGTGTCGTCATCCTGCTGGCGGGTCTGCTCTCCGACGTCATCTACGCGGTGCTCGATCCGAGGGTGCGGGTGTCATGACCGAGACCACGTTCACCTCCCGGCGCCGCCTGGTGTGGCGCCGCTTCCTGCGTAACCGGCCTGCGGTGGTGTCGCTGGTGCTGCTGGTCGCCATGTTCGTCGCGGCCTACGCCCTACCGGCGCTGCTGCCCTACTCGCACACCGACCTCGACTACTACGCACTGCAGCAACCCCCGAGCCCGACCCACTGGCTGGGCACCAACGCGCTGGGCCAGGATTTGCTCGCGTTGACGCTGCGCGGCATGCAGAAGTCGATGCTGATCGGGGTGTGCGTGGCGTTCATCTCGACGTTGATCGCCGCGACGGTCGGCGCCATCGCCGGCTACTTCGGAGGCTGGCGCGACCGGGCCCTGATGTGGCTCGTGGACCTGCTGCTCGTGGTGCCGAGCTTCATCCTCATCGCGATCGTCACCCCGCGCACCCGCGAGTCGGGCACCATCCTGTGGCTGATCCTGCTGCTGGCGGGATTCAGCTGGATGATCAGCTCCCGAATGGTGCGGGGACTCACCATGAGCCTGCGTGAGCGCGAGTTCGTCGTCGCGGCCCGCTACATGGGCGTCAGCAACTGGCGAATCATCGCGCGCCACATCGTCCCCAATGTGGCCTCGATCCTGATCATCGACACCGCGCTGAACGTCGGTCTGGCCGTGCTGGCCGAGACGGGACTCAGCTTCCTCGGCTTCGGTGTGCAGCCCCCGGATGTGTCGCTGGGCACCCTGATCGCCGACGGCACCAACTCGGTGACGACGTTTCCGTGGGTGTTCCTCGTCCCGGCGGGCGCGCTGGTGCTGATCGTCATGTGCGCCAACCTGGTCGGTGACGGCCTGCGTGACGCGCTCGACCCGGGAATCCGCCCGGCCCGTCGGCGGCGCTGGCGAGAGCGTCGGGAGGCAGCCCGATGAGCCTGCTCGAGGTGCGCGGCCTGACCGTGACGTTCCCCACCGACGAGGAACGCGTCGCCGCCGTGCGCGGCCTGGACTATCACGTCGACGCGGGCGAGGTGGTGGCGCTGGTCGGGGAATCCGGGGCCGGCAAGTCCGCCGGGGCGATGGCCGTCATCGGACTGCTGCCCGAATATGCGGAGGTGTCGGGCTCGGTGCGCCTGCACGGCGACGAACTGCTCGGGTTGCCCGACAAGCAGATGTCACGCATCAGGGGCAACAGGATCGGCACGGTGTTCCAGGATCCGATGTCGGCGCTGACGCCCGTCTACCCGGTCGGAGACCAGATCGCCGAAGCGATCTCGATCCACCAGCGCGAGCTCGGCGACCGCGCGGCCCGCGCCCGCGCGGTCGAGCTGCTGGAACTGGTCGGCATCGCCCAGCCCGAACAGCGCGCCCGCGCGTTCCCCCACGAGCTGTCCGGCGGTGAACGGCAGCGCGTCGTGATCGCCATCGCCATCGCCAACGACCCGGACCTGCTGATCTGCGACGAGCCCACCACCGCGCTCGACGTCACCGTGCAGGCGCAGATCCTCGACGTGCTGCGCACCGCGCGCGACGTCACCGGCGCGGGCGTGCTGATCATCACCCACGACCTCGGGGTGGTCGCCCAGTTCGCCGACCGCGCTCTGGTGATGTACGCCGGCCGCGCGGTTGAAACCGCGCCCGTCGACGAGCTGTACCGCGACCGCCGGATGCCCTACACGGCGGGTCTGCTCGGCTCGGCGCCCAGTCTCGATGCGACGCAGGGCACCCGTCTGGTGCCCATCCCCGGTGCCCCGCCGTCGATGGTGTCGTTGCCACCCGGTTGCCCCTTCGCGCCGCGGTGTCCGCTGGCCGTCGACGACTGCCGCGCCGAGGAACCCGCGCTGGTCGAGGTGGGGCCGGATCACCGGGTGGCCTGCATCCGCAGCGACGAGGTCACCGGCCGCAGCGCCGCCGACATCTACGGCGTGCCGAGCGCACCGGCGCAGACCGCGCCGGCGTCGGGCTCCGAGGTCGTGGTGCGGGTGGAGAACCTGGTCAAGACCTACACCCTGACCAAGGGTGCGGTGCTGCGCCGCCGCATCGGTGAGGTGCGCGCCGTCGACGGGGTCAGCTTCGAGCTGCGCCAGGGCCGCACGCTGGGCATCGTCGGCGAGTCCGGGAGCGGCAAGTCGACCACACTGCATCAGATCCTGGAGCTGACCGCTCCGCAGGACGGGACCATCGAGGTGCTCGGTGCCGACGTCGCCGGCCTGGACCGGCGGTCCCGGCGTGCGCTGCGCGGTGATCTGCAGGTGGTGTTTCAGGACCCCGTCGCATCGCTGGATCCGCGGCTGCCGGTGTTCGACGTGCTGGCCGAACCGTTGCGGGCCAACGGGTTCGACAAGGCCGCGACCAACGACCGGGTCGCCGAACTGCTCACCACGGTGGGGCTGCGCCATCAGGACGCCAGCCGGTATCCCGCCGAGTTCTCCGGCGGCCAGAAGCAACGCATCGGTATCGCCCGCGCGCTGGCGCTGCAGCCGAAGATCCTGGCCCTCGACGAGCCGGTCTCCGCGCTGGACGTCTCCATCCAGGCCGGCATCATCAACCTGCTCCTCGATCTGCAGGACCGATTCGGGCTGGCCTACCTGTTCGTGTCCCACGATCTGTCGGTGGTGCGTCACCTGGCCCACGACGTCGCCGTGATGAACCGCGGGGTGATCGTCGAACAGGGTGAGGCGGCGCAGGTGTTCGAGCATCCGCGCGACGACTACACACGCCGGTTGCTGGCCGCGGTACCGCGGGCCCTGCCTGATCACCATTAGAGTCGGAGCGCATGGGTGATCTGAGACCAGGTGCGCACCGTCCGTCGGCGACGACGGCGTGGGTGCGGTTTCTCGCGGTGGTGGCCACGCTCGGGCTGGTGGTGACCGGATGCTCCAGCCCCGACGAGGCCCCCTCCGCCGGTGGCGACGCCGAACTGGGCGCCAGCGCCGACATCAACCCGCAGGACCCCGCCACGCTGCAGCAGGGCGGCAACCTGCGGCTGGCGCTGTCGGGCTTCCCCCCGAACTTCAACTACCTGCACATCGACGGCAACGTCGCCGACTTCGGCGGGTTGCTGCGCTGGACGCTGCCGCGCGCGTTCTTCATCAAGCCCGATGGCGAGATGACGGTGAACAGCGACTACTTCACCAGCGTCGAGTTGACCAGTACCGACCCTCAGGTCGTCACCTACACGATCAACCCGAAGGCGGTGTGGACCGACGGCACGCCGATCACCTGGGAGGACTTCGCGGCGCAGATCAATGCCACCAGCGGCAAGGACGACCGGTTCCTGTTCGCGGCGCCGAACGGCAGTGAGCGAGTCGAGTCGGTGACCAAAGGCGTCGACGACCGGCAGGCCGTGATCACGTTCGCTCAGCATTACGCCGACTGGCGGGGCATGTTCGCCGGCAACAGCATGCTGGCGCCGAAGTCCATGACCCAGGACCCGGAAGCGTTCAACCGGGGCTTTCTGAACGGACCGGCTCCGTCCGCGGGCCCGTTCATGATCACCTCGGTCGACCGAGCCGCCCAACGCATCACGCTGACCCGTAATCCGGACTGGTGGGGTGAGACACCGGTGCTGGACTCGGTGACCTACACCGTGCTCGACGACGCCGCGAAGATGCCCGCCCTGCAGAACAACGCGCTCGATGCCGTGGGCGTGGCCAACCTCGACGACTTGACGATCGCCCGGCGCACCCAGGGCGTGTCGATCCGGCGGGCCCCCGCTCCGAGTTGGTATCACATGACGTTCAACGGGGCCGAGGGCTCGATTCTGGCCGATCCGGCGCTGCGGACCGCGATCTCCAAGGGCATCGACCGCCAGGCCATCGCCTCGGTCACCCAGCGGGGTCTGGTCGACAACCCGGTTCCGCTGAACAACCACATCTACCTGGCCGGCCAGGAGGGCTACCAGGACAACAGCATCGGCTTCGACCCGGAAGCCGCCAAGCGTGATCTGGACGCGCTGGGTTGGCAGTTGAACGGTCAGTTCCGGGAGAAGGACGGTCGCCGCCTGACGATCCGCGACGTGTTCTACGACGCCCAGAGCACTCGGCAGATCGCCCAGATCGCGCAGAACAATCTGGCCCAGATCGGGGTGGAGTTGCAGCTCAACGCGGTGGGCGGCGGCCAGCTGTTCACCGACTTCGTGACGCCGGGCAACTTCGACATCGCCCAGTTCTCGTGGGTGGGCGACGCCTTCGCCCTGGCGGGCCTGACTCAGATCTATGCGTCGGGCGGGGAGAGCAACTTCGGCAAGATCGGCAGCCCGGAGATCGACGCGCAGATCGAGGAGACCCTCTCCGAGTTGGATCCGGCGAAGGCGCGCGAGCTGGCCAACGAACTGGACAAGATGATCTGGTCGGAGGGCTTCAGCCTGCCGCTGTTCCAGTCGGCAGGCAATGTCGCGGTCCGTAGCACGCTGGCGAACTTCGGCCCGACCGGCATCGGCGACCTGAACTACACCGCCGTCGGGTTCATGAAGCCCTGAGTTGACGCATCGCGCGGGGCAGCACGTCGGGCACCACCGCCTCCGCCCTGGCCGCCAGCGTGACCGCCCGCACCATCAACCGCACCGTGAGGTTGGCCGGCAGGGCGTCGAGTTCGGCGGCGCGGCCAGGCAATTCGTGCGCCGCACCCGAACAGACGGCCCGGCAGATCTGCAGTGCGGCGCGTTCTCGACTGTCGAGCATGCTGTGTCCCGCGGTGGGCAGGTCGACCAGGGCGGCATCGGGCAGTAGCTGGGCCACCCGCCGCGCGATCGCCGGCGGCGTGGTCAGGTCACGCCCGCCGGAAACCACCACGGTCGGCCAGCCGAAGCCCGGCAGCGACCCCGGCAGGTCATAAGGCTCGGCGACGAATTCGGCGTCCCCCGTGGCCATTTCGCGGAATGGCACGGCCGGATCGAGCGGCCCGCCGTCGGGCGCCGCCCCATAGTTCAACTCGCGGTAGGCGATCCATTCGACCAGGTCGGGTTCTTGGTGATACGGCGTCTTGCGCTCCAGCAGAAGCCGGGTACCCACACCGACGGCCGTCCAGAGCCAGTCATGTCCGGCCAGCAGCAGATCCAGTTGGCGACGCAGCACGTCGGGGCCGGCGAGTTCGTAGATTCCCACGGCCTGCAGAACCGCCTGCGGGGTGAGCACACCCGCGTCGACCAGGGTGCGCACCGTGACAGCAAGCTCGGCGGTGTCGGACGTCGCACCGTCCCACAGCACGTGCCGAATCTGTGCGCGGGCCTCGACGATGTCGTGGGCCGACAACAGCGGCGAGTCCAGCACCATAGCGTGCACTCGCCCCGGGTGCCGCACCCCCAGTCCGGCCGCCACATAGCTGCCGTACGAGGCGCCGTAGACGACGGCCTGCTCGACGTTCGCGTCGTCGAGCACCGCGGCGAGGTCGTCCACCGCAGCGTCGATGCAGATGGCCTCCGGCGGCAGGTCCCGACCGGCGTCGTCGTGGCGCGACAGGCCCACGCCGCGGTGCTCCACCATGATCACGTCGAGGCCTTCGACCGCAGCGTGGCGGCGAAATGCCCGGTACAGCGCGACCGACGCCGCGCCGGGCCCGCCGGGAATGACCAGAAGTGGATGCCGAGACTTGCGGCCGGTGCGCACGTAGTAGACGTCGAAATGCGGGCCGTCAGCCCCGCCGCCCGGATGCACCGGCCGGCGCACGGCACGCACGCCTGGCAGCCCGGCCAGCCGGTCGTGCGCCCGCCGACGCCGGGAGCTCATCGTCATCGGAGTCATTCTGCCCCGCTGGGGTGCTCGCCAAACCGGCAGCGACGGTCAGGCCGTCAACTCGATGTGCTCGGCGCTCTCGATGACCCCGGCGTAGCGCTGTGGACTGCACGTCAAGATGATGACCTGTCCGTCTCCGGCCACCGCGTCGAAGACGTCGGTCATCTTGGCCAACCGGTCGGCATCGGTGAAGCCCAGCGCGTCGTCGATGATGACGGGCACCCCGTCCTCCTTGGCCACCAGCGCAGCACTGGCGAGCCTGGCCACGATGCCCAGCTGTTCCTTGGCCCCGCCGGACAGTGATTCATAGGGCACGGTCCGCCCGGAGAGGGTGCGCTGCTCGATGCGCAGGTCGGCGTCGACGTCGATCTCGAAGCTGTCGCCGAACACGATGCGGCCCAACCGTTCCACCTCGCCGCGGTAGGGGTCGACGTAACGCTGCCGGGTGGCGTTGCGGTGTCGCACCATGACCGACCTCAGGAGTTCGGCTGCTTTGGCCCGGCGTTGCATACGCAGATGCTCGGCCTCGGCATGCTGGCGCTCGGTCTCGGCTTCGTCCAACCTGCCTTGGCGGCCCTGGGTGCCGTACACCTTGAGCTGAGTGGCGACCTCCCGCAGCGACTCCGCGGCGCGCTGGCGATCGCTGTCGAGGCGGTCATGCTGCCGTTGCGCATGCTCGAGGGCCGCGGCCACGGCATCGGGCTGGTGCCGCTCGAGGTCGTCGTCGAGGCGGGCGACCAGCGAATCCGCCGCGCGGACCGCTTCGGCGTCGGCCTCGGCCGCGACGGCGAGGTCGTCGTCGGGGGTGAGGGCCCGCTGCGCGGCCAGTCGCTGCATGGCCAGCGTCAGCTCGGCCTGGGAGGCATCGAGCTTCTCTTTGGCGCGTGCCGCGCGCAGCTCGCGGTCGGACAGCAACTTGGTTGTTTCTTCGGCGACCTTGCGGTGGGTTTCGCAGTCGCGAACGAGCTGTTGGTGTTCGGCACTGGCGGCGTCGAGTTCGGCACGCAGGGCAGCGAGGTCGCGCGGCCCACCCGTTTCGGCGTCCCACAGTCCGTCGTCGGCGGGCAGCGCTGCACGCAGGGCGTCGACCCGGGCGGCCAACGCGTCGAGGGTGTGCTCGGCGGTGAGCACCTCGAGGATGCCGCGCAGACGCTCCGCGGCGCCGGACAGTTCGCGACGCCGCTGATCTGTGTGCCGCGCCGTCGCGAGATCGGTGGCCCCCGCCTGCTCGAGAACGGCGGCCAGTCTCGCGCGCGCGTCGTCCAGCGTGGCCTGCGTGGCCACCGCCGGCGCGCCAGGCACCACGCGTAGCGACAACACGCCGGCGACGTCGACCCCGGTGGGGCCGCTGACGGCCGCCGACCAGTCCTGGCCGGCCTGCAGTCTCACGCGGTCCTCGCCGATCGTCACCTCGAGGTCGGCGGAGGCGACCAGATCCAGGTGCGCCGACGCCTGGTCGGCGGCTGCGCGGGCCCGGTCCACAGCGGCGGCCGCATCCTCGACGGCCGCCATCAGGGAGGGGGTGAGCGTGATCGCGCCGAGGTCACGCTGCACCTCGTCCAATTCCCGCTGATGGCGTTGCAGGGTCGTCAGCTGACCGGCGAGCCGATCGAGTTCTTCGCGGTCGCACAGGCGCTGGACCGTGGCACGCACCGCCTCAACGCGGCGGTGGCCGGCCTCGACCGCCGTGCGTGCCGCGGCCGCGACCTGTTCGGCCTCCTTATGCATCTTCGACGCGGTATCCAGATCGTCGGCGGCGGCGTCTGATTCGGTCTGCAGCCGGGTCACGGCCGCGGCGCGCTCGTCGATGTCCGCGCGGGCGCGTCGACGCTCGGCCAGGGCCGACACGGACATGCGGTGCTTGTCGGTCGCCGCGCCGGCCACCACGGTGGCCTGCGCGATCTCGGTACGCAGCTTCTCGACGGCGCGAGCAGCCTCCTGCGCCTCGGTGAGAAGGGCTGCCGCAGCGTTGCTTTGCACCGTCAAGGTGGCCGACTCCGTGGTCAGCGCGGCATGGCGGCGGACTGCTTCGTCGACTTCGGCGACGGCGGCGGCGCACCGGGCGACCTCCTCGTCGGCGGTGCGCAGGCGAGCGATGGCTGCTGACCACTCCCCCGTGGGCCGTCCCGTGGCCGTGAAGTAACGCCGGAATTCGGCGTCGACACGGTCGATCAACAGCGAGTCCACCGCACCGCCGGTGGCAGGCTGGTCGTCGACCTCACCGGCAGCCACGTCGAGCGCACGCGAGAGCGCGTCACACCCGGACAGATCCACCGCAGAGGTGGACGCCGACTGCAGGACACGTTGGGCCTGCCAGAGATCCATGTCCACGGTCTCGGCGAGCATGCCGCGCACCCGATCGTGGGCTTCGTCACCGGTGAGCTGCTCGCGCCGCGGGGCCAGCAGCGTGAGCTCTGTCTCCGGCCGCTTGTGGAACCGCTTCCGGTACACGAACCGGTATGGGCCCGTTGAGATGTCGGCGGTGACCTCGGCGCCGACGTCGGCGTGAGTCGGCTTGACCTGCTTGACCTCTTTCTTGGTCGAGCGGTCCTTGGCCTCCAGCAGCAGGTCCAGTGCCTCCAGCATGGAGGACTTGCCGATCTCGTTGGCACCGCTGATCACGACGACGCCGTGGTCGGGGAATTCGAGGTCGCGGTGGGTGATGCCGCGGTAGTTGGTGAGGGTCAGCCGGTGCAGTTTCACGCCGCGCTCCCGTCAGTCAGACGCAGCAGCAGCGCCAGGGCGGCCCGCGCGTCGTCGGCCTCGGCGGTGTCGGAGCGTGCGGTGGTGACGAGTTCGTCGACCGCGGCGGCCGCGAAACCGCCGATGCCCAGATCGTCGAACTCCCCGTCGGCCGGCATCACGGCGAGGTCGGTCTGCTTGTCCCACGGCACGAGCGCGGCGAACAGCCGCGCGTACCGGTCCAGGCAGGCGTCCAGCGCGGCGCGGTCGGTGACCGTCAGAGAACCGGTGAGCCCGTGCCGGACCACGGTGCGCTCCTTGTTCGGCATCAGGTCCAGGTTGAGGTCCAGGTCGGCGACGTCACGCCCGTCGTCGACCGAACGGCACAGGGAGACGAATCGCCACTGTCCGATACGCGCAGAGTCGACCTGCGCGGGCCGGCTGGGGTCGTCCTCGTCGAGGTCGACGACGAGCACATGCCCCGGGTCGGGCTCGATGTCGTCGTAGTTGGTCACCTCCGGGGAGCCGGAGTACCAGACCCGGCCGGTGCCGCCCACGCTCATCCGGGAGTGCTTGTCGCCCAGCGCGACATAGTGCACAGCTCCCCGCTCCAGGGCGGACTCCAGGGCGTCGAGCCGGATCAGCGAGGCCCGGTCCTTGTCCGGGACCAGGATGTCGACGGCGCCGTGGCCGACGACGATGCGGGTCACCCCGTCGACCGGCAGGTCGTCGATCACCTCGGCGACCAGGTCGGTGGTCGGGGCCTTCGAGTACCAGGGTGCCGCGACCAGCTCCAGACCGGGACGCACCTCGTGAACGCCCGGGCGGTCCAGGACGATGACGTTGTCGGGGCGCTCGGCGGTGAACAGTGCGCTGGTGTAAACCGACGAGGCGTCCAACGGATCGTGGTTGCCGGGGAGCAGGTAGACCGGCACCCCGAGGCCCCGCATCACCTCCAGCGATCGCCCGACTTCGTCGGGGGCGAGTTGGTTGTGTTCGAACACATCGCCGGCGACGACGACGAACTCGGCGTCATGCTCCTCGGCCACCGAACCCAACGCGGTGATCGCGGCGCGCCGCGCGGCGGAGTAGCGGGGTTGGGCATCCGGGCTCAGGAAGTGTCGGGTCATGCCGAGTTGCCAGTCAGCGGTGTGCAGAAAGCGCATGTCAGGCAGTCCTTCCCCCGGTCGTCCGTGAACCCGTTGGTCCGGGCACAGCGAGTCTAGGACGGCGCTCCGACAACTCCAGGGACGCCGACCGGCATGCCCTACCGTTATCCAGATGAGCGACCGGTACCGCACACTTCTGCTGCTTCGACACGCCAAGTCGGACTACCCCTCCGGCGTCGCAGACCACGACCGCCCGCTCGCCGACCGCGGAATCCGCGAGGCCGCGCTGGTCGGAGACTGGATCAGGACCAGCGTCAGCCCGGTCGACGCCGTGCTGTGTTCGACGGCGACGCGAACCCGCCAGACCTTGGAACGCACCGGTATCGACGCGCCGGTGCACTACGTCGACCGCATCTACGAAGCGACCCCCGGCATCATCATCGACGAGATCAACGGCGTCGCCGCACGCTTTGGCGACGCGACGGGTGATCCGTCGACTCTGCTGGTGGTGGGACACGAGCCGGTGATGTCCGGGCTCGCGCTCGGACTGGCCGACGAGGCGACGAGCAGGGGCGCCACCGCGGAGGCGATCCTGGAGAAGTTCCCGACCTCGGCAGTCGCGGTGCTGCGGACGAACCGTCCGTGGGCCGAGCTGGAACTCAGGGGCGCGGAACTCGTCGACTTCTACATCGCGCGCTGAGCGCGCAAGCAGACAAGGGCGCGCTGAGCGCGCAATCGGACCGGGGCGCGCTGAGCGCGCAATCACACCGGGCGCGCTGAGCGCCCAGTCAGACCGCTAGGCGCGGGTGGCCAGCGTCAACTCCATCAGCTTGATCGCCATGCCGCAGGCATCGATACCCGGCGCCTGCGGGTTGACCCACCAACCCACCACGCCGGCTGCGTCACTGGCCACGCCGCACGCACCGTTCGGATCGTTGGGGCGCATCACGAACGATTGGATACCGGCGATCGACCGGTCTTCGATGTCGTAGCCGAGTTCCTGGGACACCTGGCGTTCATGGTCGAGGCTGCCCTGCTCGAACCAGAACCGGGTGATGTCCACCAGGCCGGCCGGATTGGCGGCCTGCCAGCGGCACACCGCGCCGACGAACGTGCTCTGGATGTCCAACGGGTCCGCGCCGACGGTCTCGGCGAGGATGTCCTCGGTGAGGACGTCGCACTCCTTGAGCAGGTTGGGGTACTGGCGCTGCGAGTCGTTGTTCCGTGGCACGTCCCCCGCACCCGCCCGGGCCGCGGAGCCCTCGACGGTCTGGGTGCAACCGGTCAGCACAACCAGGCCGGCCAGCGCGGCGACGAAACCTGCGACAGCTCTGCGCGCCCTCATTTGGAATTCACAATCGACTGGCGGGTGAGTTCGGTGGCCACGTCGCACGCGTCCGGGAACGGCTCCTGGGCGTAGCTGATCGACCACTCGATGAAGTCGTCGCCGAACTGGATACCGATCTCACACAGGTTCACACCCATGGTCGGGTCCTCGTTGATGCCCATGAAGCCTTCGTGACCTTCGATGGTGACGTCCTCGACGCTGGTGCGCGACAACTCCATCGTCTTGCGCTCACGGCCGATCGGGCTGCCCCGGAACCAGGTGAACGAGAAGTGCGGGCCCAGGATGCTGCCCCCGGCCAGCCACTGGCAACCCACCGACGTCTTGGCCGTGTTCACCAGGCCGGCCACCTGCGTCAGCTCGGTCATCTGTTCGTCACTGATACCGCCGCACTCGGGGAAGAACGGGCCGTGGGACACGTCCTGCTGCGGCGCATCCGTGGTCGGCACCTCCGGGGAGGGCGACTCCGAATCCGAACACGCGGCCAGCACCGGGACGACGGCAACCGCAACGACGGCGAGACGCTGCGCCGTGCGGCGGAATCTGCGGTCGCGGTGAGTCACGCCATGCACTGTAGCTGCAGGCTCCTACCCCGACCACCGACATGCCGACTGACCTGCCGATTTATGCGATTCTCAGGTGCAGCAGCCGAACACGCTCGCAGCGGCGACGGTGTGCGACAGTAGCGGGATGCTCTGGGCCTTGCTGCGACGGCACGTCCAGCCTTATCGCAAGCTGCTCGCCACGGTGGCGACGCTGCAGGTCATCAGCACGCTGGCGACGCTGTATCTGCCGACCATCAATGCCGCGATCATCGACGACGGAGTGGCGCAAGGCGATCTGCGCCGCATCGTCGAGCTCGGCGCGGTGATGCTCGGGGTGACCGCACTGCAGGTGGTGTGCGCCGTCGGCGCGGTGTACTTCGGCTCCCGCGCGGCCATGGGGGTGGGCCGGGATCTGCGCTCGGCGGTCTTTCGGCATGTCACCGGCTTCTCCGCGGAGGAGACGGCACGGTTCGGCGCTCCGTCGTTGTTGACCCGGACCACCAACGACGCGCAGCAGATCCAACTGCTGGTGCAGCTGACCTGCACCATGCTCATCACGGCGCCGATCATGGGGGTCGGCGGCATCGCGATGGCCGTACATCAGAATGCCGGGCTGTCCTGGCTGCTGGTGGTGAGCGTGCCCGTGCTGGCGCTGACGAACTACTGGATCGTGTCGCACCTGCTGCCGATCTTCCGCCGCCTGCAACGTCAGATCGACGGCATCAACCGGGTGATGCGTGAACAACTCACGGGTCTGCGCGTCGTACGCGCGTTCGCGCGGGAACCGTTCGAGCGCAACCGCTTCGCCGAGGCCAACCAGGACCTGGCCGGCACCGCACTGGAAGCGGGGCGCTGGCAGGCGTTGATGCTGCCGGTCACGACGCTGGTGATCAACGTCTCCAGCGTGGCGCTGATCTGGTTCGGCGGGCTGCGAATCGACGCCGGAGAGATGCAGGTCGGTTCACTGATCGCGTTCCTGGCCTACTTCATGCAGATCCTGATGGCGGTGCTGATGGCCACGTTCATCCTGGTGATCATTCCGCGCGCGTCGGTGTGCGCCGAACGCATCACCGAGGTGCTCGACACCCGTCCCGCGGTGGTCAGCCCGGCCGAGCCGGTCACGCTGCCGCACATCGCCGGGGAGGTCGTGTTCGACGATGCCACCTTCCGTTACGAGGGCGCCGACCAGCCGGTGCTGCAGCGGGTTTCGCTGACAGCGCGGCCTGGTGAGACCACCGCGGTCGTCGGCTCCACAGGGTCGGGGAAGTCCACGCTGATCGCGATGATCTGCCGGCTCTACGACGTCACTTCGGGTTCGGTCCGCGTCGACGGGGTCGATGTTCGCGAGATCGACCTGGATCAGTTGTGGCATTCGATCGGCCTGGTGCCGCAGCGCGGGTATCTGTTCGCCGGGACGGTCGCCGACAACCTGCTGTTCGGCAAGGCCGATGCGACCGAGGACGAGATGTGGGCGGCGTTGCGGGTCGCCGCCGCTGAGGAGTTCGTCGCCGCCCACCCGGACGGGCTGCACATGCGGATCGCGCAGGGCGGGATGAGTCTGTCCGGCGGGCAGCGTCAGCGCCTGGCGATCGCGCGGGCGGTGATCCGACGTCCGGCGATCTACCTGTTCGACGACGCGTTCTCCGCTCTCGACGTCCACACCGACGCGCGGGTGCGCGCCGCCCTCGCCGATGCGGCCGCCGGTGCCACCGTCATCATTGTGTCGCAGCGCATCTCGACGGTCTCCTCGGCGGACCAGATCGTCGTCGTCGACAACGGAACGGTGGTGGGCTCCGGTACCCACGACGACCTGCTGGCAGGTTGCGCGGCCTACCGCGAGCTGGCCGACTCGCAGTCGGTATCGGCGGGCGAACCATGAGCGGTCCGATGGCTCGTCCAATGCGGATGAACGAACCGCCGCAGGTGCGCTCCCGCGACTTCAAGGGTTCGGCGCTGCGACTGCTCAGACGCCTGACCCCGCAACGGGGTCTGACCATCGCGGTGATCCTGCTCGGTGTCGGCGGCATCGCGGTGGGCGTGATCGGTCCGCGCATCCTCGGGCATGCCACCGACCTGCTGTTCAACGGGGTGATCGGCCGCCAGCTGCCGGCGGGTCTGACGAAGGAGCAGGCGATCGAGGCGGCGCGGGCACGCGGCGATTCGACGTTCGCCGACCTGCTCTCCGGCATGAACGTGGTGCCCGGTCAGGGGGTGGACTTCGGTGCCGTCGCCCGGACGTTGGCGTTGGCGTTGGCGCTGTATGTGGTTGCCGCTCTGATGGTCTGGCTGCAGGCGCGGATGTTGAACGTCGTCGTGCAGCGCACCATCGCCCGGCTGCGCGCCGACGTGGAGGACAAGGTGCACCGCCTGCCGCTGCGCTACTTCGACACCCGCCAGCGCGGTGAGGTGCTCAGCCGGGTCACCAACGACGTGGACAACATGCAGCAGTCCCTGTCGATGTCGATCACCCAACTGCTGACCTCGGTGCTGACGGTGTTCGGGGTGCTGGTGATGATGCTGACCATCTCGCCGCTGCTGACGCTGCTGACGGTGGTCACCGTGCCGCTGTCGCTGTGGGTGACCCGCTCGATCGCGCGACGGTCGCGCACGCTGTTCGTCGACCAGTGGACCAACACCGGCAGGCTCAACGCTCACATCGAGGAGACCTACAGCGGTTTCACCGTGGTGAAGACCTACGGACACCGCGCCGGCGCCATCGAGCAGTTCGACGAACTCAACGACGACGTCTATCGGGCCAGCTTCGGGGCGCAGTTTCTGTCGGGGCTGGTGTCGCCGGCGACGGTGTTCGTGGGCAACATCAGTTACGTGGCGGTCGCCGTCGTCGGCGGTGTACAGGTGGCCACCGGCCAGATCACATTGGGCGGCATCCAGGCGTTCATCCAGTACGTCCGGCAGTTCAATCAACCGTTGACCCAGATCGCGGGCATGTACAACACCTTGCAGTCCGGCATCGCCAGCGCCGAGCGGGTCTTCGATCTGCTCGACGCCGAGGAGGAGCCGGCCGATCCCCCCGGGACGCTGCCTGCGGTGGGCGCCGCACGGCGCGGCCGCGTCGAGTTCGACGAGGTGTCCTTCGCTTATCTGCCCGGTACCCCGGTCCTCGAGCACCTGTCACTGGTGGCCGAACCGGGCTCCACCGTCGCGATCGTCGGCCCCACCGGGGCGGGCAAGACCACGCTGGTGAACCTGCTGATGCGGTTCTACGACGTCGACGCCGGACGCATCCTGATCGACGACGTGGACATCACCTCGGTCAGCCGCAGCTCGCTGCGCTCGCAGATCGGCATGGTGCTGCAGGACGCCTGGCTGTTCGCGGGCTCGGTGTACGACAACATCGCCTACGGTCGCCCCGACGCCGACTACGACGACGTGGTGGCCGCGGCGAAGGCGGCGTACGTGGACCGGTTCGTCCACACGCTGCCCGACGGCTACGACACCCACGTCAGCGACGGCGGAGCGAACATCAGTGTCGGCGAACGTCAGCTCATCACCATCGCCCGCGCGGTGCTGGCTCAGCCGCAGTTGCTGATCCTCGACGAGGCGACCAGCTCGGTGGACACCCGCACCGAGGTGCTCATCCAGCACGCGATGGCGCAGTTGCGCCGCGACCGGACCAGTTTCATCATCGCCCACCGGCTCTCGACCATCCGCGACGCCGACCTGATCCTGGTGATGGAGTCCGGGCGGATCGTCGAACGCGGTACCCATGCCGAGTTGCTGGCGCGGCGGGGCGAGTATTGGACGATGACACAGCGGTGAACCGCTAATCAGGCACAGCGGTGAACCGCTAATCGAGCACAGCGGTCAACCGCCCCCCGTGGTCGATCAAGCAGTCTGCTCAATTCCATTCCGCGCCATGGAGCTGTCGGCGTCGGGCAGCATGTCGGCATGGCCCGCACGGTGCATACGTTCTGCCGTTACTGCCTTGCCGCGTGCGGTGTCGACGTCACCGTCGAAGACGGGCGGGTCGTCAAGATCTCCCCCGACAAGCAGAACCCGCACAGCTGGCGGGACTTCTGCGCCAAAGGCCGCACCGCGCATCAGGTCGTCGAGCATCCCCGCCGGTTGCTGGCACCGATGAAGCGGGTCGGTGAGCGCTATGTGGAAACCGGTTGGGACGAGGCGATCAGCGACATCGCGGCCCGCCTCAACGCGGTGATCGAGGACGGCGGTCCCGACGCGGTGGCCGCCTACTACGGCAATCCGGCCGGGTATTCGTCGTCGAACCTGATGTTCATGAACGGGTGGTTGGACGCCGTCGGCACCCACAACCGGTACGCGGTCGGATCCGTCGACCAGAACGCCCTTCATGTGGTGGCCGAGAAGATGTACGGCTCGTCGTTGATGGTGCCGGTGTCGGACGTGGACAACTGCGACTACTTCGTGATCGTCGGCGCGAACCCCGCAGTGAGCGCGTGGAACTGGCTGGAGTCGGTGCCGGGCGGGTGGCGCCGCACGCTGGCCCGCCAGCAGCAGGGCGCGACCGTCGTCGTCGTCGACCCGGTGCGCACCGAAACCGCTGAGCGCGCTGACATCCACGTGGCGGTGCGGCCCGGACAGGACTGGGCGCTGCTGTTGGCGATGGTGACGATCATTCTCGACGAGGGCCTATACCACCGGGGAGACTGCGCAGACCTGGCCACCGGTGTCGATCGGCTGCGCGGACTGACCGCCGATGTCGACCTTGCTGATCTGGCGCGCCGCTGCGATGTACCGCTCGCGGTGATCACCGATGTGGCACGAGATTTCGCGACCGCCGAGCGGGCGATGCTGGTGACCCGCACCGGAGTGTCGCTTCATCTGGGCGGCACGGTGGCGGAGTGGCTGGGCCAGGTGCTCAATGTCATCACCGGACGGATGGACCGCCCCGGTGGCCGCCGCTTCGAGGCCGGTTACGTTGACGCCTTACGTCTGGCGGACCTGGCCGGCGCGACACCGCACCGCAGCAGGTTACGGGGACGGGACATGGTCGCCGGGGCACATGCGCTCAGCGAGCTCCCCGACGAGATCACCACCCCCGGACGCGGCCAGGTCCGGGCGATGGTGATCAACAGCGGCAATCCGGTCGTCTCCGGACCCGACGGCGCGAAGCTCGACCACGCGTTGTCGACGCTCGATCTTCTGGTGGCCATCGATTTCGTGCAGCGTGAGAGCCATCGGCACGCCCACTGGCTGCTGCCCGCAGTGCACTGGCTGGAGCGCGACGACCTGCTGGCGTTCACCAGCAGCCTGCATGACGAACCGTATGTGCAGTACGGGGTCCGCGCCGTAGACCCGCCGATCCTCGCACGTGAAGAGTGGCGCATCTTCACCGACCTGGCGCTGGCGATGAAGCGCCCGCTGTTCGGTGCACGGGGGTTGAACGCCGTCGTCGCCACGTCCAGACGGCTGGCCCGGCTGACCCGAAGGCCGGCGCTCGAGTTCGGGCCGTACTGGATTCATCGGCTGCTGATCGCCACCAGCCGAAAAGTCAACGGCCGCAAGATCAGGTGGCGCGACGTGCTGGATCATCCGCACGGTTGGGTGCTCGGGCCCCGGGAATTCGGCCGGTTCCGCGACGCGCTGCGCACCGACGACAAGACGGTGCACGTCGCTCCCCCGGAATTCGTCGCGCGGGCACGGGAGCTGCTGAGCCAGGCGCCGCCGTCGCCGCCAGACGGCTACCCGTTCCAGCTGGCCAACCGGCGACACCGGCACTCGATGAACTCGTGGCTCAACGAGCTGCCCGGGCTGCATCCCTCAGGGAAGGGCACTCAGGTCGTGATCCATCCCGAGGACGCGCGGCCCCTGGGCATCGACGCCGGCGATACGGTTCGGGTGTCCTCGGCCGTGGGGGCGGTCGAGTTGACCGCGGCGGTCGACGGCCAGCCCCGCCGTGGTGTCGTCATCATCGACCACGGCTGGGGTTCAAGGGTTTTCGACCCGGCCGGTGGGTCTGAGCCGCTCAGCTACGGCGTGAACCGCAACCTGCTGGTGGACGGCGCGCAGGTTGACCCGCTGTCGCAGACTGCGGCATTGAACTCGTCGTACGTCAACGTCGAAATCGTGGAGTCTGACAGCTCCGCCGAGAGACGACGCCCGCACTCCGAAGTCGATCCCGATGCTCACGCACGTGGTCTCGAAGACTGAAGCGATGGACATCCGCCAGGACGAACGCGTTCCCGGTCAGGAACTACTGCGCGTGACGGGTCCGGGGCTGCGTTTCGGTGAACACGACGGCATTGTCGATGACGGTGTGAACGAAGCGCATCTTCTCCAGGACCGGAGGTGGCAGCACGAAAGGGTAGAGATCCGCGCGGCCCATGGATCGATTGATCATGTTCAGCGACCACGCCAGGGGCAGCCACATTCCGATGAGCGTATCGAAACGGCTGGGGCCCAGATGGAGAAGATCGAACGCTCCGGCGGCCGGGGCCAGGCCGAACGACGCCGCGGTGTCCAACGTATCCCGGATGTGCAGGTAGTGCGCGAACGTCTCTGCCCAGTCCTCCGCAGGATGCATCGAGGCATAGGAGGACACGTGTCGTGTCGACCAATCCGGCGGCGGACCGGCGTTGTAGTGCCGGTCCAGTGCCTGCTGGTAGTCGCGATCAGGGTCGCCGAAGAGGTCGGCGAATTCGGAGCTGCGCTGGGACCAGCCACCTACCAGGCGATGAAAGTACGCATGCCCGGTCTCATGTCGGAAGTGGCCGAGCAAAGTCCGGTACGGTTCGTCCAGGGCCACGCGCAGCTCCTCGCGGCGCACATCGTCGCTTTCTGCCAGGTCCAGTGTGACGACGCCATCCTCGTGTCCGGTGACGACCTTCTCGTCGGTGCTCGACAACAGGTCGAACGCCAACCCGAACTGCGAGTCCTGTGTCCGGTCGACGATGGGCAGCCTCAGCTCGATCAGCTCGGCGACCAGGCGTCGTTTGGCGTTCTCGGCCACGGCAAATCTGGCCATCCCGGCAACGTCAGAATCGCTGGGCCGGGTCCGTGTCAGCCGGCAGGACGCGCACAGTCCGCCGACCGAGGTCGCCGACCCAGACTCGAGCAACCAATTACATTGAGCAATAACCGAATTAGCACACAAGGAGAAACTCTGCTCATCGACGAGGACCATTGTGGCCTTATCGGAGGAGTATGCGAGCCTGCTTCCGCACGACAAACACAAGGAATTCTCGAAGGTGAGGTGTTGGCCGCATTTCGGGCAGGTGAAGTCGCGCATGCGCAGAGTCCGTTCAGGTTCGAAGCTAACGCAGAAGGGCAACGTTGCGTCGGAACGCCGGCAGAGGAAGGGTGGAAAACACGGTCGGCCCGCCGGCAGGAGCTGCCCTACGGCGATTGATGCCGAGAGTGGTCGCAGTTCCAGATCTGCTTACCGGAACCCTTGCGGTGCAGCTTATCAAACGGTCGCTCGCCCAGCGGCGATTGTGATCAGCGCGACGGGTTCGACCGAGGGGAGCGTGACAGGGCTCTGCGGCCTCGCCGCATCTCAGACCGACGGACCCTGGGCGCGCAGGTCGTCCACCTCGCGCATCGCGGCGCGCAGCTTGCCCAGCCACTCGTCGGCGTGCTCGCCGACCAGGCGCACCGACCATGCCAATGCGTCCGATCGCGAGCGCGCCACACCGGCGTCGACGAGGGTGTCGAGCACCTGACGTTCGGGCTGACGCAACCGGGTCATCACCGGCACGGCCATGTGGGTGAACAGGATTCGTTCGGGCTCTCCGCTACCCACGTCGACGCCCCAGGCGACCTTGCGCCGGTACCGGGCCTCAGCCTCGTCGGCGATCTGCATGCGCTCGGCGCGGGTCTGCTCCCGGAACCGGGCGGCCCGCCCGGAGGCGTGGGCTTCCGTCTCACCGGAGTCGCTGTCGACCTCGGGAAGACGCCCCACGACGGTGATCTCCTCGCGGTCGACGGTCACCTCCGGGTCGCCGGTGAACCAGTGTTCGGGCATCCGACCGGCGAACCAGTCAGCGGCGTCGCTGGCGTCCGGTTGGTCCGCCTGCTGCCAGCCGCCGGCGCGGCCTGCTCTGCGGTGATGGGAATAGTGTCTCATGATTACATGCTTACACCGTTGCAGCGCAGGTGCGAAGCGGTTCCGCCACCAGCGAAACAGCGGGCAGCGCCGCACTCAAGGGGTGCCTCCGGGCGTCGTCCACCGCATAGGGTGGCAATCGGCCAGACACGTCAAGGAGGCGGCGGTGACAGGACCCGGACAAGGCAGTTGGCAGCCCGACCCGGAGGGTCGATTCGATTACCGGTGGTTCGACGGTCAGCGGTGGACCGACCAGGTCTCCCACCAGGGGCAGGTGCACCAGGCTCCGCTCGGTCCGCCGCCGGCCCAGCAACAGGGGGCTGCGCGCCATGCCCAGCCGGAGCACCCCCAGCAGCCGAGTGACCAGGCGCAGGCCGTGCCCGGCGGCGACGGCTTCGCCGGCATCTCCGGTGACCTCGTCGACGGGCGGTTCAGCGAGAAGGAGGCGAAGCCGATCGCGAACCAGAACGCCAAGCTGCTGCGCGTTCGCCTCGGTGAGCCGTTCATGGCCAGGCAGGGCTCGATGGTGGCCTACCAGGGCAGCGTCGATTTCGCCTTCGAAGCGGGGGCGCGTCGAAGTTCCTGAAGAAGGCACTGACCGGTGAAGGTCTACCCCTGATGCGGTGCACGGGGCAGGGTGATGTGTTCCTGGCCGAGTTCGGCTACGACGTGCACATGCTGAACCTGACCAACTCCGGCCTGTCGATCAGCGGCAAGAACGTGCTGGCCTTCTCGGCCAGCCTGGACTGGAACATCGAGCGGGTCAAAGGTGGCAGCATCGCCACCGGCGGGTTGTTCAACACCACGCTGCGCGGCACCGGGTGGGTGGCCATCACCACCCACGGCCCGCCGGTGGTGCTCAACACCGCCGAGGCGCCCACCTACGCCGACACGAACGCCGTGGTCGCGTGGTCGGCGAATCTGCAGACGCAACTGAAGACCAGCTTCAAGGCAGGTGCGCTCATCGGCCGCGGCTCCGGGGAGGCGCTGCAGGTCGCCTTCCACGGCAACGGGTTCGTCATCGTACAGCCCTCCGAAGGCTTCCCGGTCACCGCGGCCCCGTAGTCACAGCTCCAGCAGGACGGTCACCGGACCGTCGTTGACGAGCTCGACCTGCATGTCGGCGCCGAACACACCCGTCTGCACACGGGCGCCCATCGCGGTGAGTGCGTCGGCGAAGGTCTGCACCAACGGCTCGGCGACCGCGCCCGGCGCAGCCGCGTTCCATGTGGGCCGGCGCCCCTTGGCGGTGTTGGCGTAAAGCGTGAACTGGCTGACCACCAGGATCGGCGCCGCAGTGTCACTCGCCGACTTCTCGTCGTCGAGAATCCTCAGTTGCCAGAGCTTTTCCGCGAGTCGGCGGGCCTTGTCGGCGTCATCGGTATGGGTCACGCCGACCAGCGCCAGCAGACCCTGTCCGTCGGGATGGATCTCCCCGACCACCTCACCAGAGACGGCGACACGAGCCGACGTGACGCGCTGCACGAGGATTCGCATGCCGTGATGCTGTCACGTCGGACCGCAGCGCCGACCGGGGACGTTTTCCAAGTACCCTAGGGGGGTATGGTACACAGGACGTCAGCGACGCTGCAGTCTACGACCGAGAGGACCGCCATGAGCACCACGACCATCACCGTGACGGGCATGAGCTGCGACGCCTGCGCATCGGCCGTGCGGGCCGAACTCACCAGCATTCCCGGCGTCGTCGACGTCGACATCGACCTGTCCGACGGAAAAGTCACCATCGGCAGCGACTCCCCCGTCGACGACGAGACACTCCGCAATGCCGTCGAAGAAGCCGGCTACGAGCTGGCGAACTGAGCGACGCCATGAGCACCGTTGAACTGTCGATCGGCGGCATGACCTGCGCGTCGTGCGCGGCCCGCATCGAGAAGAAGCTCAACCGGCTCGACGGTGTCAGCGCCTCGGTCAACTTCGCCACCGAGAAAGCCCGGGTCGAACTCGGCGACCACGCCACCGCGCAGGACCTCGTCGCCACCGTCGAGGCCGCCGGCTACCGGGCCACTCTGCCTGAGGCCGAGCCCCACGACCAGCCGCAGGAAGGCGACGAGTCGGTGGCGCTGCGCCGGCGCCTGTTGATCTGCCTTGCGCTGTCGGTACCCGTGATCGCCATGGCGATGGCACCGGCGCTGCAGTTCCCGAACTGGCAGTGGTTGTCGCTGACGCTGGCCGCCCCGGTGGTCGTGTGGGGTGCCTGGCCGTTCCACGTCGCGACGTGGACGAATCTGAGGCATCGCGCAGCGACGATGGACACGCTCATCTCCCTGGGCACCCTCGCCGCCTTCGGGTGGTCGCTCTACGCACTGTTCTGGGGCACCGCGGGGCAGACCGGGATGACGCACGCCTTCGAGTTCACCGTCGGACACACCGACGGCAGCGCCAACATCTACCTCGAAGTCGCGGCCGGGGTCACGACGTTCATCCTCGCGGGCCGCTACTTCGAGGCGCGGGCCAAACGCCGCGCCGGTGACGCGCTACGCGCGCTGCTGCAGATGGGCGCGAAGACCGTGTCGGTTCGCAGGCCCGACGGGGAACACCTGATACCGATCGAATTGCTCAGCAGCGGCGACGAATTCGTGGTCCGACCCGGCGAGAAGGTGGCCGCCGACGGCGTCATCGTCGACGGTTCTTCGACGGTTGACACCTCGATGCTGACCGGGGAATCGGTGCCGGTGGAGGTGTCGGTCGGCGATCAGGTGGTGGGCGCGACGGTCAACGTCGACGGCGTCCTGGTGGTCGAAGCCGAACGGGTGGGCTCCGATACGCAACTGGCGCAGATGGCTCGGCTGGTCGAACAGGCGCAGAGCGGCAAGGCCCCGGCCCAACGGCTCGCCGACCGGATCTCCGGTGTCTTCGTGCCGATCGTCATCGCCCTCGCGGTGGCCACCCTGGGGTTCTGGATCGCCTCGGGCGCGGCCATGTCGACGGCGTTCACCGCGGCCGTCGCGGTACTGATCATCGCGTGCCCCTGCGCACTCGGACTCGCCACCCCGACCGCGCTGATGGTCGGTACCGGCCGCGGCGCGCAATTGGGCATCGTCATCAAGGGGCCCGAGATCTTGGAATCGACGCGGCGGGTGGACACCGTGGTGGTCGACAAGACCGGGACGGTCACTACCGGCACGATGACGCTGGCCGCCGTCACCGCCGCCGACGGCGAGGCCCGCGACGAGGTGCTGCGGGTCGCCGGGGCGCTGGAGAGTTCGTCGGAACATCCCATCGCCCGCGCCATCACCGCCGGCGCGCGCACCGAGCTCGGCGAACTGCCGGCAGCACAGAGCTTTTCGAACCTGCGCGGTATGGGCGTCGAAGGCATCCTCGACGGCCGCGCCGTCCTGGTGGGCCGTCTGCGACTGCTCGCCGAGCGGGCCTACGACATCCCCGAACAGCTGGTCGACGCGGCGCAGCGCGCGGAGCGGGACGGGCGAACCGTCGTCGCGGTCGGCTGGGACGGCCAGGCCCGCGGCCTTCTGATGGTGGCCGATGCCGTCAAAGAGACCTCCGCCGAGGCGGTCTCGCTGCTGAAGAGGCTCGGCCTGACACCGATCATGGTGACCGGTGACAACGAGGCGGTCGCCCGCAGGGTGGCCCGGCAGGTCGGCATCGACGAGGTGGTGGCCGGCGTGCTGCCGCAGGACAAGGTCGACACCGTCGTCCGGCTGCAGCGCGAGGGCAGGGTGGTCGCCATGGTCGGGGACGGGGTCAACGACGCGGCGGCGCTGGCGCAGGCCGACCTCGGCCTGGCGATGGGCGGCGGCACCGACGTCGCCATCGAGGCCAGCGACCTGACGCTGGTCAGCGACGACCTGCGCGCGGTGCCCGACGCGATCCGGCTGTCCCGAAAGACGTTGAGCACCATCAAGGGCAACCTGTTCTGGGCGTTCGCCTACAACGTCGCCGCGCTGCCGTTGGCGGCCGCGGGACTGCTGAACCCGATGATCGCCGGCGCGGCCATGGCATTCAGCTCGGTGTTCGTCGTCAGCAACAGCCTGCGGCTGCGGACGTTCACCCCGTCACGCTGACGCTGCCCGACGCGCCCGGAACAGCTTCACATCCGACTTGATGCCCTTCAGATGCCTGGCCCCGGCAAATGACCAGCTGAATCGGTCGTCGTCGCCGATCGCCTCCCGCGCCGGTTCGGCCACCAGCACCGAGCCCGGCCGCGCGGCACCGGTCACCCGGGCCGCGAGATTGACCGGGCTGCCGAACCAGTCCCCTTCCCGGCTCACCGCCATGCCGCTGGCCACCCCGGCCCGCAGGCTGGGAAAGTCGTCGTCGCCGTTGGTCACCTCGACCAACTGCAGCACCGCCTCGAGCAACGGCGCGGGCTCCGGGCTGACCATCATCACCTCATCGCCGATGGTCTTGACGAATCGGACCGGCGCGGTGGCCACCTCCCGCGTCAGGTCGGCCAGGCGCTGCGCGAGGCGCTCCAGATCCTCCGGCGGCACCTTCTCGCCCAGCCGGGTGAACCCGACCAGATCGGCGAACCCGATCGTCACCTGCCGGGCACCCGGCAGGTGCTGGCCCTCGGCGCGTTCGACGGCGTTGACAGCCTCCGTCTCGATGGCATGACGCAGCTGCAGCTGCAACATGTCCTGGATCATCGGCCCGAGCAGAGGCGCCAGATTGGTCACCAGCGCCGCCGACGCCTGCGCGATCTCCAATTCCGTGGCCCCGGGCCGGATCACCGCCGCCAGCGTGGCGTACCGCATCGCCTCGGCCGCCCTGGCCAGACCGTCACCGAGCAGCCGCGTGATCTGGACCAGTTCGTCGGGGTCGATCCCGGCGTCGAGGAAGTCGCGGGTGAACTTCGCCGCCTCGGCGTCGGCACGCAGGAACACCGCCGCGTCGGGGTCGTCGACCCGCGGCAGACCCATGGCGCGCTGAATCCGTACGAACAACTCGACGTCCACGCCGAACTTCTCGGCGGACTGGCGGGCCGAGACGTATTCGCCGTCGTCGCCGATGATCCGCCGGGAGGCGAGCAGCATCGGCGCCGAGTTTCCGCGGATCTGGTCGAGGGCCACCCCCTGGTCGAGAAGCCAGCCGATCAGCTCCGCCCGCTCGGCGCGCGCCTGCCCGTCCAGCCCGTCGAGCAGCCCGGACGCCTCGAGATCCACATCGTCGGTCACGTGCCCAACCTACGTGGATGCGCTACACAGGACCGATGGCCACACCGATGCTGCACAGCTTCACCCCGCTGGTCGCGCCTGGGGCGCGGGTCCTGATCCTGGGCAACATGCCCGGGGTGCGGTCGCTGCAGGACCAGCAGTACTACGCGCACCCCCGTAACGCCTTCTGGCCGATCACGGCGGAGCTGTACGGGTTCGACGCCGCCGCACCGTACCCCGAGCGGGTCGCCGCACTCACCGGCGCCGGGGTCGCGGTGTGGGACGTACTGCGATCCTGCCGGCGGGTCGGCAGCCTGGACGCCGCCGTGGAGCCAGACAGTATGGCGGCCAACGACTTCGGCGCTTTCTTCGCCGACCACCCCACCGTCACCCGGATCTGCTTCAACGGCGCTGCCGCGGAGAAGAACTACCGCCGCCTCGTCGCACTCCCCCACCCGCCGGGCCTGCGGCTCCCGTCGACCAGCCCGGCACACACCGCGGCATATCCGGCCAAGCTCGCAGCCTGGCGGGAGGCGCTCACCGATTGAGGGGCTACGGTGGCGGAATGTCCTGCGTGTTCTGCGCCATCGTCGCCGGCGACGCCCCGGCCGTCCGGATCTGGGAGGACGACGAGCACCTGGCCATCCTCGACATCAGGCCGTTCACGCAGGGACACACCCTGGTGATCCCGAAGCGCCACACCGTCGACCTGACCGACACCCCACCGCACACCGTGGCGACGATGACCACCATCGGCCAGCGCATCGCCAAGGCCGCGCGCGCGTCGGGGCTGCACGCCGACGGCAACAACATCGCCATCAACGACGGCAAAGCCGCTTTCCAAAGTGTGTTCCACATTCATCTGCACGTGGTTCCGCGCCGCGACGGTGACAAGCTGAAGTTCGCCAAAGGCATGCTGGTGCGCCGTGATCCCGACCGGGAAGAGACCGGCCGGCTGCTGCGCGAGGCCCTGGCACGCATCGACGCCGACGAGAAGGAGTGACCCATGAACATCACGCGCTGGCTCGAACAGAACATCGGCGTCCGAATGCTGATGGTGCACGACACCGTCTACAAGAAGAGCAACGGCCGGATCGGGCACCGCATCCCGCTGCCCGGCGTGCCACCCAGCCTGCTGCTGCACACCGTCGGCGCCAAGACCGGCAAGCAGCGCACCAACACGCTGTCGTACTTCCCCGACCGCGGCGACTACCTCGTCGTCGCCTCCAAGGGTGGCGACCCCAAGGCCCCCGGCTGGTACCACAACCTCAAGGCCCACCCCGACATCGAGGTCAACATCGGCCCGCAGCGGGTCCCGGTCACCGCCACGCCGGTACTGCCCGACGATCCCGACTACGCCCGCATGTGGGACAAGGTCAACGAACAGAACTCCAACCGGTACAACGGTTATCAGAAGCGCACGACGCGGGCGATCCCCATCGTGCGGTTGACACCCCGATCGAGCGGGTCCTAGAAGAGCTCCTTGGCCAGCAGCTCCAGCGTCGTCTCCCGCGCCGGCGCGGTGTCCGGATCAGTGCCACGGAACGCGGCCGCCACCGGGTTGACCATCACCTCGTCCACCCCGAACCGCTCGGCCAGTGCGTGCAGTTGATCGGCGGCCTCGGCCGGTGAGCCGACGACGGCCTGGCGCCGGCCCGCGTCGACCACCGCCAGTTCGCGCGGACTGAGCTGCCGGGCCTCGGCGTCCTCGACCAGGTCCAGCGGGGCCAGCGGCTGCCCGGTGCGCAGCCGCGCCATCATCTGCAGGTTCGGCAGCAGCAACCGCTCCGCCTCCGCGGCGGTGTCGGCGACGGCTGCGTTGACCGTCAGGAACGTCAGCGGCTCGGCCGCCAGATCACCGGGGCGGAATTCGTCGCGGTAGGTCTGCAACGCCTCCTCGGTGCCCTGGCCGGAGAAATGGTGGGCGAACACATAGGGCAGGCCCTTGGCCGCGGCGAGATGCGCTGAGTACATCGACGAGCCGAGCAGCCACAGCTTGGGTTCGGTGACCGCCGCGGGGGTGGCCTTGAGGATGTAGTTCTCCCGCATCAGGTCGCGGGGCAGGGGGACCCGCACCCCGGTGCTGCTCATCAGCGCCACGACGTCGTCGAGGTAGGACGGGAACGCCTCGATGTCACGGTCGTCACGGCCCGCAGCACCGCGCAACGCCATCGACGTCACCGGATCCGAGCCCGGCGCGCGCCCGATACCCAGATCGATGCGCCCGGGATGGGCGGCTTCGAGCAGCGCGAACTGTTCGGCCACCGCCAGCGGCGCGTGGTTGGGCAGCATCACCCCGCCCGAACCGAGCCGCATCGTCGACGTGTGGGCGGCCAGGTGGGCGATCAGCACCGGCGGGCTCGTCGCGGCCACCGCGGGCATGTTGTGGTGTTCGGCCAGCCAATATCGCGTGTAGCCGAGCTGGTCGGCGGTCTGGGCCAGCAGCGTCGTCGCAGCCACCGCATCTGACGTGCTCTGGTCGGTGCGGACGGGGACGAGGTCGAGAACGGAGAGACGCATTACTCGGTCAACGCCACCCGGCCGCACCCGTGTTCCCGGCGAATCGGGCGCGCAATGCGACCCTGTGCGTCACCGGGCGCGCCCGATCCGCAGGGCAGTGGCGAAGATGTCGTCCATCATCGCCGGAGTCAACCGCCCTGTGAAGGTGTTCTGCTGACTCGGATGGAAACAGCCCAGCAAGGACAGCTCGCCCACCTCGCGAGCGGTGCGTCCGGGCACCGTCACCGTCGTCAGCGCGCCATGCCCGAACCGCGGCACCGGTGTGGGCACCACACCGCCGACCCGGCGGATCAACGCCAGCGCCGACTGCCAGGCGAACCCGCCGAGGGCGACGATCACCCGCGCCGACGCGCCGGTCAGCCGCCACTCGGCATCCAGCCAGGGCGCACACGTCGCCCGCTCGGCGGGCTCGGGCGCGTTGCCCGGCGGGGCGCATCGCACCGCGGCCACCACCCGAACGTCGTCGAGCATCAAGCCGTCCCCGCTGTCGGCAGCGGTCGGCTGATTCGCCAGACCAGTCCGATATAGCGAGCCGAACAGGAAGTCACCGGAGCGGTCCCCGGTGAAGACCCGGCCGGTCCGGTTGGCGCCGTGCGCCGCGGGCGCCAGGCCGAGCACCCACACCGACGGACGCGCCGGACCGAGTCCCGTCGCCGGACGGCCCCAGTACGGTTCGTCGGCGTAGGCCTTGCGCTTGCCGACCGCGACATCCTCACGCCAGGTCACCAGCCGGGGGCACGCCCGACAGACCGAGACCCGCGCGTCGAGCTGAGTGACGGTCCTGGTGGACGCGGCCAGCTCGGCCACGTCGGCGGGCTCCACTGCGACGGCCGTACGCGCGGTCGCCGGGTCCCCCGGCCACCCCGAGCCGGGCCGCACCGGGGAGGTGAACAGCTGGCCGGTGCGGGGATGGGGCAAGGCCGACTCGGCTGCTTTCGAGGACCGACCCATCATTTGTTACCAAGAAGCACCGTTCATCGTTACCACGAAACGCCGTGGTCCTCGGCGTCGGGGCGAGACCGTTGCCGCACCATTGACCTCCAGGCTTTTCGTTGTTCCGGCGGGGGCGCCGGGCGATCAGGCTGATTGGGGAACACACATGCGACTGTCGACCGCCGCGATCGCGGGCCTCTGCCTTCTCGTCGCCGGCTGTGGCAACACGATCAGTAACGCCGACACGGTCACACCGACGCGGACGACGATCCCGCGTCCCCTCGTCGAACGGGAGCTCGGCGGACTGCTGCTCCCACCGGAGCAGGTGGCCGCCGTGATGGGTACACCTGCGATGACCGTGACCGAGTCGAACGACGCGATGACCGACCACAGCGCGATCATGTCGCCGCCGGAATGCCTTGCTATCGACGGGGCCGCCGAGGCGCAGGTGTACGCCGACAGCGGATTTCGTGCCGAACGCGACGAGAGCCTCAACGACGGAGACGACTTCGCTCACTACGCCAAGCAGGCGGTCGTGCTGTTCCCGTATCTGGAGAAGGCCGCCGAGTTCTTCGACGTCTCCGCCGAGCGGTGGCCGGCCTGCCAGAACTACACCCACACCCAGAGTGGATCGCAGTGGACCGTCACCCACATGGCCAACGCCGACGGCGCGCTGACCGCGAACGCCGTCTACACCGAGGCCGCAGCTCCGGGATGGGCGTGTGGGCGGGCGTTGCTACAGCGCAACAACATCATCATCGACGTCAACACCTGCAGCGCCAATCCCGGTGATACCGCCCGCCGGCTGGCAGACCAGATCGCCACCAAGGTCGACGCGGCCTGGTAGCGCCGAGCGACCGTGGCGGCGGCCTCGGCGGCCGTGGCGGCCGCGGCGGCCGAGGCGGCCGCGGCGGCCGTGGCGGCCGTGGCGAGCGGGGGGGCCGCGGCGCCGGCGGCCGAGGCGGTCGCGGCGGGCCACGCCGAGCGTGAATCCTCTGCGAAATCCGGGCTACTTTTTCGCACAGAGCTCACACTCGGCGAGCCCACGGCACTGCGAGCTGGCGGTGGCGGTCAGAGGGGGCGTAGGGCGAGGCCCCAAGCTGGCGGCGGCCGTACAGCGGGTGAAAAGGCTGCGCCGCCGAACGCCGACCCAGCCGCCGAACCGTGGGGTACCGCAGGAAAACCTGTGGTGGCGGCGGCTGGTGCGCTGTTAGATTCCCGTCGATACGCCATGACGCCACCCGATGCGCCGTTGAGCAGGCGCGGTCCTCTGCTGCTGATCCTGTTCGCCGCGCTGATGGCGGGCACGGGCAACGGCATCTCGATCGTGGTGTTCCCGTGGCTGGTGCTGCAGCGCACCGGCTCGGCGCTGGACGCGTCGATCGTGGCGATGGCGGGCACGTTGCCGCTGCTGGCCGCGACGCTGATCGCCGGCGCGGCCGTCGACTACCTGGGACGGCGGCGGGTGTCGATGATCTCGGACACGCTGTCGGCGCTGTCGGTGGTCGCGGTACCGGTGCTCGCGCTGATGTTCGGCGCCGACGTCGTCAACGTGGCGGTGCTGGCCGTGCTGGCCGCCCTGGGCGCGTTGTTCGATCCGGCGGGCATGACCGCGCGCGAAACGATGCTCCCGGAAGCGGCAGCGCGGGCGGGCTGGTCCCTGGACCGGGCCAACAGCTACTTCGAGGCGGTGTTCAATCTGGCCTACATCGTCGGGCCGGGGATCGGCGGCCTGCTGATCGCGACGCTGGGCGGCGTCAACACGATGTGGGTGACAGCGGCGACGTTCGTGCTGTCCATCGCCGCGATCTCGGTACTGCGCCTCGAAGGTGCGGGCATACCGGATCGCTCGGCGCTGACGGGCAGTGTGTGGGCCGGCATCCTCGAGGGGCTGCGCTTCGTGTGGCACAACCGGGTGCTGCGCACGCTGGCGGTCGTGGATCTGGTGGCCACCGGGCTCTACATGCCGATGGAAAGCGTGCTGTTCCCCAAGTACTTCACCGATCGCGACGAGCCCGCTCAGCTCGGCTGGGTGTTGATGGCGCTGAGCATCGGCGGTCTGGTGGGCGCGCTCGGGTACGCGGTGATGGCGAAGCTCATGAAGCGTCGCACCGTCATGCTGATCGCGGTGATCACGCTGGGCGCGGCGATGACGGTCATCGCGTTCCTGCCGCCGCTGCCGGTGATCCTGGTGCTGTGTGCGCTGGTCGGATTCGTCTACGGTCCGATCGCGCCGATCTACAACTACGTCATGCAGACCCGCGCACCCGCGCACCTACGGGGACGCGTCGTCGGCGTGATGGGGTCTTTGGCCTACGCCGCGGGCCCGCTGGGCCTGATCCTGGCCGGGCCGCTGGCCGATGGGGCCGGGCTGCACGTGACGTTCCTGGCGCTGTCGCTGCCGATGCTGGCGCTGGGGGTCGTCGCGGTGTTCCTGCCCGCGCTGCGCGACCTCGACACCCAACCGGCCGCGCCGGACGCTACAGCGGGCTCAGGTATTCCCTGAGAAAACCGCCGACCGCCCGCAGCCAGCGCCGGCTGGTCGGCTCGCCGAACCGCTCGACCAGATCGAGGTCGGCGATCACGTAACCGTCGGTCGCGCGGTACCACAAGCCGACCAGGCACAGCTCGAGGGCGGCCATGGTGGTGACGGGTCCGGGAGCGATCGCATCCAGGCGCTCGTCGGCGACGAACGCGGGATACGCCGTGCCGGCGCTGTCGGCCACGGCCCGCACATGGATCTCGAGCGCGGTGCCCGACAGATGCGCCGCGTGGCGCTTCCGTTTCAATGACTTCACCTGGGCGAAGACGACGCTGTCCCGCATGCGCCAAACCCTAGCCGTAACACCCCTGTAACACCGAATCGTCGCGCCGGCCTCTCTAGACTGGCGGTTGTGTCCGTGTTGCAGGAGTTGATCGCCGCGCTACCCGACGGCACGGTCGTCACCGATCCGGACATCCTCGAGTCCTACCGGCACGACCGCGCCGCCGATCCGTCGGCGGGAACCCCGATGGCGGTGGTCCGTCCGCGTAGCACCGATGAGGTGCAGGCCGTGCTGCGCTGGGCCAGCGCCCATCGCGTCGCGGTGGTCCCCCGCGGCATGGGCACCGGTCTGTCCGGCGGTGCGACTGCGCTCGACGGCGGCATCGTGCTGTCCACCGAGAAGATGCGGGACATCTCCGTCGACCCGGTCACGCGCACCGCGGTGGCGCAACCGGGCTTGCTCAACGCCGAGGTGAAGAAGACGGTCGCCGAGTACGGCCTGTGGTATCCGCCGGACCCGTCGTCGTTCGAAATCTGCAGCATCGGCGGCAACATCGCCACCAACGCGGGTGGTCTGTGCTGCGTCAAGTACGGGGTCACCACCGATTACGTGCTCGGGCTTCAGGTGGTGCTCGCCGACGGCACCGCGGTGCGCCTGGGCGGGCCACGGCTGAAGGATGTGGCGGGGCTGCCGCTGAACAAGCTGTTCGTCGGCAGCGAAGGCACCCTCGGGGTGGTCACCGAGATCACGCTCAAACTGCTGCCGGCCCAACAGTCGGCCTGCACGGTGGTGGCCACGTTCGACTCGGTGGAGGCCGCCGCCAATGCAGTCGTCGCCATCACCGGCAAGATCCGGCCCTCGATGCTGGAGTTCATGGACTCGGTCGCCATCAACGCCGTCGAGGACAAGCTCCGGATGGGGCTGGATCGCCACGCGGCCGCGATGATGGTCGCCGCCAGCGACGACCGCGGGCCCGCCGGCGCCGAGGACGCCGCGTTCATGGCCGCCACGTTCACCGAACACGGTGCGACCGAGACGTTTTCGACGTCCGATCCGAATGAGGGCGAGGCGTTCGTGGCGGCGCGCCGGTTCGCGATCCCCGCCGTGGAGGCCAAAGGGTCGTTGCTGCTCGAAGACGTCGGGGTGCCGCTTCCCGCGCTGGCCAAACTGGTCAGTGGGGTGGCCAAGATTGCGGCCAACCACGACCTGGTGATCTCGGTGATCGCGCACGCGGGTGACGGCAACACGCACCCGCTGATCGTCTACGACCCCGCCGATGCGGCCATGGAGCAGCGCGCGCAGCTGGCGTTCGGCGAGATCATGGATGTCGCGGTCGGACTGGGCGGCACGATCACCGGCGAACACGGGGTCGGGCGGCTCAAGCGGCCCTGGCTGGCCGGTCAACTGGGCCCGGAAGCGATGGAGCTGAACCGGCGGATCAAGCAGGCACTCGACCCGGAGGGCATCCTGAACCCTGGCGCCGCGCTCTAGGGGTGACCCGCCCGGGTTGGCGGCGATCTGGTCACCGCTATTGACACACATGCGCTACATGTCGTACCCATAAGACATGACCGCGATGTTGTCTCAAGACTCACCGGCGCGATTCCAGCTCGCCGACGCCAGCACCTGGCCGAACCCGTGGTCGATGTACCGCGCGCTGCGCGACCACGACCCTGTCCACCATGTGGTCCCCGAGAACCGCCCGGAGGACGACTACTACGTGTTGTCCCGGCATGCCGACATCTGGGCCGCCGCACGTGACCATGAGACGTTCTCGTCGGCGAAGGGCCTGACGGTCAATTACGGCGAGCTGGACCTGATCGGGCTGGCCGACAACCCGCCGATGGTCATGCAGGACCCGCCGGTACACACGGAGTTCCGCAAGCTGGTCTCCCGCGGCTTCACGCCGCGCCAGGTGGAAGCCGTCGAGCCTAAGGTCCGCGAATTCGTCGTCGAGCGCATCGAGCGCCTGCGCACCCACGACGGCGGTGACATCGTCGCCGAGCTGTTCAAGCCGCTGCCGTCGATGGTGGTGGCGCATTACCTGGGCGTGCCGGAGGCGGACCGCGGCAAGTTCGACGGCTGGACCGACGCGATCGTGGCGGCCAGCACCGCCGAGGGCGGCGTCGGCGGTGCGCTGGGCACCGTCGGCGATGCACTCGGCGAGATGATGGGCTACTTCACCGCGCTGATCGAGCGTCGGCGCACCGAGCCCGAGGATGACACGGTCTCACATCTGGTCGCCGCCGGCGTCGGCGCCGACGGCGACATCTCCGGGGTCCTGTCGATTCTGGCGTTCACGTTCACGATGGTCACCGGCGGCAACGACACGACGACCGGCATGCTGGGCGGGTCGGTCCAGCTGCTGCACCAGCGCCCGGATCAGCGACGCCTGCTGGTCGAGGACCCCGGCCTGATCACCGACGCGGTCGACGAGTTCCTGCGGCTGACCTCGCCGGTACAGATGCTGGGCCGCACCGTCACCCGCGACGTCACCATCGGTGACGTCACCATCCCCGAGGGCCGTCGGGCGATGTTCCTCTACGGTTCGGCCAACCGCGATGAGCGCCAGTACGGTTCGGATGCCGGCGAGCTCGACGTCACCCGTCGGCCCCGCAACATCCTGACATTCAGCCACGGTGCGCACCACTGCCTCGGCGCCGCGGCCGCCCGTATGCAGTCCCGCGTCGCGCTGACCGAACTGCTGGCGCGGATTCCTGAGTTCACGGTCGACGAGGACGAGATCGTCTGGGCCGACGGCAGTTACGTTCGTCGCCCGCTGTCGGTGCCGTTCACGGTGACCGGGTGATGGCCGGCGACTGGCTTGCGGCCCGCCGCACCGAGGTGGCCGCCGACCGCATCCTGGACGCCGCCGGCGAACTGTTCGCCGAGAAGGAGGCGGCGTCGGTCGGGATGCACGAGATCGCCTCGGCGGCAGGGTGTTCGCGGGCCACGCTGTATCGCTATTTCGAGAACCGCGAGGCGCTCTACACCGCCTATGTGCACCGGGAGAGCTACCGCCTGTACCAGGAGATGACCGAGCAGATCACCGCGCTCACTGATCCGCGGGAGCGCCTCATCGAGGGCATCCTGGCTTCGTTGCGCAACGTGCGCGAAAGCCCAGCGCTGACATCGTGGTTCGCCACCACCCAACGCCCGATCGGCGCGGAGATGGCCGAGAACTCCGAAGTGATCAAAGCGCTGACCGAGGCGTTCGTGATCTCGCTGGGCTCCGACGGGGACAGTCCGGCCGTGGTCGCCCACCGCGCCCGCTGGCTGGTGCGCGTGATGACGTCGTTGATGTTGTTCCCGGGACACGACGACGCCGACGAGCGGGCCATGCTCGAGGAGTTCGTCGTGCCGATCATGTTGCCGAGCCGACAGGCGCTTCCGTGAGCCCGGCAGCCCGGCGTCCGTGCACCCGCTCCGTCACGCGACCCAGTAGGCCTGGGCCTTGATCGACTTGCGGGGGATCTTGTAGGTCTCGCGCAGCACCTTGGCCACCGCGCGGGTGGTGCGGTTGTCACAGGCGACCCACCCGAAGTGGTCGGCGGCGTCGAACGCGGCCGCCTCGACGGTCTGCACCAGCGCCGCACCGGCGTCGCGCCGATCCACCCACGTCACCTCGGCGTCGCGGGTCACCGGAAGGTGTTTGTCGTCGTCGTGGGCGGCTTCGAGGAAGACCCGCGCCGGCGCGTCACCGATCGCGGCGAGCAACGAGTTGATCGCCGGAAGCGACGCCGTGTCACCGATGATGACGTATCCGGCGGGCCGGGGTTCGGGCAGCGCGAAGTTGCTGCCCAGCACGGTGACCTCGATCGTGTCGCCCGGCTGCGCCTGTTCGGCCCAGCGCGAGGCCACTCCGTCGTGCAGCGCGAACTCGATGTCGACGGTGTCGGCGACCGGGTCGGGGTTGACCAGCGTGTAGCCGCGCTGGTGCAGCTTGTCGCCATCGGAGAACCACATCCTGATCCACTGGGTCGGATGCAGCGACCGCTCCTCGAGCAACCCGCCGGCGGCGAAGCTGAGCCGTAGGTAGTGCGGGCTGATCTGGGTCCGTCCGGTGACGGTCAGCTCGTAGTCGCCCGCGCGGAGCAGCTTGAGCACGGCGCCCGCGAACCCGCGCGACTGCTTCGTCTCCGTCATGGCACCTCGATTCTCGCAGCGTTTGTTAGGCGAGCTTAACCTAACTCAGCGAGAAGCGAGCGACGCCGTCAGGCCCGGACCCGGGTGAACCGGTGCAGCAGCCACGCCAGCGGGATCGTCACGACCATCGTGCCCACGAACAGCCACCACACCGATCCGGTGTAGATCGGGTAGCGCACGATCTCCACCATCACCAGCTCCATCGTGATGAGGTGGATGAGGAAGATCTCGTAGGAGATCTCACCGAGGAACACCATCGGGCGGCTCGCCAGCAGCCGGGCGTACCAGCCGCGCTCCGTCCCGCCCCGGCGCGGCCCCAGCGCCAGCGGCGCCACCACCAGCGTGGCGATCACGGCATAGAACGCCGTCTTGGCCAGCGCCTCGCGCAACTCGGCCGGCGAGGTCGTCGGCTCCCCCGCGATCGGTGTCGACGCGATGAAGTAGCACGCCACCGCCAGCGGCACGCATACCCATGCGTAGGCGCGCACCCCCAACGGCTGCAGCGCCGCGAGCGCCATCCCGCCGACAAACCAGGCCAGGTAGCCGGGCAGCCACAGCCGCGCTCCGTCGGGCAGCCAATCCACGTTGTGCACCAACGTCAACCAGGCCGGCGACACCAGGGCCAGCACCACCAACCCCGACAGCAGCAGCCGGGGACGCCAGCGCCGCCGGCACAGCACTACGAGCAGCAGGTAGGCCAGCAGCGGGAGCACCACGTAGAACGCGACTTCGACGGCCAGACTCCACATCTGGGTCAGCCCTTGGTGCAGAAAGGAATACAGGTAGTCGTCGGTGTAGATCTGGGTGAGCGTCAGGTTGCGGAACAGGCCCTCCCAGGTGTGGCCGGGGTTCGGTCCGGCCGTGCGGAAGTGGTAGACCAGGTAGGCCGCGACGACGGTGACGACGTAGGCGGGCATGATGCGCCGGATCCGGTGCCAGGCGTAGCGGCGCACCGACGGCGCCGGACTGCCGGCGAAAGCGGCCTTCACCCACGGCGAGAACAACAGGAAGCCCGACAGCACGAAGAAGATCGGCACCCCGACCTCCATGCGCGAGTACACCAGACCGACGTAGCCCTGCGGGTACTTGCCGGTGGTGTACGCGGCATGGGTGAGGACCACCAGAAGTGCTGCCACCGCGCGGATCCCGGTCAGCGACGCGACCCGCCGCGACGTGGTCACCGATTCCAGACCACCGACGTCGTCGACACCGGCAGGCCTGGACGGCACCGTCACTTCGACGTGGGCTTCCCCCGATGCGGTTTCGGACCGCGGTCGGCTTGCAGGTTGATGAACTGGCCTTGGATCTTGGTGTGCTCGAGTGCCTTCAGCGTCTTCTTGGACAGATCGGCCGGCAACTCGACCAGCGAGTAATCCTGCCTGATCAAGATGTGTCCGAAGTCGCTGCGATGCAGCCTACCCTCGTTGGCGATCGCGCCGACGATGGCGCCGGGAGCGACCTTGTGGCGCTTGCCGACCGCGATCCGGTAGGTCGCCAGATCGCTGCGCCGCTCCCGCGGACGGCGTTGCTCGCCGGAGCGTGCCGGCCGATCGGTGCGCTCGCGCCTTTTCTCCGGCGGCGGTTCCGTCATCAGGAACTCTTCGCCGTCGCGGCTCTGCAGCGCCAGCGCCGCGGCGATATCGGCCATCGGCACGTCGTGATCACGCTCGTAGGTCTCGATGAGCTTGCGGAACAGCTCGATGCCCGGCGACGACAACGCCGCGGTGATCGAGTCGCTGAACTTCGCCACCCGCTTCTCGTTGACGTCGTCGACCGACGGCAGCTGTGATTCGACAAGCTTCTGCCGGGTCACCCGCTCGATGGCGTTGAGCAGGTGACGCTCGCGCGGTGTGACGAACAGCAGCGCGGTGCCGGACCGCCCCGCGCGCCCGGTCCGTCCGATGCGGTGCACGTAGGACTCGGGATCGTGCGGGATGTCGTAGTTCAGAACATGGGAGATGCGTTCGACGTCCAACCCGCGCGCCGCGACGTCGGTGGCGATCAGGATGTCGGTCGAGCCGTCCTTGAGCGAGTTGATCGTTCTCTCGCGGACCGCCTGCGGAATGTCGCCGTTGATGGCGGCCGCCGAGAACCCGCGGGCACGCAGCTTCTCGGCCACCTCTTCGGTGGCCTGCTTGGTGCGCACGAAGACGATCATCGCCTCGAAGGGTTCGACCTCGAGCAGGCGCGTCAGCGCATCCATCTTGCGCGGCCCGGCCACCTGCACGTAGCGCTGCGTGATGTTCTCGGCGGTCTGGGTCTTGGACTTGACCGTCACCTCCACCGGGTCGTGCAGGTACTTGGCGGTGATCTTGCGGATGCCCGGCGGCATCGTGGCCGAGAACAGCGCGACCTGCTTGTACTCCGGGGTGTCCGACAGGATGCGTTCGACGTCTTCGGCGAAACCCATCTGCAGCATCTCGTCGGCCTCGTCGAGCACCAGGTAGTCCAGGTGCGAGAGGTCCAGGCTGCCCTTCTCGAGATGGTCGATGACCCGCCCGGGGGTGCCGACCACGATCTGCGCGCCGCGCTTGAGACCGGCCAACTGGGGTCCGTAGGAGCTGCCACCGTAGACGGGCAGCACGTTGACCCGCAGATGCGCGCCGTAACGGCTGAACGCCTCGGCGACCTGCAGCGCCAGTTCCCGCGTCGGGGCGAGCACCAACGCCTGGGTGGCGCGGCTGTCGGTGTCGATCTTCGACAGGATCGGGATCGCGAACGCGGCCGTCTTACCGGTTCCGGTCTGGGCTAGACCCACCACATCAGAGCCCTCGAGCATCGCGGGAATGGTGGCGGATTGGATCGGTGAGGGCGACTCGTAGCCGACGTCACCGACGGCCTGCAGCACCGCGGGGTGAATCTGCAGGTCAGCAAAGGTCAGGTCGCCGGCCAGATCGTCACTGTCGGGCGCCTCGTCAGAGGGCGTCATCGTGGGTGAAGTCTAGTGCCATTCGGCCGGCTCTCCCGCCGCGCGCCTTCTTCAGCGCCGGCGGGCGTCGGGTACGGTGCGCTGTTGTGCGGAGGACGGCGGTGATTGCAGCGGCGTCGGGCGCCCTACTGCTGGCCCTCACCGGCTGCGGATCGGGAGATTCGACGGTGTCCAAGACGCCGGGACCGACGGCGCCGTCCCCGACGCAGACCGAGGCCCCTGCACCGCCCCCGACGATCGACACCGCTGTCCCGGGCACCGTGCCCGCCGACGACCCGTGTGCGGTGAACCTGACCGCCCCCGAGGTGGCCCGGGCCGTCTCCGAACTTCCCCCCGACCCACGCAGCGGCCAGGGGTGGCGCGCCGAGCCGATGGCCGGCAACTACAACGAGTGCGCCCAGCTGTCGGCGGTCATCGTCAAGGCCAACACCAACTCCGAGAACCCGAACACCCGCGCGGTGATGTTCCATCTCGGCAAGTTCATCCCGACCGGCGTGCCCGACACCTACGGCTTCAACGGCCTGGACAACTCGCAGACCACCGGCGACACGGTCGCGCTGAAATACTCCAACGGCATGCCCGGCCTCGACAGCGTCGTCAAGTTTCGGTGGAACGGCAGCGGCGTCGAGCTGATCGGCAACACCGGCTGACCTTCCCCGCCGCGCTGAGGTTCCCGCCGCGCTGAGGTTCGCGAAATAGGATTCCCGGCTGCAGATCAGGCCCGGATCACGACCAGGAATGCTATTTCGCGGAGGTGTCGGCGCGCTCACCTACAGTGGCTCCCGTGTTCGTCGCCGGCGACAGCGGTCCTGTCATCTACAGCGCTTCCGACCTCGCCGCCGCGGCACGCTGCGAATACGCGTTGCTGCGGTCGTTCGACGGGCGGCTCGGCCGGGGGCCCGCGGTGGTCGGCGATGACGAACTGCTCATCCGCACCGCCGAACTCGGCGACGATCACGAGCAGCGCCACCTCACCGGGCTGCGCCGCGACCACGAGGTGGTCGTCATCGGCCGCCCCGACTACACCGTCGCGGGCCTGACCGCCGCGGCCGAGCAGACGCTGCGCGCCATCGAGCGCCGCGCCCCGGTGATTTTCCAGGCCGCGATGTTCGACGGCCGCTTCGCCGGTTTCGCGGACTTCCTTCTTCTGGAAGACGGACCCCACGGCGCACCCCGCTACCGGCTGCGCGACACCAAGCTGGCGAGGTCGGTCAAGGTGGAGGCGCTGCTGCAGATGGCGGCCTACGCCGAAACCCTGGCCAGAGCCGGCGTTCCGGTAGCCCCCGATGTCGACCTCGTCCTCGGCGACGGCACCGCGGTCAGTTATCCCCTCGACGAGATCATGCCGGTGTACCGACCGCGCCGCGAGGCGCTGCAACGCCTGCTCGATGCCCACCTCGCCGGCGGCAGGCCGGTGGCCTGGGAGGACGACACCGTGCGGGCGTGTTTCCGGTGCGCCGAATGCGAGGCTCAGGTCCGGGCCACCGACGATCTACTGCTGGTCGCCGGCATGCGGGTCAGTCAGCGCGCGCGGCTGATCGATGCCGGCATCACGACCGTGCACGACCTGGCGGCGCACACCGGGCCGGTGCCGGAACTGGCGACCCGCACCGTGGCGGCGCTGACCGAGCAGGCCCGGCTGCAGGTGACCGACCGGCCCGACGGACTGCCGCCGTACCGCGTGGTCGACGCCCAACCCTTGATGGTGCTGCCCGACGCGGACAAGGGCGACCTGTTCTTCGACTTCGAGGGTGATCCGTTGTGGACCGCCGACGGGCACGAGTGGGGGTTGGAGTACCTGTGGGGCGTACTCAGCATCACCGATGAGTTCCATCCCTTCTGGGCCCACGACCGCGCCGAGGAACGTCAGGCGTTGTGCGACTTCCTGGCCCTGGTGCGCAAGCGCCGCAAGCGTCATCCGGGCATGCACATCTACCACTACGCGGCCTACGAGAAGAGCACGTTGCTGCGGCTGGCGGGCCGCTACGGGGTCGGCGAGCAGGAGGTCGACGAACTGCTGCGCGACGGCGTGCTCGTCGATCTGTATCCCTTGGTGCGCAAGAGCATCCGGGTGGGCACCGAGAACTACAGCATCAAGAGCCTCGAGCCGCTCTACATGGGCAACGAACTGCGCGACGGCGAGGTCACCACCGCGACGGCGTCGATCACCGAATACGCCCGGTTCTGCGAACTGCGCGACGCCGGGGACGCCGACGGCGCCGCGACGGTCCTGAAAGCCATCGAGGACTACAACCGCTACGACTGCCGCTCCACCCGTCGGCTGCGGGACTGGCTGATGGCGCGCGCCATCGAATCCGGGGTGCCTCCCCGCGGCCCGCAGACGATGGCGCGCGGCGCCGACACCGCCGAACCCGTCCCCGTCGACGACGTCGAGCGGACGCTGCTCAAATTCGCCGGGGACGGCGTCGAGGCCCGCAATCCTGACCAGATCGCCGTCGCGATGTACGCCGCGGCCAAGGGCTTCCACAAGCGCGAAGACAAGCCGTTCTGGTGGGCGCACTTCGACCGGGTCAACAATCCGGTGGAGGAATGGGCCGACAGCGGCGGCGTGTTCATCGCCGAGCGGCACGAGGTCGTCGCCGACTGGCACACCCCGCCGAGGGCGCGCCGTCCGCAGCGGCACCTGAAGTTGTTCGGCGGTATCGCCTCCGGTGAGCTGTCCCGCGAGATGTACGCCCTGTACGACCCGCCCGCCCCACCGGGGCTGGCCGACGACCCCGACCGCCGCGGCTTCGCCTCGGTGGCCGTTGTGGAGTGCGACGACCCCGACGTCCCCAGCGCGGTGGTGATCGTCGAGCGCCAACCCAAAGACGGCGAGCCGTTCACCGCCGCGCCGTTCGCGTTGACGCCGGGCCCGCCGATCAACACCGCGCCACTGCAGGAGTCGATCGCGGCGGCCGCGGCAGCGGTCGCCGAGCGTCTGCCCACACTGACACCGTGCGCGGTGACCGACGTGCTGCTGCGGGTCGATCCGCGGACCCGCAGCGGACACCCGCTGCCCCGCACCGGCGACATCGTCGCCGACATCACCGGTGCGCTGCTCGACCTCGACGACTCGTACCTGGCGGTGCACGGGCCGCCGGGCACCGGCAAGACGTACACCTCCGCCCAGGTGCTGGCGGCGCTGGTCAACCGGCACCACTGGCGCATCGGGGTGGTCGCCCAGTCGCATGCCGTGGTGGAGAACCTGTTCGGCGACCTGCTGGCCGCCGGGGTCGCCGGGGATCGGGTCGGCAAGAAGCAGGCGGCCGGCGCGGCGTGGACCGAGCTGGGCCGAGACGAGTACGCGGAGTTCATCACCGGGCACGACGGATGCGTCGTCGGCGGAACGGCGTGGGACTTCGCCAACGCCAACAGGATCGCACCACAGAGCCTGGATCTGCTGGTCATCGAAGAGGCCGGACAGTTCAGCCTCGCCAACACCGTCGCGGTGTCCCGCGCCGCCCGCAACCTGCTGCTGCTCGGGGATCCGCAACAGCTTCCGCAGGTCAGCCAGGGCACCCACCCCGAACCGGTCGACGGCTCGGCTCTGGGCTGGCTGATCGACGGACACCACACGCTGCCGCTGCGGCGCGGCTACTTCCTGGACCGCTCCTACCGCATGCATCCCGACGTGTGCCGCGCCGTGTCACGACTGTCCTACGACGGACGGCTCCGCTCCCACGACGAGGTCACCGCCGCGCGCCGGCTCGACGGTGTACCGCCGGGGGTGCAGGTGCTGACCGTCGAGCACACCGGCAACGCCACCGAAAGCCCCGAGGAGGCCGCGGCGATCGTAGCGGGAATCCGCGGGCTACTCGGCGCGCGGTGGACCGACGAGAAGGGCACCCGGCCGCTGGGGCCGTCCGACTTCCTCGTCGTCACCCCCTACAACGCTCAGGTCGTCACCGTGCGTCGCCGGCTCGACGACGCCGGGCTCGGCGAGGTGCGGGCCGGCACGGTCGACAAGTTCCAGGGTCAGCAGGCCCCGGTGGTGTTCGTCTCGATGACCGCATCCTCGATCGACGACGTTCCCCGCGGGATCGCGTTCCTGCTCAACCGCAACCGCCTCAACGTCGCCGTCAGCCGGGCCAAGTACATCGCGGTCATCGTCCGGTCAGCGCAGTTGACCGACTATCTTCCCGGCACCCCCGACCGGCTGGTCGAACTTGGCGCCTTCCTCGCGCTGGGCGCCGGCGGTGCCGGCACCGCCGATCGCCCCGACGTCACGCACGATCTCGCCGGGCGCCCGAATGCGGCCACCGCGTTCAGTTAGCGTGATGGCCCATGCCCGGCATCGAAGCTGACTATCTGGTCATCGGGGCGGGCGCCATGGGAATGGCGTTCGTCGACACACTGCTGACCGAGACGGACGCCACCGTCGTGCTCGTCGACAGCAATCTGCAGCCCGGCGGGCACTGGAACTGGGTCTATCCGTTCGTGCGGCTGCACCAGCCATCGGCCTACTACGGCGTGAACTCCGAGGCGTTCGACAACGAGGACGCCATCGACCGCGCCGGCTCCAACGAGGGGTTCTTCGAGCTGGCCACCGGCAACGAGGTGTGCGCCTACTACGACCGGGTGATGCGTCACCGGCTGCTGCCGACCGGAAGGTTGTCCTACTTCCCGATGGCCCGCTACCTGGGCGACAACACATTTCGCACCCTCGGCGGAGAGACCCACACCGTGACGGTGCGCCGCCGGGTGGTCGATGCGACCTATTTGCTCACCGAGGTGCAGTCCATGCGCTCGGCCCCGTTCGAGGTCGGCGACGGCGTCGACGTGGTCACCCCCAACGATCTGCCCCGCCGCGCCCGTGACCACGACCACTTCACGATCGTCGGCGGCGGCAAAACCGGGATGGACTGCTGCCTGTGGCTGATGCGCAACGGCGTCGCCCCTGCGCAGCTGCGCTGGGTGAGGCCGCGAGACGCGTGGCTGATGAACCGGGCCTACATCCAGCCGGGTCAGCAGTTCGCCAAGCAGATCCGCGGAACCATCAACTCCCGGTTGGCCGCCATCACCGAAGCCGCCGACCTCGACGACCTGTTCGCCCGGCTGGAAGCCGACCAGAACCTGCTGCGCCTCGACCCCACGGTGCGGCCCACCATGTACCACTGCGCGATCGTGTCGCTCGGGGAGCTCGCCGAACTGCGGCGCATCGACGACGTCGTGCGACTGGGGCACATCGACCGGGTCGATGAGGGTCGGGTGACGTTGCGCGGCGGCGAGATCGACGCGCCGCCGCGGTCGCTGTACGTCGACTGCACCACTCCGGGCCTGCCCCGACCTCCGTCGGTGCCGGTGTTCGCCGATCGGCACCTGACGCTGCAGAGCGTGCGGGGATGTCAGCAGGTGTTCAGTGCGGCGTTCATCGCCCATGTCGAGACCGCCTACGACGACGACGCCATCCGCAACGAGTTGTGTGAACCCATTCCGCATCCGGACGCGCCGGTCGACTGGTTGCGGATTCTGGCCGCCGACAACCGCGCGCAGCTGCGGTGGCTGCAGGACCCCGAGCTGATGGATTGGCTGCAGTCAGCGCGGCTCAACGTGCTGCGCGACGTCATTCCCCCCATCCCGGACAAGCCGAGGATTCGCGAGAAAGCCATCGGAGCGCTGACGGCCGTGCTGGCCAAGACCAACGAACGGCTCGACGCGCTGATGGCCGCAGCCCGCTGACTCAGTCGGCTGCCCGCGAGTGCCTGCCGTGGCCGGTAGGTCCGTCACCGGAATCCTCCTGCTCGGCGGCGGCCAGCAGCTGCTCGGCGATGCTGCGCCATTCCGGCTGGTCCGCCGCCGTCGACCGCGCCGCCGGCGACGCGCCGACCAGCGGTTCGGTGACCGCCTCGGTGACCGTCGCGTCTTCGCCACCCCAGCCGTTGCCGGTGTCCCCGTCCCTGTGGACGAGGTACTCGACATAATCGTCGTCATCGTCGGCGAACTCATCATCGTCGGCAAGGTCGACATGGTGGGTGCGCCCGGCAGGGTGGGCCAGGCCGGCATGGTGTGCCAGGCCGACAGGGTCGGCAGGGACGGAGTGATCGCCGGACCCGGGAGCCGGTGGCGGTGTGGCGCGCGTGCGGACGAAGCCCAGCAGAAACAGTGCCGCCACCACCCCGAACAACGCGACGAACGCCGGCAGCAGCATGGCCTGCGACATCGCCGCCGCGAACGGCGCGTGCAAGAACTCCGGCAGCTGGGCGGCCGCACCTTCACCGCGCGGCGCCGCATCGGCTCCGCCGGGGATTTCGGCCGACAGCCGTGACGCCATGAACGCCGCCATGCCGGCGCTGCCGAGCACCGACCCCACCTGCCGGGTGGTGTTGTAGACACCCGACCCGGCACCCGCCAGCTGCGGCGGCAGATTGCGGGTGGCGGTGGCGGCCAGCGGTGACCAGATGAACGCCATCCCGATGCCCAGCGCGGTCAGCGGCAGCACGAGTCGCCAGATCGGCGTCGTCGGGGTCATCTCGATGGACAGCCACGTCAACCCGATGGCGATCACCGAGAAACCGAAGCCGACAATGGGGCGCGGATGGGAGCGATCGACGATGCGGCCGACGAGCGGAGCCAGCACACCGGTCGCCACCGCCATGGGGGCGGTGAGCAGCGCAGCACGGGTGGGTGTCAGACCGCACACCGACTGGGCATAGAACATCAGCGGCAGCAGCATCGACGTGGCGACGAAGCCGATGGTCGCGACACCCACGTTGGACATCGAGAAGTCGCGGTCGCCGAAGATGACGAGCGGGATGAGCGGCTCGCCGGTGTTGATGGACTGCCAGTACACGAACACCGCCATGGTCACCACGCCGACGGCGATGATCCCCCAGATCCACAGTGGCCAGTCGAACGCCTGCCCTTCCTGCAGCGCGAAGACGATCAGGAACATGCCGACACCGGACAACACCACGCCAGGCAGGTCGAAGCGGTGCGACACCGTGGGCAACGCCGGAACCAGCCACACGGCCAGCACCAAACCGATGATCCCCACCGGCACGTTGACGATGAAGATCCACTGCCAGCCCAGGTGATCCACCAACACGCCACCGGCCAGCGGGCCGACCAGCGTCGCAACGCCCGCGGTGGCTCCCCACACACTCATGGCCACCCCGCGGCGGTGCGGGGGGAAGATGCGGGTGATCACCGACAGCGTCTGCGGCGTCAGCAGCGCGGCACCGACACCCTGGACCACGCGCGCGGCGACCAGCATCCCGATGCTGCCGGACAACCCGCACCACAGCGAAGCAGCGGTGAACACCACCAACCCCAGCAGGTAGACGTTCTTGGGTCCGTACCGGTCCCCGAGGCGCCCGGCCACCAGCAGCGGCACGGCGTAGGCCAGCAGATAGGCACTGGTCACCCAGATCACTGCGTCGTAGTCGACGTTCAGGTGCGCCATGATCGACGGGTTGGCGACGGCGACGATGGTCGCGTCGACCAGGATCATGAAGAACCCGATCAACAGCGCCCACAGTGCGTGCCACGGGTCGGCGTCCCGGGCACGGGTGGCAGTGGTGTCGAGCAGCGGCAAGGTCGGCACGGAAGTCGGCGAAATCTCCAGCTAGAGGTCGAAGTACGCAGCGCACGCCGCGAAATGGTCCGGCCCGACGCTACGGATCGGCGCGGGGCCCGACAAGTCGGTGACCGCGGCGGCGACGGGTCAGACGCGTTCGGTCTGGACGTCGGCAGCGTCGGCGGGCTGAGCGCCCTTGTGCGCTCCGGTCAGCACCAGCGCCATCAATGCGACGACGACACCGGTGGCCATCACCGTCGCCATCGCGAACTCGTCGTTGCCGAGCACACCGACGACGGGCGCGACCGCGGCGCCGAGTCCGAACTGGGCCGCGCCGAGCAGCGCCGCGGCGGTCCCCGCGGCGTCGGGGTGGCGGGTGAGCGCCACCGCCGGTGCGTTGGGGATCACCAGGCCCATCGCGCCCAGGATCGCCCACACCGGCACCACGAATCCCGGCAACCCACCGATGCCCGCGGTCGCCAGGCCCACGAAAACCAGCCCCGACACCGACGCGGCGAACAACGCCCACACCATGATCTGCTGCGGGGGGAACCGGCGCAGCAGTACGACGTTGAACTGGGTCGAGCCGATCAACGCGATGGCCCCGGCTCCGAAGACGAGGGCGAACGTGCCCTGGCTCAAGCCGTAGCCACCCTGCAGCACGAACGAGGCCCCGGAGATGTAGGCGAAAAGCCCGGACATCCCCAGCGCGGCCACTAGGACGAGGATGACGAACCGGACGTCGCGCACCAGCTCGAGGTAGGTGGCCAGGATGCCGCGCACCTTCAGCGGTCGCCGGTGGTCGACGGCCAGCGTCTCGGGCAACGCCAGCACGGCCATCACCAGCAGCGCACCGGCGAGCACCACCAGCGCGGCGAACACCCAGTGCCAGGAGGCGTGCAGCAACACCGCGGCGCCCAACGACGGTGCGACGACGGGCGCCACTCCGAGCACCAGCATCAACCGCGACATCACGGTGGCTGCCACGGAGTCGGCGAACAGGTCACCGACGACCGCGATGGCGACGACCATGGCTGCGGCGGCACCGACACCCTGCAACCCGCGGGCGATGCCGAGGGTCGCGATGTTCGTGGCGAACAGACACAGCAGCGAGGCAGCCATGTGCAGCAGGATTCCGGCGATCAGCGGTTTCTTCCGGCCCAGGGAGTCCGACAGCGGACCGACGATCAGCTGCCCCAGCGCCAGGCCGGCCAACGTCCCCGTCAGCGTCAGCTGAGCGACCGAGGAGGACAGCGACAGTTCGTCGGCGATCTTCGGCAGCGCCGGCAGGTACATGTCGATGGTCAGCGGGCCCAGCGCGACGAGCAGGCCGAGGACGATGATCATCCGGGTTCGGCTCGGCGGCGCCGCCACGACGTGCTGGGGCGGGTGGGCCGCCGAATCAGACCGGGGCGGCTGGGCCGCCGAATCAGACCGGGGCGGGTGAGCCGCGGAATCAGGTCCCGACGGCTGGGCCGTCTGAGAGCGTTCGGGCTGCCTTTCGTCCACGTCCCGGAATGGTGCCATGAATATCGTTAGCGTCGCTTCCCAATATTTTCTTCCCGGTATCCCAGACAGTGACCGCAGTCACGTTCGGGCACCGGCTTTGCTCCACCGATCGTTTCACCTGTAGCGGTTCAGGTGACAGGCACCAACCCGAGTGCCGTTAACCTGGTGATATCGCGCCGAAGGGAAGGGGCCTGCCGATGAGCGCCCGGTCACGCGCCAAGAGCCAGTCACCCGCGATCGATCACGACGACCCCGGCGCGGCGGCCAAGGCCCTCTCGCAGATCCTCGAGCGCGGTGCCCGGGTGCAGGCGCCGGCCGTCAAGGCGTATGTGGCCAGGCTGCGCGCCGCCGATCCGAGTGCCACTCCCGCGGACATCGTGACCAGACTCGACAAGCACTACCGCGCGGCGGTCATGGCCAGCGGGGCCGCGGTCGGTTCTGCTGCCGCGTTCCCCGGCATCGGCACCTTGGTGGCGATGTCCGCGGTCGCCGGGGAGACCGTCGTGTTCCTGGAGGCGACTGCGGTGTACGTGCTTGCGGTCGCTGAAGTCCACGGCATCCCGGTCGACCACCGGGAGCGGCGCCGCGCGCTGGTGCTGGCCGTCCTCGTGGGTGAAGACAGCAAGCGCGCGGTGGCCGACCTGATCGGCTCCGGCCGCACCAGCGGCGCCTGGGTGTCCGACGGCGCGGCCACCCTGCCGCTGCCCGCGCTGTCGCAGTTGAACTCGCGACTGCTGCGCTACTTCGTCAAGCGCTACACGCTCAAACGCGGGGCCATGGCGTTCGGGAAGCTGCTGCCCGTCGGGGTGGGCGCCGTGGTCGGCGGCGTAGGCAACCGGTTGATGGCCAAGAAGATCATCGCCAACGCCCACTCGGCGTTCGGCAACCCGCCGGCACGCTGGCCGTCGACGCTGCATCTGCTGCCCGCGCCGCGCCCCTGAACGCCAGCCGGCAGCGCTCGTTCACCCACTCGACGGCATCAATTCAGCCGCTCGGCGCCGCCCCAGCGCCGACCACAATGACCATAAGGACGTTGCGTGGTCCGGCCGGAGGCAGAAGCGCTAGCCTTGTTACGGCGGAGACGCGGGACAACCGCACACCGGGTTGACAAGGGGTGGCCGGCCGCTGCTGGGCGCTGGCCAGAAGCGAAGAATTGAGGCGAATAGCAGCCGTGAGTTCACCTTCACCATTCGGTCAGAACGAGTGGTTGGTCGAAGAGATGTACCGCAAGTTCCGTGAGGATCCCTCATCGGTCGATGCCAGCTGGCACGAGTTTCTCGTCGACTACTCCCCCGAACCCACCGATGCCGCGCCCGGCAACGGCAAGACCGCGACACAAGGGAACTCGGCGCCCACCGCTCCTCCCGAACCGGCGCCGGCGCCGGCCCCCAAGACCGCGGGAAGCAACGGCACGTCGTCGTCCGCGTCGAAGCCCGCAGCGAAGCCCGAGGCCAAGGCTGCGCCGAAGGACGAGGCCAAGACCGCCAAGTCCACATCTAAGGCCAAGCCCAAGACCGAGAGCAAGTCCGACACGAAGACCGCGAGCAAGACCGACACCAAGTCCGCGAGCAAGTCCGACGCCAAAGCCAAGCCCGCGGCCAAGCAGGACAGCACGGCGTCCACCAAGGCTGAGCCGGCGAAGAGCCAGCCCGCGGCTGACGAGGACGAGAACCAGGTGCTGCGGGGCGCGGCTGCGGCGGTCGCCAAGAACATGTCCGCCTCGCTGGAGGTGCCGACCGCGACGAGCGTGCGCGCCATTCCGGCCAAGGCGATGATCGACAACCGCATCGTCATCAACAACCACCTCAAGCGGACCCGCGGCGGCAAGATCTCGTTCACCCACCTGCTGGGATACGCGATCGTGCAGGCCGTCAAGCAGTTCCCGAACTTGAACCGGCACTTCGCCGAGGTCGACGGCAAGCCCAACGCCGTCACACCTGCTCACACGAATCTGGGCCTGGCCATCGACCTGCCGGGCAAGGGCGGTCAGCGGGCCCTGGTCGTGGCCGCGATCAAGAACGCCGAGACCATGCGCTTCGGCCAGTTCATCGCGGCCTACGAGGACATCGTGCGCCGGGCCCGCGACGGCAAGCTCACCGCCGAGGACTTCTCCGGGGTGACGATCTCGCTGACCAACCCCGGCACCATCGGCACCGTCCACTCGGTTCCGCGCCTGATGCAGGGCCAGGGTGCGATCATCGGCGCCGGCGCCATGGAGTACCCGGCCGAGTTCCAGGGCGCCAGCGAGGAACGCATCGCCGAGCTCGGGGTCGGCAAGCTGATCACGCTGACCTCGACCTACGACCACCGCATCATCCAGGGCGCCGAGTCCGGCGACTTCCTGCGCACGATCCACAAGCTGCTGCTCGACGACGAGTTCTACGACGAGATCTTCCGCGAGCTGGGCATCCCCTACGAGCCGGTGCGCTGGCGCATCGACAACCCGGACCCGACCGAGGACAAGAGCGCCCGCGTCATCGAGTTGATCGCGGCATACCGCAACCGCGGCCACCTCATGGCCGACATCGACCCGCTGCGGCTGGACAACACCCGCTTCCGCAGCCACCCCGACCTCGATGTCAACACCCACGGACTGACGCTGTGGGATCTCGATCGCGAGTTCAAGGTCAACGGATTCGGCGGGCAGGACCACAAGAAGCTGCGCGATGTCCTCGGTCTGCTGCGCGACGCGTACTGCCGCCACGTCGGGGTGGAGTACACCCACATCCTCGAGCCCGAGCAGCAGAAGTGGCTCGAGGAGCGCATCGAGGTCAAGCACGAGAAGCCGACGGTCGCCGAGCAGAAGTACATCCTGAGCAAGCTCAACGCCGCCGAGGCTTTCGAGACGTTCCTGCAGACCAAGTACGTCGGCCAGAAGCGGTTCTCCCTGGAGGGCGCCGAGACCGTCATCCCGATGATGGACGCGGCGATCGACCAGTGCGCCGAGCACGGCCTCGACGAGGTCGTCATCGGCATGCCGCACCGCGGCCGCCTCAACGTGCTGGCCAACATCGTCGGCAAGCCGTACAGCCAGATCTTCACCGAGTTCGAGGGCAACCTGAACCCGTCGCAGGCGCACGGCTCCGGCGACGTCAAGTACCACCTCGGCGCCACCGGCACCTACATCCAGATGTTCGGTGACAACGACATCGCGGTGTCGCTGGTGGCCAACCCCAGCCACCTCGAGGCGGTCGACCCCGTGCTCGAAGGCATCGTGCGCGCCAAGCAGGACATGATGGACGTCGGGGAAGAGCCCAACGGCTCCAACCAGTTCACCGTCGTGCCGATGATGTTGCACGGCGACGCGGCGTTCGCCGGACAGGGCGTGGTCGCCGAGACGCTGAACCTGGCGCTGCTGCGCGGCTACCGCACCGGCGGCACGATCCACATCATCGTCAACAACCAGATCGGCTTCACCACCTCGCCGTACGACTCGCGGTCCTCGGAGTACTGCACCGACGTGGCGAAGATGATCGGCGCACCGATCTTCCACGTCAACGGCGACGACCCCGAAGCCTGCGTGTGGGTGGCCAAGCTGGCGGTGGACTTCCGGCAGAAGTTCAAGAAGGACGTCGTCATCGACATGCTGTGCTACCGCCGCCGCGGGCACAACGAGGGCGACGACCCGTCGATGACCCAGCCCAACATGTACGACGTCATCGACACCAAGCGCGGCGTCCGCAAGACCTACACCGAAGCCCTGATCGGCCGCGGCGACATCTCGATGAAAGAGGCCGAGGACGCGCTGCGCGACTACCAGGGCCAGCTCGAACGCGTCTTCAACGAAGTCCGCGAGCTCGAGAAGCACGAGATCGAGCCGAGCTCGTCGGTGGAGTCCGACCAGATGGTGCCCGCCGGCATGACCACCGCGGTGGAGAAGGCGCTGCTGCAACGCATCGGTGATGCGCACCTGGCCGCCGGCGAGGAGTTCAGCATCCATCCCCGCGTCAAGCCGGTGCTCGAGAAGCGCCGCGAGATGGCCTACGAGGGCAAGGTCGACTGGGCCTTCGCCGAGCTGCTGGCCCTGGGCTCGTTCCTCGCCGAGGGCCGGACGATCCGGCTGACCGGTCAGGACACCCGACGCGGCACGTTCACCCAGCGCCACTCGGTGATCATCGACCGCAAGACGGGCAAGGAGTTCACGCCACTGGATCTGCTGACCGTCGACTCCGACGGCAACCCGACCGGCGGCAAGTTCATGGTCTACGACTCGGCGCTCTCCGAGTTCGCCGCGGTGGGCTTCGAGTACGGCTACTCGGTCGGCAATCCCGACGCGATGGTGCTGTGGGAAGCCCAGTTCGGCGACTTCGTCAACGGCGCGCAGTCCATCATCGACGAATTCATCAGCTCCGGTGAGGCCAAGTGGGGGCAGCTGTCCGATGTGGTGCTGCTGCTGCCACACGGTCATGAGGGCCAGGGCCCCGACCACACCTCGGGTCGCATCGAGCGGTTCCTGCTGTTGTGGGCCGAGGGTTCGATGACGATCGCGATGCCGTCCACACCGGCGAACTACTTCCACCTGCTGCGCCGCCACGGTCTCGACGGCATCCACCGCCCGCTGATCGTGTTCACCCCGAAGTCGATGCTGCGCAACAAGGCCGCGGTTTCCGACCTGAAGGAGTTCACCGAGGCCAAGTTCCGCTCGGTGATGGAGGAACCCACCTACGAGGAGGGTGACGGCGACCGTTCGAAGGTCACGCGCATCCTGCTGACCAGCGGCAAGTTGTACTACGAGCTGGCCAACCGGAAGAACAAGGACAAGCGCGACGACGTGGCGATCGTGCGGCTCGAGCAGCTGGCGCCGCTGCCCAAGCGGCGACTGGCTGAGACGCTGGACCACTACCCCAACGCGAAAGAGTTCTTCTGGGTGCAGGAAGAGCCGGCCAACCAGGGTGCGTGGCCGACGATGGGGCTCACGCTTCCTGAGGTGCTGCCGGACAAGCTGACGGGCATCACGCGCATCTCGCGGCGCGCGATGTCGGCGCCGTCGTCAGGATCGTCGAAGGTGCACGCCGTCGAGCAGCAGGAGCTGATCGACGAAGCGTTCGGCTGACCCGAGGCCTTCCCCCGCGAAGCCTTGTCCCGCGAGCGTGCGCGTCTGCACGCCGACGCGCCGCGAACCGCGTGCATTGTGCGCGCGTTCGCAGGCGTCGAGTGGCCGACCGCCACCCACCCGCATGGTGACTCTGGTCAGCGCGCGGCTCGGCTAGGTCTTCGTTCCGAGGATCGCGGTGACCCGGATCTCCACGCGCATACCCGGCGCGGCGAGCGCGGCGACGCCGGTCTCGGTCCATATCGGCGCGTGGTCAGGCATCCACTTGCGCATCTGGGCGATCATGGCGTCGTTGTGCGCGTCGAAGATCGGGTCCGACCCGCTGACCAGGTGATACGAGTTCAGGTGGATCACATCGCGCCAGGAGGCGCCGGCGGTGGCCAGCGTCCGCTCGACGTTCTCGAAGGCCCGCGCGATTTCGTCCTCCAACGAATCCGGAAAGTTCAATCCGTCGTCCCAGCCGCCCTGCCCGGAGATCTCCACCCGGTCCCCCATCCGCACCGCCTGGCTGTAATGCCGCTCCCTGCGCAGCATCTCGCCATACCCCGGTGTCACGAAGAACTCGACATCACTACCCGACTTCACTTCATCCATGAAGTCAACATACCCCGGATGACTTCACGTGTAAACTCATCGCCCTCGCGATGGACAGGAGGCCGTAATGCCAGGCATCGACGACCCGCAATGGCTCAGCCCCCAGGAAAAGGACGCGTGGACCAGCCTGATCTCGATGATCCTGCTTCTGCCGGGCAAGCTCGAAGCGCCGCTGCGGGAGGTCGACCTGACGCTGTTCGAGTACCTGACGTTGAGCCACCTCTCGGAAGCCCCGGACCGCCGTATTCGCATGAGCGAGTTGGCGTTCCTGGCCAACGGCTCGTTATCGCGATTGTCGAATGTGGTCAAGCGTTTCGAGCAACGCGGGTGGGTCGTCCGCTCGCCGGACCCCGCCGACGGCCGCTACACGATCGCCGAACTCACCGACGCCGGCCATCGCGTCGTGGTCGATGCCGCACCGATCCATGTGAACGCCGTTCGCGAACTGGTGCTCGACCGACTCACCGCGTCCGACAAGCAAGCCTTGACCCGGATCGCCGCCGAACTGCACGTGGTCAAGCGCAACACGGCGACCGGTAGCAGCGTGGAACCGGAAGCCTGACCCGAGCGCTCAACCCAGGAACGAGAACGGACGCCCGTCGGTCAGCGCGGTCACGGCGCGGGGGCAGAACATCTGGATCGCCAAACCGGTGAACATCGTCGCCGGCCCCAGCGGTCGGCCCAGCGCATCGGCGACATCGGAGGCCACGTTGGCCATGTTCTGCCCCGGCTCGACCAGCATCGGGCACACCGCCTCCCCGACCCGCACCGCGGTGGCCGGGTCGATGCCACCCAGCCCGTAGTCGCCCAGCATCGCCAGGAAAACGTCCGCACCGGTGTCGGCCTGCGCGGCAGGCGCCGAGACCGTCGCCGTGAGGGCAGTCGCCGCCAGCACGGAGGCGGCGACCGCGAGCTTGAAGCACGTCATACCGTTGATGTCGCCGGCGCGGCCCACGGCATTACGCCGCGACCCACCCGGGCTTCGCCGGTACCCGCGGTACCGACTAAACTGGACCGCACTCAACACGCGTACAACAATGAGCAGCACGAGGGAGTGTCCATGGAAGGCTTCGCGGGAAAGGTCGCCGTCGTCACCGGTGCCGGGTCGGGCATCGGCCAGGCCCTGGCCATCGAACTGGGCCGCTCCGGCGCCCACGTCGCCATCAGCGACGTCGACACCGAAGGCCTCGCCGTCACCGAGAAGCGCCTCAAGGACATCGGCGTACACGTCAAGTCCGACCGGCTCGACGTCACCGAACGGGAAGCGTTCCTGCTCTACGCCGACGCCGTCGCCGAGCACTTCGGCAAGGTCAACCAGATCTACAACAACGCCGGCATCGCCTTCACCGGTGACATCGAGGTCAGCCAGTTCAAAGACATCGAGCGGGTCATGGACGTCGACTACTGGGGCGTGGTCAACGGCACCAAGGCGTTCCTGCCGCACCTGATCTCCTCCGGCGACGGCCACGTGGTCAACGTCTCCAGCGTGTTCGGCCTGTTCGCCGTCCCGGGCCAAGCCGCCTACAACTCCGCGAAGTTCGCGGTGCGTGGCTTCACCGAAGCGCTGCGCCAGGAGATGGCGTTGGCCGGGCATCCGGTCAAGGTCAGCTGCGTCCATCCGGGCGGCATCAAGACTGCAATCGCGCGCAACGCCACCGCGGCCGAAGGCCTCGACCCCGGCGAACTCGCGAAGGCCTTCGACGCCAAGCTGGCCAGCACCACCCCGGAGAAGGCTGCCGAGGTGATCCTCGACGGCGTCCGCAAGAACAAGGCCCGCATCCTGATCGGTCGAGACGCCAAGATGTTCGAGATCGTCATCCGCGCTTTCGGACCGCACTACCAGTCGCTGTTCCCCAAGGTGGTCTCGCGGCTGGTCGGCCCCTCGCGCTGACGTCAGTTGCCGACGCCCAACGGGTGCTCATCGAGCCACCGGCCCGCGACCAGCCCCGCATTGGCGCCCTCAGCCACTTGACGGCGCATGTCGGCCAGTGAGCCGGTGTCCAACACACCGGCGATTTCGTTGAGCGCCAGCACCTGGGATTCGGTCAGCTCGTTGCGCCGGTACAGCGGGACGACGTTCTCGGCCCGCACCAGCGACGTGGTGTCGGCGAGCACCGCGACGTCCTCGGGGACATCCGGCGCGGCAGTGGTCGTCCACGCCGCGTCGATGCCACCGGCCCGCAGGGCGGCGAACATCGCTGCGTCGTCGTCGAATTCGCGCGTGTCGGACAGGCGGCACGTGCCCAGCATCTGCGGAACCGACTGGCCGTCCACCGCGCCTACAGTGAGCTCCGGGCAACGCGGCAGCACGTCGGACACATCGTCGCCGGCCCACGTCTCGGCCGCCTGCTCGGTGACCGCCAGCGCGGGTTCGTCCTGCGCCGAGATCGTGTAGTCGCCGGCGGCGATCCCCTCGGGAAGTGACGACAGCAGGGTCCGGTAGACCTGCACCTCTGAGCGCGCCGGCGACTGGGGGTCGAGCCGGTGCAACAGTCGGCCGGTGAAGACCGGCGCCACCGTGATGTCCCCGGAATCCAGCCCTCGCAACGGATCCTGCGCTTCCTGCACATGGGCCGCGTTACCGTAGAACCGCAGCGCGGCGACGTACAGATGGGCCAGCACCTGCGACTCCGGATCCGATGACGCCCCCACGGCGATCGAGGGCGGCGGCGCCTGCCCTGCGCATCCCACCGCCAGCATCGCGACGAGCAATGCCAGGACCAGCCTCAGCCGGGCACTCCGGGTGCGGATCAGCCCGCTGACTCCTCGGACGCAGCGGCGACCGCAGCCGCCACCGCCGGACCCACCCGGGGATCCAGCGCGCTGGGCACGATGTGATCGGCAGCGAGCTCGTCACCGACCACCGAGAAGATCGCGTCCGCGGCGGCGACCTTCATCCGTTCGGTGATGCGGCGGGCGCCGGCGTCGAGCGCTCCGCGGAACACGCCGGGGAAGGCCAGCACGTTGTTGATCTGGTTCGGGAAGTCGCTGCGGCCGGTCGCGACCACCGCGGCATGCTTGCGCGCCGCATCCGGGTGGATCTCCGGATCAGGATTGGACAGCGCGAACACGATGCCGTCGGGCGCCATCGTCGCGATGATCTCCTCGGGGACCACGCCCGCCGACAACCCCAGAAACATGTCGGCGCCGTCGACGGCCTCGGCGATCCCACCCGTGCGGCCACCGGGGTTCGTGCGCTCGGCGAGCTCGGCCTTGAACGTGTTCAGATCCGAACGACCGGTGTGGACGATTCCCTTGGAATCCAACACCGTGACATCGGTGATGCCCTTGGCGAGCAGAATGTTCGCGCAGGCCACACCTGCCGCGCCGGCGCCGGAAATCACCACCCGCAACTCGTGCATGTCGCGGTCGAGCACCTTGCACGCGCCCTGCAACGCTCCGAGCACCACGATCGCCGTGCCGTGCTGGTCGTCGTGCATCACCGGGCAGTCCAGCGCCTCGATGACCCGCCGCTCGATCTCGAAGCAGCGCGGAGCGGAAATGTCTTCGAGGTTGACCGCGCCGAACGTGGGGCGCAGCCGGATCAGCGTTTCGACGATCTCGTCGGGATCCTTGGTGTCCAGCACGATCGGAATGGAGTCCAAGCCACCGAACTCCTTGAACAGGGCGCTCTTGCCCTCCATGACCGGCAGTGAGGCAGCGGCACCGATGTCGCCGAGGCCCAGCACCGCGCTTCCGTCGCTGACCACCGCGACCAGGCGATTGGCCCAGGTGTACTTGGCGGCGAGCGTCTTGTCGGCCGCGATCGCGCGACTGACCTGGGCTACCCCCGGCGTGTACGCGATCGACAGCGCGCGCTGGGTGTCCAGAGGAGACTTCAGAGCCACCGAGAGCTTGCCACCCTCGTGCGCTGCAAAGATCTCGCTGTCCTCGATGACAACCTGGGGTGTGCGCACCTGCGGCGAGCCTTCGCGCGCGGTCACGACGTTATCAGCCACGGCCGTCAGGGTAACCGACCTCGGAATCTCACATCGATAGGTTCCCCCTCGGTGATCGCGCCACGGCTGCCGAGGTCCGCGCTATCAGCGCCGTCCTGCCAGGGTGGGCGGCGTCGAATGGAGACACCACGTGCCGTCCTTCCGTCCGCACACACCGTCCCTCGTCCGCTCGGGCGGCCGCGCACGCAGCGCCGGCCGGGACGAGACTGCCCCGGTGGCGGCGGCCATCAGCGACTGCGGCGTCTACCGAGATGGCTCCAGGCTGCCCGGTGGATTCACGCCTGCCGCCGCACTGCAGCAGGTGCGCGAGGTCGAGACCGGCAGCGGAGACGCGTTCGTCTGGGTGGCACTGCACGAACCCGACGAGGGGCAGATGCAGTCGATTGCTGACGTATTCGGTCTGCACCACCTGGCTGTCGAGGACGCGGTCCACGCACACCAGAGGCCCAAGCTGGAGCGGTACGACACCATGCTGTTCCTGGTCCTCAAGACCATGAAATATGTGAAAGACGATCCGGCGGGCGGCTCGCGCGAGATCGTCGAAACCGGCGAGATCATGATCTTCGTCGGACCGGACTTCGTCGTGACAGTCCGTCACGGCGAGCACTCCGACCTGGCCGGCGTGCGCAGGCACCTCGAGGCGTCTCCCGCCTTTCTCAAGCTCGGGCCGTACGCGGTCATGCACACCATTGCCGACCACATCGCCGACTCCTACCTCGACGTCACCGATCTGATCGAGACCGACATCGACACGATGGAAGAGGAGATCTTCTCCACCCAGGCGAAGACCGACATCGAGAGCATCTACCAGCTCAAGCGTGAAGTGGTGGAGTTACGTCGCGCAGTCGCCCCCCTGGCTACCGAACTGCAGCGCATCAGCGGCGAGCATGACGATCTGGTCGACGTCGAGATCCGCCGCTACATGCGCGACGTGCTCGACCACACCATCAAGGCGTCCGAACGCATCGCCAGCTACGACGAACTGCTCAGTTCGCTGGTCGAAGCAGCGACAGGCAAGGTCGCGATGCAACAGAACGTCGACATGCGCAAGATCTCGGCGTGGGTCGCCATCGCTGCCGCGCCGACCGCCCTGGCTGGGATCTACGGGATGAACTTCGAGAACATGCCCGGGCTCGACTGGGCCTATGCCTATCCGACGGTGCTGGTGGTGATGGCGGTGATATGCCTGCTGCTGTACCGGACGTTCCGGCGAAACGACTGGCTGTAGCCGCTCACGCCGGACTGGCGGCCCGCCGCTCACGCCGGACTGGCGGCCCGCCGCTCACGCCGGATTGGCGGCTCGCCGCCGTGGGTCCGCCGTATCGACCCCGTCCTGCACCCACGCCTCCCGCATCGCGTCCGCACCTTTGAGCCGTACCCAGGCCGCCTCCGTCTGGGTGATCGGAATCGCCGACAGGATCACCACCGGGGAAAGAGGTTCCGGCAGCACCACATCGTCGATCGTGCTGCGCCCCAACAGAAACGCCGTGAATGGGGCGCCCTGCCACAACGGCGTCTCGAGATCGATCAGGGAATCGGGTTCCAAGATGAGTCCCTCGACCGCGGGCGCGGCGGCCAGCACCGCGATCGAACGCGCCAACCCGACCGGCACCGGCCCCCGTAGCGCGACGACCACCTCGGCGCGCGGGCCGCGCACCGGATCGGTGATCAACTCGGCGGGATCCACCATCGGCTGCCTGGCGCAACCCAGCGAAACGTACTGCGCCGCACCGTCATCGGGCAGCACGAACCGGAGGATTCCGAAACGCTCGGTGCCGAGGAACGTGACGCTGGCCTCGTCGGGTTCGGCGAGCACCCCGGCGCGAGTGAAATGCTCGGTCAGGTGGGCGCGGACCTCGGCCAAGACATCTGTCATCGCGGACCGGCCGCCCGGGTGAGGTTCGCCCCGGTCCGGGGATCGAACACCATGACCGCAGTCGGGTCCAGCGCCAGGCGCATCGTTTCGCCGGCCCGCGCGGCGGACTGCGCCGGAACCCGGGCGACGAACTCGTTGCCGGCGGAGCCGGAGGCCAGCGACTCGAGCGCGGAATCGGCGGCCTCGGTCAGCTGGGCCGCCTGCACGGCAGGCCCGTCGGTGGTGAAGTACGCGTACTTGTCGGCGCCGAGCGACTCGACCAATTCGACCGTCACGTCGAAGCACAGCGCGTTGATTCGGGCGTAGGCGTCGATGACGTCAGCGTCCTGCAGATGCTCGGGCCGCACGCCGGCGACGAGATCCTTGGCCGAGCGGTGGTCACGGATCCGCTCGTAGGATTCGCCCGTGAGCGGAACCTCACCGAAGGGCAACCGCACGCCGAGGCCGGTCACCGCGGCGGGGAAGAAGTTCATCGGCGGCGATCCGATGAAACCTGCGACGAACAGGTTGAGCGGGTCCCGATACAGCTCATCGGGCGTACCGATCTGTTGCACCGCACCGGCCGACATCACCACGAGCCGATCACCCAGCATCATGGCCTCGGTCTGATCATGGGTGACGAAGACCGTGGTCGTGCCCAACCGTTTCTGGAGGCGGGCGATCTCCGCACGCATCTGCACCCGCAGCTTGGCATCCAGGTTCGACAGCGGCTCGTCCATCAGAAACGCCTTGGGGCTGCGCACGATCGCCCGCCCCATCGCCACCCGTTGCCGCTGCCCACCTGACAACTGGTCGGGCTTACGGTCCAGAAGATCAACCAGATCAAGCGTTTTCGCGGTCTGCTCCACCTTCTCGCTGATCTGCTCGCGCGCGAGCTTCGTCAACGTCAGCGGAAAGGCGATGTTCTGGCGCACCGTCAGATGCGGGTACAAGGCGTACGACTGGAACACCATTGCGATGTCGCGGTCCTTCGGCGCAAGGTCGTTGACCCGGCGGCCGTCGATCAGCAGGTCTCCGGAGGTGATCTCGTCGAGGCCGGCGATCATGTTCAGCGTCGTCGACTTCCCGCACCCCGACGGCCCCACCAGGACGACGAACTCGCCGTCGGCAATGGTGATCGACAGGTCCCTGACCGCCGCCACGCCGTCGGGATGAGTCTTGGTCACCCGATCGAGAACGATCTCAGCCATCGAGGGCACACCGTAGAGCGCGCGCCGCTGATTGCGCAACATCTTCGCAGCGCAGCGCCCGTTCGGCGGACAGGCGAGCGCGCGGAAACTGCCGAAAATCAGCGGCGCGCCGTGCGCAGACACGCGCTGTCGCGCTGGATTCAGAGAGTCAAGCGCGCCAGCAGATCACGCCCGCGCTCGGCGCTCTGCGGATCGCAGAGCACGTCGTAGCGTCCGGCGACCAGCTGCATCGTCGAGCTGAAATCTCTTGTGCCCCGCGCCATCGCGTACGGGATCGCCGAGGTGATGAGACCGAAGAACACACCGGCGATCAAGCCGGTGATCAGCGCGCTCCACGGGTTGGGGCTGAAGAAGCCGAGAATCAGACCGATGAACAGGCCCAGCCAGGCCCCGGTGAGCACACCGCCGCCGAGCACCTTGGGCCAGGACAGCCTGCCCGTAACTCGTTCGACCTGCATCAGGTCGACGCCGACGATGGTCACCTGTTGGACCGGGAACTGCTGGTCAGACAGGTAATCGACGGCGCGCTGCGCCTCGGCGTAGGTCGGGTACGAGCCGATCGGCCACCCCTTGGGAGGAGTCGGCAGACCGACCGGGCGGCCCCGTCCGGCAGCGGGGACGCCCGAGGCCACACCGGGATTCTGTCCGGATTGGAACGGGCTGGTCATCTCCTGCAACTCCTTCGCGTCAGCGGCGTCACCACAGTCTCTTCGACGGTCTCTGTCACCGTCCGCATTGTCAACGCCTGACGCGCCGCAAAGGTGCCCGACCGACGAGCACCGCGCCCCGCAACTCTTAGGCTAGGTTGATCAGCATGACCAATCCGGACGACGACGCAGGCCGAAACGAGCGTTCCGAGCCCCCCGCCGGTGGATCTGAACCGCAGTTCAGCGGACATGAAGCGGCCTCCGGCGAGCAGTCTCCCACCCCTCGGGCCGATGACGACACGCCGCCGGCATACAACCCGCCGCCTTCCGGCTATTCGCAGCCGCCGGGCTATTCGCAGCCGCCGGGCTCTTCCGAGCCCTCCGACTACTCGCAACCGTCGGGCTATCCACCGTCCGGCTATCCGCCGCCCTCCGATTACACCCCACCGCAGTCCTCCGGGTATCCCCCGCCGTACGGCGACGCCGGCTCGCCGCCCTATCAGGGTTACGGCCAGCCGTCCTACCCGCCCCCGCCCCCCTACGGTCCGGGTGGTTATCCGTCGGCCGACCTGGGCTACGGCGCTCCGGTGTCCCGGGGAACCAATCAGCTGGCGATCGCCTCTCTGGTCGCGTCGATCCTCGGCGTGTGCTGCGGTATCGGCTCGATCGTGGGCATCGTGCTCGGCATCATCGCGATCAACCAGATCAAGGAACGCGGCCAGGACGGGCGAGGTCTGGCCGTCGCGGGCATCGCGGTCGGCGCGGTGACCCTGCTGATCAGCCTGGTGTGGACCCTCTCGGTCCTTGCGAGCTGACGCAGCGGTGACGGGCGATGAGCGACCAGCGACCGCCTGACGGCTTCGACCGGCCGCTGGACTACCCCGAGGACGCCGGGTTGCCGCCGCCGGTCTACCCGACCCCCCACCCCGGGTTGCCCGGATCCGGTTACTACCCGCCCCACCCCGGCTTCGCCGGCTATCCGCCGCCGCAGCCGCCTCCGGGCACCAACGGCAAGGCGATCGCCGCGTTGGTGTGCGCGGTGGCCGGGCTGGCGTGCTGCCTGCCCGCGCTGGCCGGCCTGGTGCTGGGATTGATCGCGATGAACGACACGAAACGCAGCGGCCAGAGCGGCCACTCGCTGGCCGTGGCCGCGGTCATCATCAGCTCGCTCGCGATCGTGGGCTACTTCGTGTATTTCCTGGTGTTCGCCATGGTGTCGGGCCCGTCGACCGGTTAGGCCGGCGGGCTGAAGCGCTCGCCGGTGCGCTGCATCCCCGCGGCGCGTCCCTGCCCGGCGATGACGAGCGCCATCTTGCGGCTGGCTTCGTCGATCATCTCGTCGCCCAGCATCACCGCTCCCCTGGCGCCACCCGCGCGCGACGTGTGCCATTCGTAGGCCTCGAGGATCAGCTCGGCGTGGTCGTAGGCCTCCTGGCGGGGACTGAAGATCTCGTTGCCGGCCTCGATCTGGTCGGGGTGCAGAACCCATTTTCCGTCGTAACCCAACGCCGCCGACCGCCCGGCCACCCTGCGGAACGCGTCGACGTCGCGCACTTTGAGGTACGGGCCGTCGATCGCGGCGACACCATGGGCGCGGGCGGACACCAGGATGCGCATCAGCACGTGGTGGTAGGCGTCGCCGACGTCGTAGCCCGCAGGCTGCTCCCCGACCTCGAGGGTGCGCATGTTCAGGCTGGCCATCAGATCCGCCGGGCCGAGCACCAGCGCCTGTACGCGCGGCGCGGACGCGATCGCGTCGATGTTGGTCAAGCCCCTGGCGTCTTCGATCTGCGCCTCGATTCCGATGCGCCCCACCGGCAGTCCATGGGTGGCCTCGAGTTGGCCGAGGAGAAGGTCGAGCGCGCGGACGTGGGCGGCCTCGGTCACCTTCGGCAGCACGACGACGTCCACCGAGGCACCGGCGCGCGCGACCACCTCGATGACGTCGGCGTGGGTCCACGGCGTGGTCCAGTCGTTGACGCGCACGCCGCGCAGCTGGCCCGCCCACCCGTCCTCGGCCAGCGCTTCCGCCACCTGGGCGCGCGCTTGGCTTTTCGCGTCCGGTGCGACCGCGTCCTCGAGATCGAGAAAAACCTGATCGGCAGGCAGCGTTTTGGCTTTCTGGATCATCTTGGGGCTACTGCCCGGCACGGACAGACAGGTGCGGCGGGGGCGATACCGGTTTTCCACACCAACACTCTCTACTCTTGACAACCATGGCGTCGGTCAACCGGGTCTATGCGGCCCGACTCGCGGGGATGGTGGTGCTGGGCCCCGACGGCGAATCGATCGGCCGCGTGCGCGATGTGGTGATCGGCATCAGCATCGTGCGCCAGCAGCCCCGCGTGCTGGGCTTGGTGATCGAGCTGCTCAGCCGCAGAAGGATTTTCGTCCCGATACTGCGGGTCACCGCGATCGAACCCGGAGCGGTGACCCTCTCGACGGGCAATGTCTCACTGCGCCGCTTCGCTCAGCGGCCCGGCGAGGTCCTCGTCCTGGGCCAGGTGCTCGAAACCCGGGTCCGCGTCGACGACCCGGACCTGAGTCAGCTGGCCGGCATCGACGTCGTCGTCGTCGACCTCGGCATCGAACAGACCCGCCGCCGGGACTGGATGGTGACCAAGGTGGCTGTGCGCCCCCAGCGCAGGCTGGGGCGGCGCAGCAACGTCTACACCGTCGACTGGCAGCACGTCCACGGCCTGACCCCGTCGGGTTTGGCGATGCCTGACCAGGGCGTCGCCCAACTGCTGGAACAGTTCCAGGGCCAGCGGCCCATCGAGGTCGCCGACGCGGTGCGGGAGCTGCCCCCCAAACGGCGCTACGAGGTGGTCAACGCCCTCGACGACGAACGCCTGGCCGACGTGCTGCAGGAACTGCCCGAGGACGAACAGCTCTCGGTGCTCAAACAGCTGCAGACCGACCGCGCGGCCGACGTACTCGAGGCGATGGACCCCGACGACGCCGCCGATCTGCTGGGCACCATGACGCCGGCCGACGCGGAGCAGTTCCTGCGCCGCATGGATCCGGAGGACTCCGAAGACGTCCGGCGTCTGCTCAGTCACTCGCCCAACACCGCGGGCGGGTTGATGACCTCCGAGCCGGTGGTGCTCGCCCCCGACACCACCGTGGCCGAAGCCCTTGCCCGCGTACGTGATCCGGATCTCACCCCGGCGCTCGCGTCGCTGGTGTTCGTCGCGCGACCACCCACGGCCACCCCCACCGGACGGTATCTGGGCTGTGTGCATCTGCAGCGTCTGTTGCGCGAGCCGCCCGCGGCACTGGTCAGTGGGATTCTCGATACCGATCTGCCCAGCCTGCGCCCAGAGGACTCGCTGGGCGCGCTGACGCGCTACTTCGCCGCCTACAACCTGGTGTGTGGGCCCGTGGTCGACGAGGAGAGCCATCTGGTGGGCGCCGTGTCGGTCGACGACGTCCTCGACCACCTGTTGCCTGACGACTGGCGCGAACGGGAAGCCGAACCCGTCATCGTGACTGCCGAGACGCCGACATGAGCGACTCGTCGGCGCGGCAGCGCCTGGACACCCCGCGGGTGTCTCGCTCGATCGGCCCGCGTCTGGACGTCGAGGCCGTCGGCGCATTCAGTGAGAGCATCGCGCGGTTCCTCGGCACCGGGCGCTACCTGGCGATCCAGACGATGGTCGTCATCGCCTGGATCCTGCTGAACATCGGCGCCTTCGCCTGGCAGTGGGACCCCTACCCGTTCATCCTGCTCAACCTCGCGTTCTCCACCCAGGCCGCGTACGCGGCGCCGTTGATCCTGCTGGCCCAGAACCGCCAGGAGAACCGCGACCGGGTCTCCCTCGAGGAAGACCGCCGGCGCGCGGAGCAGACCAAGGCGGACACCGAGTACCTGGCCCGGGAACTGGCCGCGCTGCGTCTGGCGGTCGGTGAAGTGGCCACCCGTGATTACCTGCGCCGCGAGCTGGAGGAGATCCGCGAGCTGATCGCCGACCTTCAGCCCGCCACCGGCGCAGAGCGACCGAGCAAACAGCAGTCGGAGAAGCGGCCCAAGAAATCAGGGTGACGGCTGTGGCGATAGTTGTTACACAGCCGTGGCCCAATAGGTATGGTGGCGAAGTTCACAGGCGATCACACAGCTAGGACGGTTGAGTGCATATAGGGGGAGTCTCGGCCCTCCGAGCAGCGCGGCGCCGAGCAACCGATGTTGTCCGTATGCCGGTGTTCGGCGTCGCCGCGGTGATCACCCCCTTGGTGCTGGCCGGCGCGGTCGGCGGATCTCCGCCGTCGGCGCACGGCGGGGCGGCACGCGATTCGGCGGTCGTCCCCATGGCCGCAGTGGTGGCCGCTCCCGCCGATGACTCGGGCGCCTCAGTCGTCGCGGTGATGAAGACGCCGACCCCGCTGCGGGTCGCCGGCGTCACCGCATCCGCCCCGCCACCGTCGGCGGTCGTCAATGCCCCGGGCACGCTGCGCATCCCCTCGATGGCGCTGGCCGCCTACCGCAACGCTGAATCGATGATGGCCACCGCCTACCCGGGCTGCGGGGTCAGCTGGAATCTGTTGGCCGGTATCGGCCGCATCGAGTCGATGCACGCCAACGGCGGGGCCACCGACGCGCGCGGCACCGCCGTACGACCGATCTACGGTCCGGCGTTGGACGGCACGCTGCCGGGTAACGAAGTCATCGTGCAGAGCCGCTCGGCCGACCGGGTGGTGTATGCCAGGGCCATGGGGCCCATGCAGTTCCTGCCGGGCACCTGGTCGCGCTACGCCTCCGACGGTGACGGCGACGGCAAGGCCGACGTGCAGAACCTGTTCGATTCGTCTCTGGCCGCGGCCCGCTATCTGTGCAGCGGTGGCCTGAACCTGCGCGACCAGGGCGATGTGGTGGCCTCGATCCTGCGCTACAACAACTCGATGGCCTATGCGCGCAACGTGCTCAGCTGGGCGGCGTCCTACGCCACCGGCGTCGTGCCCGTCGACCTGCCGCCGATCACCGGGCCGGTGCCGGAGCTGAGTCCGGCAGCCACCGCGGTCAACATGCATCTGCTCGAGAGCTCCCAGGGACTCGGTCCGGGGATGCCGCTCAATGCCACCGGGTTGCCCGCCGACGACCCGATGTCGCTGCTGCCGATGATGGGACGCACCGACGCCGCCGGCCTGCTCAACACCAACGTCCCCGGTTTCGCACCAGGCCAGTCGCTGGGTCCGCTGCCCGGCCCCGCTCCGGAGGCGCCGCCCGAACCCGCCCCGGCGCCCCAGCTGAGCTGGCTGCCGCCGTGGATGCAGCCCCAGCAGAAGCAACCGGACTGCGCGGTGTTCTGCATCAAGGACTCCGTCCCGCCCGCGCCTGCGGTTGCGCCCGGACCGATGCCCCCGGGTCCGGCGGCCCAGCCGCTGCCCCCGGGCCCGGCGGCCCAGCCGCTGCTTCCCCCGGGACCGGCCGCGTCGCCGCCGGCGCCGGGACCGGCCGCTTCGCCGTCGGCTCCAGGACCGTTGCAGCTCGCCCCGCCCCCGGCGCCGGCCCCGTCAACGGGATTGCCGCCTGGTCTCGGGCCTGCCCCCGGCCCGGCCGGCTGAACCCGACCGAATTCGGGGCCGCACGGGTCAGCGGCCTAGACTCGACGGCGATGTCATCTACTTCGCATGACCTGGAATCGGCGGTCCGCGCCGCACTGTCCAAGGTGGTCGACCCCGAGCTGCGCCGTCCGATTACCGAGGTCGGCATGGTCAAGAACGTCACCGTCGACAACGACGACTCGGTGCATGTCGAGATCTACCTCACCACGTCGGCCTGTCCGAAGAAGACCGAGATCAGCGAGCAGGTGACCCGGGCGGTCAGCGACGTGCCCGGCACCGGTGCGGTGCGGGTGAGCCTGGACGTCATGAACGACGAGCAGCGCGCCGAGCTGCGCAAGCTGCTGCGTGGCGACTCGCGGGAACCGGTGATCCCGTTCGCCCAGCCCGGCTCGTTGACCAAGGTCTACGCCGTCGCGTCGGGCAAGGGCGGGGTCGGCAAATCCAGCGTCACGGTCAACCTGGCGGCGGCGCTGGCCGCGCGGGGCCTCTCGGTGGGCGTGCTGGACGCCGACATCTACGGGCACTCCGTACCACGCATGATGGGGACGACCGACCGCCCCACCCAGGTCGACTCGATGATCCTGCCCCCGATCGCCCACAACGTGCGGGTGATCTCGATCGCGATGTTCACCCAGGGCAACACACCGGTGGTGTGGCGCGGTCCGATGCTGCACCGCGCGCTGCAGCAGTTCCTCGCCGACGTGTACTGGGGTGACCTGGACGTGCTGCTGCTGGACCTGCCGCCCGGCACCGGTGACATCGCGATCTCGGTCGCCCAGTTGATCCCGGGTGCCGAGATCCTGGTGGTGACCACGCCGCAGATGGCCGCGGCCGAGGTGGCCGAACGGGCCGGCGCGATCGCGCTGCAGACTCGGCAGCGCATCGCCGGTGTCGTCGAGAACATGGTCGACGGTCCGGTCGTGAAGATGTTCGGCGAGGGCGGCGGCCGGCATGTGGCCGACAGCCTGTCTCGCTCGACGGGCACCGACGTGCCGCTGCTGGGCCAGGTGCCGCTGGATCCCGAGCTGGTCGGCGCCGGCGACACCGGCATCCCGCTCGTGCTCAGCGCCCCGAACTCCGCCGCAGGCCAGGAGTTGCACAAGATCGCCGACGCCCTCTCGAACCGCAAGCGCGGCCTGGCCGGCATGTCGCTGGGACTCGATCCCGCCGGCCGCTGAGCCGCACGGGGCGAGCCGCCGGCCGCTGGGCCGCGCGGCAACCACGCCGCCAGCCGCCGGGGCGGGAGGCTAGGTGGCGTCGGTGTCGAACTTCGTCGCCGCGGAGGTGTCCGCCGGTGGCGTGACCGCGGCCGGACCGGGGCCGGACTGAGGCTTTTCGGGCTTGTCCGGCCTTCCCTGGCCCTCGGCCTTCGGGTCGCCGTCGAACTTGCCGGTGAAGATCGAGTCGTCGCCGTCGAGCAGATGCTTGGTCAGCGCCGCGCGCGGGGTCATCCCCCGGAGCTTCTGCAGCTCCGACAGCGGCTCGCGCAGGTCGTCGAACTCCGGGCCGAAGTCCTGGCGCAGCTGGCTGGTGGCACCGGTGAGGTAGTCCCGCGCCTGCTTCACCGCGCCCGCCGTCCACCGGATGGCACCGGGTAACCGTTCCGGCCCGAGGATCACCAATCCGGCGATCACCAGGACCAACATCTCGCCCCAGCCGACGTTGGCGAACATGGGCTAGGTGCTGGTATCCGCGCCGGGCGTCACCGTCAGCGTCACGGTGCGGCCTTCCCGGACCACCTCGATGGGCGCCGGTTCACCGATCTTGAGCTGACGGACGGCGACGACGAACTCGTCGGCGTCGGCGACCGTGCGGTCGCCGACCTTGATCACCACGTCGTTCTCCAGGATCCCGGCCTGCTCGGCGGGACCGCCGGCGGCGACGTTGGCGATCTGGGCTCCCTTGGCGAGGTCGTTGCTGACCGAACGGGCCGTGAGACCCAGTGTCGGATGCGAGATCTTGCCGTTCTCGATCAACGTCTCGACGACCTGTTTGACCTCGTTGACCGGGATCGCGAACCCGAGACCGCTGGCACTGTCGGACAGCGACTTGCCCGCGGTGTTGATTCCGATGACCTCGGAGCTCATGTTGATCAGCGGCCCGCCGGAGTTGCCGTGGTTGATCGAGGCGTCGGTCTGCACGCCGTCGATGACGGTGTCGGTGTCCGAGCCGTCGCCCGACAGCGGCACGGGCCGGTTCAGGGCGCTGATGATGCCGTGGGTGACGGTGCTGCGCAGCCCGAGTGGGGCGCCCGCGGCGATCACTTCTTCACCGACGGTGAGCTTGTCCGAGTCGCCCATGCGGGCCACCACGAGGTTGTCGACGTTGTCGACCTTGAGCACCGCGAGATCGGTCTTGGGGTCGCGGCCCACCAGGTTGGCGGGCACCTCGGTGCCGTCGTTGAACACCACCGACATCTGGAACTTGCTGGGGTTGGTGGCGGCCTCGGAGATCACGTGGTTGTTGGTGACGACGTAGCCCCGTTCGTCGACCACGACGCCAGAACCCTGGGACCCCTCGGTGTCGCTGGTCGCCTCGATCGTCACCACCGAGTCGGCCACCGCGGCTGCGACCTCGGCGAACGCGCCGCCGTGCACTTCGGGATTGTCGGTGGTCTCCAGGGTGACCTTCGACGTGGTGAACGCCTCCACGACCTCGGCGGTCTTACGGCCCACCACCCCGCCGGCGACGCCGATGACCAGCGCAACGATCGCCAGCAGCCCCAGCGCGGCGAAGGACACCTTGCGGCCGAAGAGCACGTCGCGGACGCCGAGCTTGCCGGCCGGTGCGCTCTGCACCTGCGGGCCGCTCGGGGCCAGCGCCGGCGTGCCCAGCCCGACGGGTGCGCCTGGGTTGCGCCACGGATCGTCGACGTCGTCGATATCACCGCCGCGTTCGGCATCGAGCGCGCCGGCATCGGTGGGATGGCGTTGCAGTGAATCACCGCCCGCGTCCGGGCGTCCGAAAGCCTCGGCGAGCACCGGGTCGGGCGCCTGGTCCTTCGGGGTGTACTCACCCTGGTCGCGGTGTTGCTCGGCGTTCAGGAAAGAGCCCTCGACGCCGGACGGCCGGCCGAACGCGCGCTGGGCGGCCGGATCGACCGGCGGACGCGACACCGGGCGCGGCTCGAGACGCTCCCGGCCGGTCTGGTCCAGATTGCTCACGGGTACATGATCCTTCTTTTGTCGCGGCGCCTGCTCGCTCATGTTCACTCGGCGTCAGCAACCGTCGACGCAGGCCGCCGGCCGAAAATCTGTCTCTACCCTACCGGCGTCTGCGGCGAGCGCGCCGCGCGTCTTCAGCTAACGGCGACCCCTCGGTGGGCTCAGGGGGTTCCACCGGTGAGTGGTGCGGGATCTGCGACAACAGTCCCAGCAACGAACTGGGCATGTCCACCGGAAGGGAGTCCCGCAACGCCGCGCGGGCCTGCCGCTGGGCATCGACCTCCATCGCGCAGTCGGGACACAACGACAGATGGTGGGCGGCGCGCAGGTGCGCACTCATGCGTAGCTCGCCGTCGACGAATGCGGCAATCGCCTCGATCGACAGATGCTCGGTGGATCCGAACTGGCGCGGACCGACGGGCGCGTCGCTCTGCGAGGCGAAATGCGACGGAAGCCAGGAGAAGGCGCGCCGGAAAGCGTGTCCGGGATCGAACATCGCCCAACTCCTCTCGGCTCGACAGGACTGCTTCGAATGTAGCGCGCCGAGCTGTGAGTCAGCGCACGCAACTCAGGCCGGGCGTGCCTCGTCGAACATCTGTCCGCTGGTGTTCGCCTGATGCGCCAGGTAGTCGCGCAACGCCTGACGGCCGCGGTGGATACGGCTGCGCACCGTTCCGAGCTTGACGCCCAGCGTCGCACCGATCTCTTCGTAGGACAGTCCCTCGATGTCGCACAGCACCACCGCGGCGCGGAACTCGGGCGGCAGCGAATCCAGGGCCGCCTGCAGGTCCGGACCGAGGCGGGAGTCGTGGAAGATCTGCTCGGGGTTCGGCTCGTCGGCGGGCACCCGGTCGTAATCCTCGGGCAGGGCTTCCATCCGGATTCGGCCGCGGCGGCGCACCATATCGAGGAACAGGTTGGTCGTGATGCGGTGCAGCCAGCCTTCGAACGTCCCCGGCTGGTAGTTCTGCACCGACCGGAAGACGCGGATGAACGTCTCCTGCGTCAGGTCCTCGGCGTCGTGCTGATTGCCCGAGAGGCGATATGCCAGCCGGTACACCCGGTCGGCGTGCTGGCGGACCAGCTCGTCCCAGCTCGGCATCGCGGCATGGTCTCCGGTGGCGTCGAACACCGCCGTTCCGGTCAGTTCGTCTGAGGGCTCGACCCACTCGGCATCGGTGTACTGCTCCCGGTGCGCCATCGACACCGGGGCGGCAACGGTTGAAGTCGCGGGGGCGGAGTTGGTGGTCGTCGGATCCTCCAGGTCGTGCCGGTCGCGATCGTCCTCGGACGGCCGCTCGGTACCCACAACACGGTGCAGCAGGGGGTTGTTCCCGAAGCGCCGGTGGTCACCGCATGCGCTGGGTGCGCCGTCTGTCATGCGCTTACCGTCTCCCGTGCTGGTGTGCCAGGCATATGAGATAACTGAACATTTCCTGAGAACATTCGCTACCCCTTTTTTCACCTGCACAAACCGGCCGCCGGAACCGGAAATTATGGCCGCCGGGGCCGGGCGTGTCGGGGTATCGGCCGCCGCTCGCGCGCTCTACGCTGCGGGCATGTCCAGCACCGACGAGCCCGCCGCCGGCCCTCGGGAACCTCAGGGGTCCCGGGAGTCCCTGGCCCCGGCCAGCCAGGCCGAGGCGATCGTCAACCACGCCGAGCATTCGATCTCCGAGGACGCGATCGTCGCTGCCGCCCGCGAGCGCGCAGTGGACATCGGCGCCGGGGCGGTCACACCGGCGGTGGGCGCGCTGCTGTGCGTGCTGGCCAAGCTCACCGATGCGCGCGCCGTGGTCGAGGTCGGCACCGGCGCCGGTGTCAGCGGGCTGTGGCTGCTGTCGGGGATGCGCGACGACGGTGTCCTGACCACCATCGACGTCGAGCCCGAGCATCAGCGCATCGCCAAGCAGGCGTTCTCCGAGGCCGGGGTGGGCCCGGGCCGGACCCGGCTGATCAGCGGCCGCGCCCAGGAGGTGCTGACGCGGTTGGCCGATGAAACCTACGACCTGGTGTTCATCGACGCCGATCCCGCGGATCAGCCGCAGTTCGTGGTCGAGGGGATTCGCCTGCTCCGTGAAGGGGGTGCGGTCATCGTGCACCGTGCCGCACTCGGCGGCCGGGCCGGTGACGCGTCGGCCAACGACGCCGAGGTCAGCGCGGTGCGCGAGGCGGCCCGGCTGATTGCCGAGGACGAACGGCTCACCCCGGTGCTGATTCCGCTGGGCGACGGCCTGCTCGCCGCGGTGCGCGGCTGAGTCGCTGCCACCGGTGCGCGGCTGAGTCGCTGCCACCGGCCCTCGAAACCCATGCGCCGAGCGTGCAGAAATTGCGAAGAATCGGCTAAATCTTCGCAAGGAGTTCACGTTCGGCGAGGTCGTCGGCACCCGTGGCTGCCTCACCGACCAGCCGGCCCGCGACCAGCCGGCCCGCGACCAGCTCCTCCGCGACCAGCCGGCCCGCGACCAGCTCCTCCGCGGTCAGCCGGCCCGCGGTCAGTTCTTCCGCGGTCAGCCGGCCCGCGACCAGCTTGTGGCCGCCGATTCCCGCGGGACCCCTTTTGCGCCTCCAGCGGGAACCCCTTGACCGCTCGCTGAACGGGCGTTTAATGTACTGAACATGCGTTCAGGCGACGATCTGACCGCGGTAGCGCGGATCCGGGACGCGGCCATCGAGACATTCGGCCGCGAGGGCTTCGCGGTCGGGATCCGGTCGATCGCGGCGGCGGCCGGGGTGAGCCCCGCACTGGTGATGCACCATTTCGGATCGAAAGACGGGCTGCGTAAGGCCTGTGACGACCACATCGCCCAGACCGTCCTCGAATCCAAGACCGAGTCGATCCAGACCACCGACGCCGCGACGTGGTTCGCGCAGCTGGCCGAAATCGAGGACTACGCCCCGATGATGGGCTATCTGGTTCGTAGCCTGCAGACCGGTGGCGAGCTGGCGAAAACGTTGTGGCGCACCATGATCGACAACACCGAGCAGTACATCGAAGCCGGCGTCCGCGCCGGCACCGTCAAGCCGAGCGCCGATCCACGGGCCAGGGCGCGCTTCCTCGCCATGACGGGCGGCGGGGCCTTCCTGCTGTACCTGCAGCTGCACGACGACCCGTCGGATCTGCGCGCCGTGCTTCGCGACTACAGCGAGGACATGGTGCTCCCCGCGCTCGAGCTGTACACCAACGGCTTGATGACCAGCTCGACGATGTACGAGGCGTTTCTGGCCAGACGCGAGCAGGGCCTTGCCTTCACACCGACAGAAAGGGATGACGATGGCTGACACCCACGGCGGTGAACTCGCCGTCGACATCCGGGGGCTGATCAAGTCCTTCGGACACACCAGGGCGCTCGACGGCCTCGACCTCAGCGTCGCCGCCGGCAGCGTGACCGGCTTCCTGGGCCCCAACGGGGCCGGCAAGTCCACCGCGATCCGGGTGCTGCTGGGCCTGCTTCGCGCCGACCGGGGCACAGTGCGGCTGCTGGGCGGCGACCCGTGGCGCGACGCGGTGAACCTGCACCGTCGAATCGCCTACGTCCCAGGCGACGTGACGATCTGGCCCAACCTGACGGGCATGCAGGCCATCGACTTCCTGGCTCGACTGCGGGGCACCGAGAACGTCGACACGAAGCGGCGTGACGACCTGATCGAGCGCTTCGAACTCGACCCGAGCAAGAAAGCCCGCACCTATTCGACGGGCAACCGGCAGAAGGTCGCGATCGTGGCCGCGTTCAGCACCGACAGTGAGTTGCTCATCCTCGACGAACCCACCGCCGGCCTGGATCCGTTGATGGAGCAGCGGTTTCAGGAGTGTGTCCGCGAGGTGGCCGAGCGCGGCGCCGCCGTGTTGCTGTCCAGCCACATCCTCGGCGAGGTCGAAAAGCTCTGCGACACGGTGACGATCATCCGAGCGGGACGCACCGTGAAATCGGGGACCTTGCAGCAGATGCGCCATTTGATGGCGACCACTGTCTCCGCGCGCACCCGCGGCGATGCGCAACGGCTCCGAGAGGCCGACTACGTCAGAGAACTCGAGGTCGACGACGGTCGGGTGCGGTTCGCGGTGGACCGTAGCGATCTGGACCGGGCGATGGCCGACCTCAGCGGACTCGGTATCGAGGACCTGACCGTAGCGCCGGCCTCGCTGGAAGACCTGTTCCTGCGCGAGTATCAGCGGGCGGGGTCATGAGCGCCACCGCCACCACACCGGCACGGGCCCGTCACCACGCCGCCCCGTCGGCGTCGCGCTGGACCGGCACGGCCCACCTCGTCAGGCTGGCGCTGCGCCGCGACCGCGTCCGGCTGACGGTGTGGATCTCGGTGCTGACCGCGATGATGCTGTACACGCCGAACGCGCTGGAGCTCGCCTATCCCGACGAGGCGCAGCGGCGCACCCGCGTGCAACTTCTCCAGACGCCCGCCGGAATCATGATGGGCGGGCCGATGTTCGGCCGCAACGAGACCGATCTCGGGGCGATGATGGCCAACGAATTGATGCTTACGCTGATTGTCGCCACGTCGATCCTCGCCATCCTCACCGTGATTCGGCACACCCGCGCCGAAGAGGAAGGCGGAACAGCCGAACTGGTGCTGGCATCCCCGGTGGGCCGGTATGCCCGCACCGCGGCCGCCCTGCTCGTCGTCGGCGCCGTGAATGCCGTGATCGCCGTGACGATGACAGCGGCGATGGCGGCCAGTGGCTTCGCCGTCGCGGACACCGCGGCGATGTGTATCGGCGTCACAGCCGTGGCCACCGTGTTCGGCGCCGTCGCCGCGGTGACGGCCCAGCTGTGGCGGGTCGCTCGGACCGCGAGCGGCGCGGCGATGGCGCTGCTCGCGCTGGCCGCGCTGATCCGCGGCGTCGGGGACGTCATCGACCATTCGGGTAGTGCATTGAGCTGGTTCTCCCCCATCGCCTGGGCCCAGCAGATGCGCGCGTTCGTCGATCTGCGCTGGTGGCCGCTCGCTCTTCTGCTGGTGGTGACGGTTTTGCTGATCGCGCTCGCAGCCGTGCTCGAAGCGCGCAGGCAGTACGACGACGGCATCCTGGCCACCAGCGGGGAACGACCCGGCGCGAAGCCGATCCGCAGTGTGATCGGTCTGCATCTGGTGCTGCAACGCGGCTCGCTGATCGGCTGGACGGTGGGTTTGTTCCTGGCGGGGTTGGCGTTCGGCTCGATGACCAAGTCGCTGCGCGACGCCGCGCAGACCAACGAACTCATCGCCCGCATGCTGGCCGCGCAGGGCAACGACGGGATCTACACGACGATGTCGCAGTTCCTCGCCGCCGTCGCCGCGGCCTATGTGACCACCGCGGTGCTGCGGGTGTACTCCGACGAGCAGGCCGGGCTCGGCGAGTCGGTCCTGGCGGGCGCGGTGTCGCGGTGGTCCTGGCTGGTGGGTGCGGTCGTGACCGCCGTCCTCGGCGGGGCGGTGTTGATGTTCTTCGCGGGCCTGGGCAACGGCCTCGGTGCGGGCCTGACGATGGGCGAGCCACAGACGGTGGTGAGGCTGACGCTGGCCGGGCTGTCCTATGTCCCTGCCCTGGCGGTGATGGCCGCCGTCGCCGCGCTGGCGGTGGCATTGCGCCGGACGTGGATCGCCTGGCTGGCCGTGACTTTCGTGATCACGGCGCTCTACCTGGGTGCACTGCTGCGGCTGCCGCAGTGGCTGATCGACCTGTCCCCGGTCGGCCAGACCACGGTGCCCACCGACGTTCCCGTCGGGGCGTTGGCCGTGATGGTGGCGGTGGCGGCACTGATCACGCTGCTGGCAGGGTCGGTGTACCGGCGCCGTGATGCGGCCTGACGGCGCTGCGCGTCGCGACGTCGGCGGCGCTCGACCCGATGCTGCCGCCCGTGTCCTCGACGAGCAGCGGCCCTGACCGCCGAACTCACCGGATATCGCGAACCGGTTCGCCACCGACTCGTCCCCGGGGTGTGGTGACCCGCCGCATACTGGAGTGATGGAACTGCTGACCGGCTTCGGGCTGGCGGCCGCGGCGGGGTTGAACGCCTACATTCCGCTGCTCGCGCTCGGGCTGCTGGCCCGCTTCACCGACCTGGTGACGCTGCCGGCGTCCTGGGCCTGGCTGGAGAACGGCTGGGTCATGACGATCGTCGCCGTGCTGTTGTGCGTCGAGGTCGTCGCAGACAAGGTGCCCGCGCTGGATTCCGTCAACGACACCGTTCAGACACTGGTGCGCCCCACCGCCGGCGGCATCGTGTTCGGCTCGGGAACGGCCGCCCAGACGTCGGCGGTCGCCGATCCGGGGGCCTTCGCCCAGTCGGGGCAGTGGGTTCCGGTGGCGGTGGGCGTGGCCGTCGCGCTGATGGTGTCGCTGACGAAGTCGACGGTGCGTCCGGCGGCCAACGTGGCGACGGCGGGCACCGCGGCACCGGTACTGAGCACGCTGGAGGACGTGGCCAGCGTGGCGTTGGTGTTCCTGGCGATTCTGGTGCCGGTACTGGTCCTGGTGGCCGTCGTCGTGATGATGTGGGCGGCGGTGCGGATCATCCGCAGGCGCCGTGGCCGCTCCCGCAGTGCGTCCGCAGCCTAGGCTCCTGGCTGAGCACCGGGTATCCCGGCGTGATGCCCTGACGTGGCACACCACCGGCCGCGCGGGCGGTGCGCGCGCACGGGTTCCGGTGGGTCAGACCCAGACGCCTTTACCGACGGCCACGACGCCACCGGAGCTGACCGAGAAGCGTTCCCGGTCCTTCTCGACGTCGACACCGACCATCTCGCCGGGGCCGACCACCACGTTCTTGTCCAGGATGGCGTGGCGCACCACCGCGCCGCGCCCGATGCGGGCGCCGGGCATGACCACACTGCCCTCCACGATCGCGCCGTCCTCGACCACGACGTTGCTGGACAGTACCGAATTACGCACCGATGCAGCAGAAATGATGCTGCCCGCACCGACGACGGACTCCTGCGCGGACCCGCCGTTGACGAACTTGGCCGGCGCGAGGTTCTCCGAGCTGCCACGGATCGGCCAGCGCTTGTTGTAGAGGTTGAACACCGGGTGCACCGACACCAGGTCCATGTGGGCGTCGTAGAACGCGTCGAGCGTGCCGACGTCACGCCAGTAGGCGTGGTCGCGTTCCGTCGCCCCGGGGACCTCGTTGTCGTTGAAGTCGTAGACCGCGGCCATGCCGTCGGCGACCAGTCGCGGGATGATGTCGCCGCCCATGTCGTGGTCGGAGTCGTCGTCCTCGGCGTCGGCGCGGATGGCGTCGATGAGCACCTTGGTGGTGAAGATGTAGTTGCCCATCGACACGAACGTCTGATCGGGGTCGTCCGGCGTTCCCGGCGGGTCGGCGGGCTTCTCGATCCACCCCCGGATGCGGCCCGATTCGTCGGCGTCGATGCACCCGAACGCGCTGGCCTCCGAGCGTGGCGCCCGGATACCGGCGACCGTCGCACCCGCGCCGCTCTCGATGTGCGCCTGGACCATCTGTTCGGGATCCATCCGGTACACGTGGTCGGCGCCGAAGATCACGATGTAGTCGGGATCCTCGTCGTAGATCAGGTTCATCGACTGGTAGATCGCATCGGCCGACCCGGTGTACCAGCGCGGCCCCAGACGCTGCTGCGCCGGCACCGGGGTGATGTACTCCCCGGCAAGCCCCGATAACCGCCAGTTCTGCGAGATGTGGCGATCCAGCGAATGAGACTTGTATTGGGTGAGTACACAGATTCGCAGGTATCGGGCGTTGACGAGATTCGACAGCACGAAATCGATCAACCGATAGGCACCCCCGAAGGGCACGGCGGGCTTGGCCCGGTCGGCCGTCAGCGGGTACAGCCGCTTGCCCTCTCCGCCTGCGAGGACGATGCCAAGCACATGTGGCGCTTCCCTCATGCTGCCAACCTATCCGCACGTAGGGACAGGGGCCAGCCATTCGCGCTATTGGGCGGGGTGTCGGGCTGTCCATCAAGACAATTGGGGATGCGGCGCGGCGGCCCTCGATACCGGCTACGGTCGACGGCATGCGGGTGGCGATGATGACTCGGGAGTACCCACCCGAGGTGTACGGCGGAGCGGGCGTCCACGTCACCGAGCTCGTCGCTCAACTGCGGCATCTGTGCGAGGTGGACGTGCACTGCATGGGCGCTCCGCGGCCCGAGGCGACCGTCGCGCAGCCGGACCCTGCCCTGCAGGGCGCCAACTTCGCCCTCACCACGCTGTCGGCCGACCTGAACATGGTCAATGCCGCCTCGACGGCCGCCGTCGTGCATTCCCACACGTGGTACACCGGGATGGCCGGGCACCTGGCCGCCCTGCTCTACGGCGTCCCGCACGTGCTGACCGCGCATTCGCTGGAACCGATGCGTCCGTGGAAGGCCGAGCAGCTCGGCGGTGGCTACCGGATCTCGTCCTGGGTGGAGAAGACGGCGGTCGAAGCGGCCGCCGCGGTGATCGCCGTCAGCTCCGGGATGCGCGCCGATGTGCTGCGTACCTATCCGGCGCTGGACCCCAACCGGGTGCACGTGGTCCGCAACGGCATCGACACCGACGTCTGGTACCCCGCCCCCCGGTCCGACGACTCGGTGCTCGCGGAACTCGGCGTCGATCCGTCCCGGCCCGTCGTGGCGTTCGTCGGCAGGATCACCCGCCAGAAGGGGGTCGCGCACCTGGTCGCCGCCGCGCACCACTTCTCCCCCGACGTCCAACTGGTGCTCTGCGCCGGCGCGCCGGACACCCCGGAGATCGCCGAGGAGGTGTCCGCCGCGGTCCAGCAGCTCGCGGCCGCGCGCACCGGCGTCTTCTGGGTACAGGAGATGCTGCCGACCCACAAGATCAGGGAGATACTGTCGGCGGCAACCACATTCGTGTGCCCCTCGGTCTACGAGCCGTTGGGCATCGTGAACCTCGAGGCGATGGCCTGCGGCACCGCGGTGGTGGCCTCGGACGTGGGCGGCATCCCCGAGGTTGTCGACGATCGACGCACCGGACTGCTGGTCCACTACGACCCCGACGACACCGAGACCTTCGAACGCGGTCTCGCGGCCGCGGTCAACGAGCTGGTCGCTGAGCCGCAGCGGGCCCGCGATTTCGGGGCCGCGGGCCGCCAACGCTGCATCGACGAGTTCTCGTGGGCGCAGATCGCCGAGCAGACGCTACGGATCTACCAGCACGTCCTGACCTAGCTTCAGCACGGCCCGTACCACCCAGCCGTCCAGCACGGCCCCCAACAAGGCCCCACAGCAAAGAACCGGCCGCGCGCTACGCGACCGGTTCCTGCTTCGGGCTAGCTCGTGACGCCCCTCAGTTCCTCTCCGAGAGCGGCTGCCTCGTCCGGGGTGAGTTCGACCACCAGTCGGCCACCGCCTTCCAGTGGTACCCGCATCACGATGCCGCGCCCCTCCTTGGTTGCTTCCAGTGGACCGTCTCCGGTCCGGGGCTTCATCGCCGCCATCGAGTGCTCCCTCCACAAAGGCGTGCCCGTCTGGGCCCGGTCTGTTCCCGGAGCCGGCACTGCCCGCTCATACGCGCCGCGGACAGCATCCGGCCTTGAACTGCTACAGAGTCTTATTGTTCCCTATCCTGGCCTGCTCGTGTGCAAAGACCCGCCTATAGCTGCTCCGATGGTGTTTCACCGAGGCGCGGAACCCAGCAGTCGGCGACATGATCGTCGACCATTCCGGTGGCCTGCATCAGGGCGTAGGCCGTCGTCGGCCCCACGAAGCGGAAGCCGCGCCGCTTGAGGTCCTTGGCCATCGCGGTCGACTCCGGCGACACCGCGGCGACACCGGCCAGATCGACAGGCCGGTCGCGGGTGAGCCGGTCGGGTGGCGCGAACGACCAGAGCAGCTCGCTGAGGTCGACACCGGCGTCGGCGAGGTCGGACACCACCCGGGCATTGGACACCGTGGCCTCGATCTTGGCCCGGTTGCGCACGATGCCGGTGTCGGCGAGCAGTCGCTCGATGTCACCGTCGGTGTAGCGCGCCACCCGTTCGACGTCGAACCCGTCGAACGCGGCGCGAAAGTTGTCCCGCTTGCGCAGGATGATCAGCCAGGACAGCCCGCTCTGGAACGCTTCCAGGCTCACCCGCTCGAACAGCGCCGCCGAGCCGTACAGCGGTCGGCCCCACTCGGTGTCGTGGTAGTCCCGGTAGAGCACGAAATCCTCTGCGGAAAGCCGGGATTGGTCGATCCAGCCGCATCGGACCCGGCGATCGTCAGTGACCGACGTCACCGGCCCTCCCACTTGGCGTCGGGCACCTGCACGTCCTCGACGCGGGAGGCGTCGTCGGCGTGCGAGACGCGGGACACGCGGGAGCCGTCGTCGACGTGAAAGCCGTCGTCCACGTGGGAGACGTCGTCGACGTGGGAGGCGTCGTCACCGCCGAAGGCGGTGCCCGTCTCTGCGCCGAGGCCCTGCGTGGCGCGCACCGCGGCCAGCTCGCCTCTGAGCTGGTCGAGTTCGCGGCCCAAGCGGTCGAGCACCCAGTCCACCTCACCGGCCTTGTAACCGCGCAACGTCTGGGTGAACTTGAGCGCCTCGACGTCGGCTCCGGTCACTCCGGAGGCGGGCAACACGGTCGCGGTGGTGGACTGCGGAAGCGGCGGCAACACCTCGCCGCGGCCGAACACGACGCTGCCGAGGGCGAACAGCACGATGCCCACCAACACGAACACCACGAGGTAGAGCAGGACGAGGGTCACACGTCGATAGTGCCCGACGCCGCCGACACGGGGTCAGCGCGGGCGGAGCGTGTTCATCGGTGGGCGGTCTTCCAGGCAGACCCCCGAGGTGCGCGCGCTGTAGTTGTTGCCGTCGGCGAAGAACTGCGTGAGCCCCACCCCGGAGTCCTCGATGCCGCACCGCGACAGCAGCGTGGCGATGACCTGGCGGCTCATCGACGCCAGCTCGGTCAGCGGCCGGTTGCGGTGGGTCCGCACACCCAGATTCACCTGGGCCAGCGCGTCGAGGCCCAACCGGTCGTAGGCGTCGATCAGCAGGCCGATCTCCACCCCGTAGCCGGGCGCGAACGGCACCGCGGTCAACAGCTCCCGGGTGCCGGCATACTCGCCGCCCAGCGGCTGATACAGGCAGGTCAGCTCGGGTCGCAGCGCCGCGAGCAACGGGCGGGCCACCAGCTCGGTGACGCGGCCACCGCCGTTGGCGTCCTCTTTGCCGCTGACCCGCAGCGGCCGCCGGTAGAAGCCCTTGACCAGGTGCACACCCTCGGTGGTCAGCAGCGGTCCCAGCAGCTTGGGCACGAACATCGGATCGGGATCGAGCAGATCGGAATCGACGAACGCGACGATGTCGCCGGTGGTGGCGGCCAGCGACCGCCACAGCACCTCACCCTTGCCGGGCTGCGTTTCGACCTCGGGTAACGCGACCTCCCGGCTGACCACCCGGGCCCCGGCGGCCACCGCCCGGATCTCGGTGTCGTCGGTGGAGCCGGAGTCCAGCACGATCAGTTCGTCGACGAGCCCACCCAGCAACGGGGTGATGGTCTCGACCACCCCGGCGACGGTTTCCTCCTCGTTGAGCGCAGGCAGCACGACCGAAACCGTGCGACCCCGTTTGGCAGCCTCGAGCTCGGCGACCGTCCATGACGGGCGGCTCCAGCTGTGATCGGTCAGCCACCGGTGGTCCGCCACATCGTCGATGGCCAGTCCCGTGATGCGATCAGACAAGACAGTCATGCCAGTCCCCTCACCGTTCGTTTCGGCTGACGGGCGCCCTTGATCGACGCAACCATCTCCAGTACTCGACGCGTGGGTCCCACCTCGTGCACCCGGAACATCGCCGCGCCCTCGGCGGCGGCGATGGCCGTCGCTGCCAGGGTGCCTTCGAGGCGTTCGGTGAGGCCCACACCCAGAGTCTCCCCGACAAAATCTTTGTTGCTCAGCGCCATCAGGACGGGCCATCCAGTATTTACAAGCTCTTTTACGTGGCGCAACAAACTAAGACCGTGGTAAGTGTTCTTGCCGAAGTCGTGGGTCGGGTCGATCAGGATGCCGTCGCGGCGGACCCCGAGAGCGGACGCCCGCTCGGCGGCGGCGGTCACCTCGGCGATGACGTCGTCGACCACCCCCCGCTCGGAGATGCCGTAGTTGACCCGGAACGGCCGGGTCCGCGGCACCGCACCCCCGGTGTGGGAGCAGACCAGGCCCGCACCGAATTCGGCCGCGACGCCCGCGAGCTCGGCGTCGACCCCGCCCCAGGTGTCGTTGATCAGATCCGCGCCTGCCGCGCAGGCCTGCTTGGCCACCTCCGCACGCCAGGTGTCGACGCTGATGAGCTGCTCGGGAAAGGTGCTGCGCAGCCATTCGATGAAGGGCACCACCCGGGCGATCTCTTCTGCGGTGTCGACGACCTCGCCGGGGCCCGCCTTCACCCCGCCGATGTCCACGACGTCGGCGCCGTCGGAGATGACCCGGTGGGCGGCCTCCTTGGCCGCCTCATCGGTGAAGGTGGCGCCGCGGTCGTAGAACGAGTCCGGCGTCCGGTTCACGATCGCCATGATCAGCGCACGGTCACCGGCCACCGGTCGGCCCAGAAACGTCGACTCCACGCCATTCAGGCTACGTTCCGGCCGGACGCGCGGTTCCGGCCGGAATACGCAGATCGCGGCGCTCGCGGGCGCTACTTGGGTTTCTTGCCCGAGGCGACCTCGTCGGGGTACTCGTCGTAGAACGGGACGTAGCCCTCGTCCTTGCCGGACAGGACGTACAGCGGATCGTCGATCGTGACGTCCTCGCTGTCGTCGTCATCGCCGCTGGCCTTGCCGTAACCCTCTTTTCGCAGGTCGACCTTCTGGCTCTTGAACGTCGATGTGTGCGCCAACTCCGTCACCACCCGCACGAACAGCGGCACCGCGTAGCCGGGCAGCTTGTCGTAGGCGGCCTGGGCCAGCGCCTTACCGTCGAGCTCGTCACCGTTCTTGAGCTGGATCGCGGCCATGCCGGCCCGCCCACCCGCACCCGGCACCTCGACGCCGAAGACCGTCGCCTCCTCGATCTGCGGATGCGTCGAGATCGCCGCCTCGACCTCCGTGGTCGCGACGTTCTCACCCTTCCAGCGGAACGTGTCGCCGAGTCGGTCGGTGAACGCGGCGTGCCCGAAGCCCTGCGCCCGCATCAGGTCGCCCGTGTTGAACCACACGTCGCCCTCCTTGAAGGCGTCGCGGACCAGCTTCTTCTCGGTGGCTTCCTTGTCGGTGTAGCCGTCGAACGGCTGGAAGTTGCTGACCTTGGACAGCAGCAGACCCGGCTCGCCGTTCTCGACTTTGTGCACCCGGCCGTCGGGACCGCGTTTCGGTTCGCCGGTGTCGTGGTCGTACTCGACGAACGCGATCGGGCTGGGACAGATGCCGGTCGTCTTGTCGATGTTGAAGACGTTGACGAACGCGGTGTTGCCTTCACTGGCCGCGTAGAACTCGCAGACCCGCTTGATGCCGAACCGCTCGGTGAACTCGTCCCAGATCGCAGGACGCAACCCGTTACCGCAGATGACCCGCACCTTGTGCTGGCGATCCGTCGGCTTTTCCGGCTGGTTGAGCAGATAACCGCAGATCTCGCCGATGTAGACGAAAGCGGTGGCGTCATAACGGATCACGTCGTCCCAGAACTTCGACGCCGAGAACGACTTGCCCAGCGCCAGGGCCGCACCGGAGTTCAGCACGGACGACAGCGCGACCGTCAGCGCGTTGTTGTGGTACAGCGGCAGGCAGCAGTACAGCGTGTCGCTGCTGTTGAGCCGCAATCCTAGACCGCCGAAGCCGGCCAGCGCTCGCAGCCAGCGGTAGTGGGTCATGACGCTGGCCTTCGGCATGCCGGTGGTGCCGGAGGTGAAGATGTAGAAGGCCTTGTCCTTGGCCAGCACGGCCTCGGTGGTGGCGGGATTCGTGGTGGGCGCCGTCGCCGACATCGTGATGACCTCGTCGACGGTCAGCAGACCGCTGGTGTCGGCGCCGCTCTCGGTGATCTCGTCGATCAGGTCGACCTCGGCGACGACGACCTTGGCCTCCAACAGCCCGAAACTGTGCTTGAGCACCTCGCCGCGCTGGTGGAAGTTGATCATCCCCGCGACGGCGCCACACTTGACGGCGGCGAGCATCAGCAGCACCGACTGGGGCGAGTTGCGCAGCATGATGCCGACCACGTCGCCGTGCCCGACCCCCTTGGCCGCCAGCACCGCGGCGTAGCGGTTGACCGTCTCGTTGGCCTCGCGGTACGTCAGCCGCTCATCGCCGAACTTGATGAACACGTGGTCGCCGTAGCTGGCCGCCCGGTCCTGGAAGATCTTGCCGATCGAGGTCTTGGCGGACGGCCGGGCACCGAACCCGGTGATCACTCCGCGCAGAATCGTCGGGGTGTCTTTGAGGAAACCGGGGAGTTGTTTGGCGACGTCGAGGACTCCGACGCTGCGGCGCGCCCCACTCATTTCATCTGCCCATCGATACACGTCGTCATGTCGGTGCTTTCTTCCTCCGGTCGTTTGTCGGACACCTTAGTTGCGGCCGATGCGGGTCAACGGGTCGGTGCGCATGCGGCCAGTGCGGCGTCCACGTCCTCGACGACGATGAGGCGCCGCAGCGCCTCGTCGGCGACGTAGCCGGTGTCCGCCAGCCCGCGCAGCCAGACCAGCAAACCCTCGTAGTGCCCGAACGGGTCGAGCATCACGATCGGTTTCGAGTGCATACCCAAATACGCCGCTGTCCAGGCTTCGAAGAATTCTTCCAGCGTGCCGATGCCGCCGGGCAGCGAGATGAACGCGTCGGCGCGGTCCTCCATCACCTGCTTGCGTTCCCGCATCGTGTCGGTGACGACGAGTTCGTCGGCCTCGGTGTCGGCCACCTCACGATGGACCAGCGCCTTGGGGATCACGCCGACGGTGTAGCCGCCGTGCGAGCGGGCGGCCGAGGCGACCGCCCCCATCGCCGAGACGTTGCCGCCTCCCGAGACCAGCGTCCAGCCTTGGTCGGCGATGGCTTTGCCGAGCTGGTGGGCCAGGTCGAGCAACTCGGGATGCGTCGGGCTCGACGCGCAGTACACGCAGACCGCCCATTCGCGGTCGGGTTCTGGGGACGCTTCTCGGGACACACGGACAAACCTAGCCATACACTCCGGCGATGCCCGTGCGCGCACCGATCGGATGGGTGACCGGACGGTCGGATCCGGCACTCGAACTCATCGAACGCGGCGTGCGCACGCAGGCCGGGGCCGTGTTGATCGGCCCGGCCGGCGTCGGGAAGTCGACGCTGGCCCGTCATGCGGCCGAGCAGCTGTCGGCTGAATTCGACCGGGTGGACTGGGTGCTCGCGACGGCGTCGCCGCCGGACGTGCCGTTCGGGGCCTTCGAGCATCTGCTCGATGTGCCGGAGTCCGGCAAGACCGCGGCGGTGTTGGCGACCGCCCGGCAGAGCCTGGGCGACGGCAGGTTGCTGGTGATCGACGACGCGCACCATCTGGACGCACTGTCGGCGGCTCTGGTCTACCAACTCGCGGTGAGCCGGGCGGTTCGCGTGGTGCTCACCGCCACCGTCGGGGAGTGGCCGGTGCCGGCGGAGGTGACCGCGCTGTGGCACGACGACGTCGCGGCGCGGGTGGACGTGACGCCGCCAGGCCATGAGGACAGCCGGCTGCGGGCGCAGGTCGACGCATTCGTCGCCGGGCTGTCGAGCACGACCCGCCGCGTGCTGGAGTTCCTGGCGGTCGCGGATCCACTGAGCCTCGAGGACGCCGCTGCGCTGACCAGTGCCCACGCTGTCGACGACGGCGTGCAGGCGGGCGCCGTGATCATCAGCCAGGACGGGGTGCGCCCCGCGCATCCGCTGTTCGTCGACTCGGTGCGCGACCGGCTCGGCGGCCCGGACCTGCGACGCCTGCGGTCGGCGGTGGTGGGCCGCCTGTCGTCGGCGGGCCCGCACGGGGTGGTGGGCCGGCTGCGGGTGGCCGCCCTGTCGATCGGCAGCGACAGCCCGCTGCCGGCGCCCGACCTGTGCGCGGCCGCCCGCGAAGCACTGCGGCTCGGCGACCTGGAACTCAGCGAGCGGCTCGCGCAGGCGGGGCTGGGCGGCGGGCACGACCTCGACGCCCGACTGACCGCCGGCTACGCGCTGGCGTGGCAGGGCCGCGGACGGGAGGCCGACGCGGTGCTCGCCGGCCTGGACCCCGCGTCGCTGAGCGACGACGAACTGATCGCGTGGGCGCTGCCCACCGCGGCCAACCAGTTCTGGATGCTGTCAGAGCCCGCGCGGGCGACCGCGTTCCTGCAGTCCATCCGCGCGAAGGTGGACGACCCGGGCGCCCGCACCGCGGTGGACGCGCTGTCGGCCACCTTCGCGATGAATGCGGGGAACCTGGATCGGGCCCGGGACGTGGCCGAGCAGGTGCTGGGATCCCCCGACGCCGACGAGACCGCGGTCGGCTGGGCGGCGTCGGCGGCGGCGCTGTGCGCGGCACGCACGGGCCGATTCGGCGATGTGGACGCCCTGGCCGAGCGCGCCGTCTCGGCGGGCCAGCCGGGCCTGCTGCGCTTCACCAGCGGGTTCGGACAGACGACCGCGCTGCTGATGACCGGCGAGTCGGATCGCGCGCTGACGCTGGCGCGGCGGCTCACCGAGTTCGCCCAGCGCAGACAGCCCGGCCGCGCAATCGGCGAGGTCCTCACCGCTGACGTGCTGCTCGCCAGAGGTGAACTCACTCAAGCGGTCTCGCTGTTGCGGGACGCCGCAACCACGCTCGCGCCGACCGGATACTCGTGGGGGCCGCTGGCCTGGATGCTGCTTGCGCAGGCGTTGGGCCGGCTCGGCAGACCGGCTGATGCGGGTAAGGCGCTGGCACGCGCCGAGGCACGACATGGCCTCAAGTCCATGCTCTTCGCGCCGGAACTGAGCCTGGCTCGCGCCGCCACACTGGCCGCCCAGCACGACACGCACGGCGCCGTCGAGGCGGCCCGAGCCGCGGTCAAGGCCGCGGAGCGAGGCGGACAGACCGCGGTGGCGTTGCGGTCCGCCCATGTCGGCGCGCGACTCGGGGATGCGCGGGCCGGTGAGACGCTGGCCCGGCTGACCGGTGAGCTGGATTGCGCGTTCGGCCGGGAAGCGCTTGCGGAGATCAACGGGTCGTGACGATCGATTTGGTGATCGGGCGCCGTCCCCGGCGGCCCTAGAATCGGTGCGGAGCAGGTCTGCGGGTACAGGTGTGGGAGGCAAGTGATGGTCGAGCCGTTGTCGGTGGACACCGACGGTGTGCGTTCCCTCTCGGAGATCCACACCGG